>JAJZTZ010000074.1 GCA_021847305.1 Pseudomonadota bacterium | reverse complement strand
AAAAATCTGCACGGCACGGAAACACGATTAAATCAGCGGTTCCCTAACCGGCTAGCGCTACGTCCTGAGATGGCGAATCCACTGGCCGTACACCCTGTCAGCCAACTGATGCAGGACCGCGGTGCGCTCCGGCAAACGCGCACACATTTCCTCCACCGTCATCACCGCCGGACTGGCAGAAGCCGCCGCGACATCCTGCGCATTGCTCGTGGCCCAGTCGCGCACCATATCGGCGGTCATTTCAATATGGCACTGCAGCGCCAGGTGCGGCCCCATGGCAAAGGCCTGGTGGGCGCAATGCGGACTGGACAGCAACAGGGTGGCCGCCCCCGGTACGGCAAATGTTTCCCCATGCCAGTGAAACGCTTCGAAGGCATCGACATCGCCAAACCATTCACGCGCCGTGCTGACCTGGGCCAGTTCAACCGGCCCCCAGCCGATCTCGGGCACGGCGTTGCGGGTTATTTCCGAACCCAGCGCCTTGGCCATCAACTGCCCGCCCAGGCAATGACCCAGCACCGGCACACCCTCGACCACAGCCTGGCGGATCAGGTGCAGCGCATGGCGAATCCAGGGCAGGTCGTCGTTCACGCTCATCGGCCCGCCCATGAAAACCAGCCCGGCATGATCATTGGCGGAAACCGGCAGAGCATCGCCGCGATCGATGGCGAACAGTTGCCAGGGGATGCCCCTGCGCTCAAGAAACGTGGCAAAATAACCTGGGCCTTCGGACTCAACATGGCGCATCACGGCCACCGGTTTCATTTCAGAACTCATCGGGAATCTCCATGCGAATCGGTCAATTATTAGTGCTGTCTACCCTGCTGCTGAGCCCGCTGGCGCAGGCCACTTCCATCCGCGTCGCCGGTCTCATGAACGGTAAGGCCATTGTATCGCTGAATGGCGGCCCGGTGCGCATGGTTGCAGTCGGCCAGTCCCTGCCGGGCGGGGTGAAGTTGCTCCAGGCCGACAACCTCAATGCCGTGTTCGACGACAACGGCAGCAAACGCATTCTCAGCATGGGACAGGGTTTTTCCAGCAGCGATGACGGCGGCCAGGGCAAAACCGTGCTGACCGCCAACGGCCAGGGCCACTTTTTCACCACCGGCCAGATAAACGGCGGCTGGACGCAGATGGTGGTGGATACCGGAGCGACCATGGTGTCCATGAGCGCCGGTGAGGCTCAGCGCCTGGGCATCGATTACCGCAAGGGCCGGCTGGGCATGAGCAACACCGCCAACGGCAGCGTACCGGCTTACAAGGTAACGCTGGATACGGTTACGGTTGGCGACATCACCCTGCATCAGGTTGACGGGCTGGTGGTGGAAGGACAGGGGCTGGGTGTCACCCTGCTGGGCATGAGCTTTCTGCGGCGGCTGCGCATGGAGCGCGAAGGCAATACGCTCACCCTAACCAAACAGTACTAGCACACCTGTATAGCCGTAAAGCCTGCCGTGTGCGATTTCCCCTGCCGCGGCAAAGCCGATGATGGGGATATCCCCGAGCTCCCCGCGCAGCACCTGCAACTCCGCCGTACGCGAGCCGAACACATGCTCGCCGCGACCGACACAAGCAATGTAGATACCGGCCCGCGCAGGCCGGGACAGGCTGCGGCGGGTAATGCGTACCATCGCTTCCAGGTCATCCCAGGCCGCCCGGCCATCGCGGCGGCAGAAATGAATGCGCGTCCCCGCTTCAACATACTCGCCCACTGCCAGCAGGCGCTGCTGCATGTCCAGACCGAGAATGTCGCGAACCAGATAATCGCCATTGGGCAAATCCAGCCCGGCAAAGATAAAGCCGGGAATCCGCGACGGGTCGCGCATGAGCAGATCGCCAACTTCGCGCTGAAATACGTCCAGCGCCGGTTCGCCGTCCAGTGTGAGAATCACGTTGCCTTCGCAGGCAGTAATTTCATGCGCCTCGCCAAACTCTCTGGCGCCCTGCGCCACCCCGACGGCCACAGCGCCGTCTCCCTGCAGCAGCACTCCAGACAAACCGCCGTTCCAGGCCGAACCGGCGACCTGCACACTGTGATAACGCGAACTGGTAATGCCGCCGGCCTGCTCCATGGCGGGCCGCTGTTCCGCCAGCATCTGCAGCATTTCCGGAATAAACAGATTGCGCGGATCAGCGTGCAGCAACGCCATCCGGTAGCTTTGTCCGCTGTCCGCATGCAACAGCCGCTGCAGCTGTTCTGCATCCGGTACGCGCACCGCCGGTAACAGTTCGAACCGGTCGGGGGTCCAGTTTGCGCACAGCAGCACCAGGGCGGGGGCATCCTGAAAAACATCGAGGTTGGCCCAGACGGCGTAGCCGACCGTGCCGACCCAGTTTTGCACGCCGCTTTCTTCCTGCAGCATGCGCACCATGTCGCTCATGCGATTGGCAAAAAAATCCGTCGCATAGATAAAACCGATGGTCGCACCATCAACGGCACTACCAAGTTGCCGCAGGCATTCCTGCACGGCCTCGGACCATTGGGCTGCAGTAGAATAGGCAAGGGAATAGGCTGTCGCTTTGGCATCCATGCTTTGCATTATGGCACAAAGAAAGGCAAAAAAAGGGGGGGCCCCTGAAGCCCCCCGCCTCAAAGCAGGATAGAGGAGAAAAACACCCTGACAAACGCGGCATTAGGAGGATGACAAACATTTGTCCGGGTGCGATTGAAGAATAACAATCCCGACTAAAACATTCAACTATTCTGCCAATAGGGTTAATCTTCAGCCATTCTCACATTTGCCGATATATAATGTGAATTAGTAGAAACAGAATAAAACCATTGGATTGAAATGGACTTTTCCGAAAACCCCAACGCGCAACAACCGCAACCGATCGAGTCAGCGGACGATAACAGCCGTTTTCTCCTGCACAGCAAGGGTGAAATCAACTTTGTCATTCGGGAAATGATCGACAAAGGCGCGCTGGTGACGGTGTATTTTCAGCACAACCGCGAATTTATTCTCAGCACCCTGATCGACATCAACCCAGACAAAAATTATTTCCTCTTTGATGTCGGCGGCGAAGCTCACGTCAACGAACGACTGACCAGCAGCGAACGGCTGATGTTCGTCGCCAGTCTCGGCGGGGTAAAAATCCAGTTTGTTACCGGTCGGGCCAAAATGGTGCGCTACCGCGAGCGCGACACCTTCATCGCCGCCCTGCCCAATGACTTGCTGCGCCTGCAGCGGCGCGAATACTTCCGCGTCGGCATTCCTTTCAGCGCCAATGTCGGCTGCGATGTGCGCAGCAGCAAGTACGGCAACCACACGCTCAAATTGCACGATATCAGCCTGGGCGGGGTGTCGCTTATCGCCGCAGGACCGCTGGACAAAATCAAACTGGGGGAAAAACTGGATGACTGCACCCTGAGCCTGGGCGAGTATGGACAGTTTCAGGTGGCGCTGGAAATTCGCCGCGTGGCGCCCACCACGCAGAAAAATGGCGTGGTGCAAACCTATCTGGGCTGCCAGTTCATTAACCTCAAACCGGCCTACCAGAATATCATCCAGCGTTACCTGGTGCATTTACAGCGCGAACAGAACGCGCTGAGTCGCTGACACCGCGGCTCTGCGCCACGGCGTCAGGCGGTTTCATTCGCCGACGATTTCGGCTTCGACACTTTCCAGCGCGTCGCGCAGGATTTCCTCCGGCAGCGAGTTGATGGTTTCGGCCAGCATTTCTGCCGCATCATAGGTCTCCGCCGCAAGAGACTTGCTGTCCAGCTCCGCCACGAAACTTGCAGCCAGACCGGCAATACGCAGCAACACCTGACGCTCGCGCATCATCATTTCAATCTCTGACCGCAGCATGGCGATCTCTTCGTCTTTCAGGGCGTGTGACATCATTTTTTATCCTTGGTTATAACCGCAATTGCCTACTTCGCTGACTGGCCTACCGCACCGGTATCGTACAGCACCTGCGCAATGGCCTGAGCCATGTCGCTGTAGCCTCTGGCGTTGGGGTGCACATAGTCCGATTTACGCTGTGGGTCGGACAACACCTCCTGCAGCACATCACTCACCAGCGGCACTTTCATTTCCTTCGCCAAACGCGCATACAACGGTGCGGTTTCCGGCATAAGGCCCAATCTGGGTACGCCTATCAGCACCACCGGCACATGACGCTGACGCGCCAGCTGGATCATGCGGCGCAGGTTTTCCTGCGTTTCGCCGCTGTCGAGCCGGCGCAGAAAATCATTGCCGCCCAGACACAGAATCATCAGTTGCGGCCGGATCTCCTCAAGCACCAGCGGCAGGCGCTGCAGGCCTTCCGCGGTGGTTTCGCCCGGCACCCCCGAGTTGACCACATGCCGGTGCAGCAACTGCTCGAGCTTCACCGGATAACTCTCGCCCACATTGGCGCCGGTCCCGTAGGTCAGGCTGTCGCCGAATGCCAGAATAACCGCGTCGGGGGCCAGATGCGGCAATTGCGGCTGTCTGCTGCAGCCGGGCAGCAGCAGTAAGGCGATGCAGACAAGCAGCAGTCGCCCTGCCCGGCGCATCGTCAGTCCTCTTTTTCCGCCATGACTTCACCGAGAAACTGCTTGCCCTTCGGTGCCAGAAACCAGTGCAGTACGTTTTTCTCGTTGATTTTCAGCTCCAGCAGACCCAGCTGCTTGAGCACGACCAGCCGTTCATTGATAAAGTCTTTGGACAGGCCCGAATCGCCGGCAATGCCGGAAATATTGCCGTAAGCGTAGCGGCCGTCGCTCACCGCACGCATCAGTTCGATATCGTTGTAGCTCAGCTTGGTCAGTTCCTGCGCCGCCTCGGGCGAGGCCGTAATTTCGCTTTCCACTCTGGGCAGGCTTTCCAGTTCCGGAGCAGTTTTTTCCGCCAGTGACTGCAGCGACTTGATCTGACTGACCTCGTCCTGCACCGCCTGCACCTGATTGAGAAGCTTTTGCGCCAGGTTCTCAAACCAGCGGCGGGTGAGCACCACAAAAATCAGACAGACACCGGCAAACACATACAGATCCACCGGATTGACGCGTGCCTGGGCAATCAGATTGCTCGACAGCATGTTGAGCAGCAGCGGCACAATCAGCGAGGCCACGATACCCAGCACGACATATTTACCCACCTCACGCGAGCCGTTGGCATAGCGTTCCGACAGGTAGTAGTTGGCCAGCCCGCCGAGCATGCCGGCGAGCAGCATCACGCCGAGCAGGATCACCATAAAGCCGTCGAACAGCATACCCTCATTGCCCTGCAATGTTTGCTGCATTTCCATGGCTTATTCCCCGTAGACACGCACGGCATAGCGCGGGTGCTGCAGCAGTTTCTGCATGCCGAGACGTTTTTGCAGATTGATGATCACAGGTCCACGCCAGTTGACTTCAATGCCTGCCGGGGACGGCGATTTACTGAGCAGCGCCGCGTTATCGCCACCGGTGCGGTACAACAGAACCAGGACTTTCAGGAACGCGGGATCGTCCACTTGCAGCAGCGCCACTTCGGCATCGCTGAGCTGAATTTCATATTCGTGCTCAAACAGGGCCGGATCGGCCACGGAAAAAATAATGCCGGGATCATCGAGCGACTGCATCCAGAAAATCGTCGGCTTGTTTTCTTCGTGGAACAACTTGAAACGCTTGCAGGATTCCAGACCAGGCAACCCGTTGGGAAAGGTCAGGACCGAACCCGGGTCAATTTCGATTTCCTCTGGCGAGAAACGCAGTTTGATTTTCATAACTCCCCCATTCTTCTGTCGGCAACCCGCCCGGCGACGGGTACCTGGTCTTTTCAAACCAGTTATTGGGGAGATAATAATACGTATCACCGGAAGTTGCACCACTCCCGGCACAATGCCTGCTTAACTAGGGCGTGTTAACACTTATTTCACGCCCTATACAAAACAGCCGGAAATTTGCCGCACCGGACTATGCTTCGTACCACCCGCGCGTGGCATTCACCGCCTTGACCACCAGCAGCATCACCGGCACCTCGATCAGCACGCCCACTACCGTAGCAAGCGCCGCCCCCGACTCAAAACCGAACAGAGCAATCGCTGCCGCCACCGCCAGTTCGAAGAAGTTGGACGCTCCGATCAGCGCCGACGGGCAGGCGACCGTGTGCTTTTCCCCAACTTTTTTATTGAGCCAGTAGGCCAGCGCCGAATTGAAGAACACCTGAATCAGAATCGGCACCGCCAGCATGGCGATGACCAGCGGCTGGCGCAAAATCGACTCGCCCTGAAAAGCGAACAACAGCACCAGCGTCAGCAGCAAGGCCACAATCGACCACGGCCCGATGCGGCGCATGGCCGTTTCAAAAGCCCCCGCTCCGCCGCGCAACAGGCGCCTGCGCCACAGCTGCGCGAGAATGACCGGAACAACGATATACAGCACCACCGAAACAAACAGCGTGTCCCACGGCACGGTAATGGCGGACAGCCCGAGCAGCAGCCCCACCAGCGGGGCAAAGGCAAAAATCATGATGACGTCGTTAAGCGCCACCTGCGACAGGGTAAAGTAGGGATCGCCGTTCGACAGCCGGCTCCAGACGAACACCATGGCCGTACACGGCGCCGCCGCCAGGAGAATGAGTCCGGCCACGTAGCTGTCCAGCTGCCCGGCCGGCAGCTGCGCGGCAAACACATGGCGAATGAACAGCCAGGCAAGCAAAGCCATGGAAAACGGCTTGACCGCCCAGTTAACGAACAGTGTCACGGCAATGCCGCGCCAGTGCGCCTTGACCTGATGCAGAGCGTCAAAGTCGATCTTCACCAGCATGGGAATGATCATCACCCAGATCAGCAGGCCGACGGGAATATTCACCTGCGCCAGCTGCAGATTGCCGACCGCGTGAAACAGCGCCGGCTGCCACTGGCCCAGCACAATGCCGGCAACGATGCAGAGAAACACCCAGAGCGACAGATAGCGCTCGAACACCGACATCGGCGCGCCGGCTGCCTGCTTTGCCGCCACCTCACACTGGGCCGACATTCACAGCCCCAGCTCGGTACGCACGGCCGCAATCAGCCGCGTGCGAATGTCGTCGCGCACGCGCTCGAAGCTTTCCAGCGGCTCGCCGTGCGGATCATGAAACGGCAGATGGATCGACTTGACCGGCCGCGGAAACACCGGGCAGGCCTCCCGGGCGTTGTCGCACACCGTCACAACCAGATCGAATGGCTCATTGATTACTGCATCCACGTCCTTGGGGTACAGTCCGTCGGTCGGCAAGCCGATACGCTTGAGCGCCTCGATCGCGCCGTCAGCCACTTTCGGCTGCGGCCGCGTGCCCGCCGACCGCGCCACCACCTGCCCCGCCAGATCGGCATTCAACAGCGCCTCCGCCATTTGCGAACGGCAGGAGTTTCCGGTGCACAATACCAGTACGTTTTTCATTATTTTGCCCGCTTCTGTTTACTGAATGTCTTTGATTAACCGCAGCAGCCCGACTTCTTCGGCGCCGCTTTCGGCATGCCCAGCGCAACCGGCTGAACCGCCTGCGGCACGCAACAGTCGCTGTTTGCCAGCGAATCGGACTCACCGGCGAACATCGGCACGCTATCCAGCGTGTGGTAGCTTTCCCAGGCGATCCCCTGCGGATCATTCACCCAGTATTTATCGGACTTGGCGTAGCAGCAGGCCGTGCCCATTTCCTCCACCACATCAGCCTGCAGCTGCTCCAGCTGACCATGCAGCGCCGCCAGCTCTTCATCCGACTCCACCTGAATGCCCAGATGATTCAATCCCGGCTTGGCGCCGCGGCTGGAAATGGCGAAGTTGACGCGCGGGTCTTCCAGCATCCATTTGGCGTAATCCGCCTTTTGTACCGTCGGTTCGCTGCCGAACAGAGTTGAGTAGAAAGCAATATTTTTCGCCAGATCATCCACGGCAATGTGTACATGCAAACGTTTCATCTTCAATCCTTTATCTCGTTACAACCCGGGGCACAACTGACCGGCCCGACCGGCGTGCACGGATTACCGCCGCAGCAGTTTTCCGTCAGATATGCCAGCAGACCATTCATGGCATCGAACTCGGCGACATAGATCACAAAGCGCCCCGCCTGACGGCTGCTCACCAGCCCGGCATGGCTCAGCTCTTTCAGATGGAAGGACAGCGACGACGGCGCCAGACCGAGCAACTCGGCCAGCCGGCCCGCCGTCAGTCCGGCCGGACCGGCCTGCACCAGAGCGCGAAACACTGTCAGACGCGATTCATGCGCCAGCGCAGCAAGAGAAGTCACAGCCGTTTTCGTTTCCATATTTTGAATAATATTGAAATATGGAAGATTATGCAACACACATTGCATCGTCTTGTGCCACAAAGCGATTTAAGGGATAATCCGAACCCTTGCCAGATGCCCTGTCAGGTGTCGTTTTCGACCCGACAGCCACAACATCTCATGCCGGGATGGCGGAACTGGTAGACGCACGGGACTCAAAATCCCGCGGTAGCAATACCGTGCCGGTTCGATTCCGGCTCCCGGCACCAGCGAAATCAACAAGTTAGTTTACTTTTCTTTACCGCGATTTACTTCGGTTTACTCGTTTTTTTCACAAAATTTTTCCCATTTTTTCCCAGTCTAACACGTCTGGTCGAAAAATTTACTTGCCCCTACTGTGACCTACTGGTATATTTTTTTCTGAAGGTGCGCGCGGGACCGCCCGCGCTATCCCCTTGGGAGCCGGATTAACAAGGGGGAACTGCATGGGAATAGTTAAGTCTGGTTAACTCCCTTCCCCTGTGGAGGCGCCTGAGCCCAAAGAGCATCAGCATGATTATGGGGCACGACCTAGATGTAGGTTGTGTTAGGGGAAACGGCCACGGCCACAAGGACTACCCGTCACCAAAAAATGCCGCTATCCAAAATCCAGATATTTCCTTAACGAAGGCCTTGAGGCCTTTAGACCCGTGGGTCGCCCTGTTGTGCAGGGTCGTTAGGGGATTGTCATGCCTTTTTCTCCCACCTTTGAGTACTTAGAATTTCTTTTCCCTGGCCGGGTCATGATTGACGTGATCGAGGCCGGTCGCTGTCTCGGTTACGCGGACCAGACGACTTACAACCTTGTCAGTACCGGAAAATTTCCAGTCCCTATTTTTAAGATAAAGGGAAAGCAGGTCAGAAAACTCGATTTAGCCCTGTACATAGAGAATTTGGGGACAAATCTTGAGCTTGGGAAATTACCAAGTCGCCGCCCAGGACGCCCCCCGGGCAGCACCAAGGCGGCCAAGATTGAGGCTGCAAAGGCAGGTGCTATATGAGCCGCAGCAGCAGGATTCCACATCCACGGGGAGGTCGGTTTGTAAAAATCTATGAGTGGGCGGTCAGGCTATTTGGACTGCATGAGGCCGCTGTCATTGGTGTGATGGATTTTCTGGATAGTGCGCAGGAGAAACCCAATCAGCCAGTGGCAAGTGCGGCCAGGCTGATCGCCGACCTAGAGGGAATCGTCGGGAAAAATTCAGTTTATCGAGCGATTGAAGACCTGTGCTCAGTTGGGATTATAAAAAAGCACAGCTTGATCAGTTTGGGGAAAAGGAACATCGAAAGAAGAGTTGAATACTCTCTGGATGCCGACGAGATCGCAAAAATCCTGGGAACTCCCGAAACCGGGAGTTCCGGGAATTCCCGATTCTGGGAGTCCCCGGAACTCCCAGAATCGGTACCGGAACCGGTACCAACATCGGGAGTTCCCTCTTATTACATTAAAGAAAAAGAAGTAGAAGCAGAAAGCAGCATTGCTGCTGCAGAAAGCAAAAAGAAGTGTTACGTTTTGCGGCAGTCAGGCATAGTAACCTGGACAAACGATGATCAGGAGAAGGCTGAAGCAATTGAACGAGATTACCCTCAAGTTGAAATTGCCGCCGCCATCAAAAGTCTGACCGACGCTGGCATAGAGCCACTTCCAGGCAGAGTCCACCGACAAATTGAACGACATCGAGGAACCAGAAAGGTCAAGGAAAGGCAGGAAGCGGCGAACGCAAGTCACGAGGCTACGCTCCGTCGGCCGCCAGAGAGTGATCCAGCTGCAGTGGAGCGTGGAGAAACGATGTTTCGGATAAGCCATATCCGCGAAAAAGCGGCTGGGGTAAAAAAATCCGGGGGTGCGACCTCATGAAAAAAATCTCACTCATCATTGCCTGCTGCCTCCTGGCTTCAGTAGCCGGCCCCGTGCTGGCATTTGATCGCAGCTCTGCACTGGTGGACTGCCAGTCAGTAAAAGACGCAGCCGCCGCCGCGCAGCGCCGCTACATCCAAATTTACCAGCCACAGACAGACCCGACCAAGACGTTCGACCAGGCCAGCACCTGTGTCACAACCATCCAGAATGTGAATATAGGCATTCCCAGCATCTGGGATGGTGTCCTGCAGGGCGTGGCGAATCAGGTCTTAAACAGGGCCTGCCAGGCTGCGCAGGCGCAATATAACAAGGCTGTAAACGACGCTCTTCAGTCTGTTAATGGCACGATTGGGCAGATCCCGGGCGCTGGCGTGTCTGCTCAATACGGTGGGCAGGCGGGAACGGCCCCGTCTACGACGGTTACAACCGATAACGGCGCTGCCATGAAGGGGGCAACCACCCGTTCGGTTGATCGCGTGATCAATTTCTTTTAATAGACATCCTTCCACTTGCCTGCCTGCTCCCGCAGGCGGGCAGCTTTTTCCCGCATTTCACTCTCCTGACGCTAAAGTTCGCGCCGCTGGCGCGCAATGTCGTCTGCCTCATGCACAAGTTCGTTTGCATCCCTTTCTGCAGCCGCTCCGGTAACAACATCCACCCATGCCTCTGCAGCCAGCTTGCATATCTCGTCTTCACGTTTGCTGGCCAGATAAGCGTCTTCCCATCGGTCTGGTAATGACTGAATCTGCAGGTTGAGTATGGGACTTACAAAGCCCATCTTGAAAGCCCGCTGATTCATTCTCTTCAGGTCACCCGGAAAGGGGGCCGCCTCGC
>JAJZTZ010000002.1 GCA_021847305.1 Pseudomonadota bacterium | reverse complement strand
TAGCTTTGCAGCAGAACCTGTGCTTCCGCCATGTGGCGTGCGCTGCGCCCGATGGTCTGCCGCGCAGCGGGAAAACGCTCCAGCAGCAGCGGCATGATGCTTTGACGGAGAAAATTGCGATCGAAATTGCAATTGCGGTTGGACGGGTCTTCAACCCAGGTCAGTTTATTTTTTCTTGCGTAGTTCTCGATATCCTGCCGCGTGCTGGTTAAAAGCGGCCTTAACCAGACTTGCCCGCCATGCGTCTGCCGCACCGGCATAGCCGCCAACCCTGCCACCCCCGCACCTCGCAAGAGCTGCAGCAGAAGGGTTTCAGCCTGGTCATCGGCATGGTGCGCGAGCAGCAGAAAATCCGTCGCGTGGTGCGCAAAAGCGGCATAACGGGCGCTGCGGGCAACTGCTTCCAGACTTTCGCCACCCGACCTTACGATCTTTGGAGTAGAAACGTGCAGCGGAACACCCAGGTCGTCACAGAGCTGCTGACAGAAGCAAACCCAGGCATCTGCCTGGATTTGCAATTGATGGTTGACGTGAATGGCGGAAAGACGGAAACCGAGCAGGCCAGCGGCCCGGCTGGCCAAATGCAGCAGCACGACTGAATCCACGCCGCCAGACAAGGCGACAGTGACCTGATGCCGGCTGTTTACGCCATTCTGGCGCAACGACTCCAGCAAGGGGGTAATAAGGCTATCAGACTGCAGCTTCCTTGAACTTGCCATAGCTCATCAGCCGCTCGTAGCGTGCCGCGAGCAATCCATCCCGAGGCTTGTCAGCCAGTGCGCGCAATGCATCGTTGAGTGCTTTCTTCAGCGTTTGCATCATGGCTTCCGGATTGCGCTGAGCACCGCCCAGCGGTTCGCTGACCACTTTATCGATCAGCCCCAGGCTCTTCAGGCGAGTCGCTGTGATGCCGAGCGTTTCGGCCGCATCGGCGGCCTTGGCGGCACTCTTCCACAGAATGGAAGCACAGCCTTCCGGTGAAATCACTGAATAGGTCGAGTATTGCAGCATCAGGGTTGTATCGCCGACCCCCACTGCCAGAGCGCCACCTGAACCGCCTTCACCGATAATGGTGCAGATAACCGGCACTTTGAGTTCGCTCATGACGTACAAATTGCGGGCGATGGCTTCGGACTGGCCACGTTCTTCTGCGCCGATACCGGGATAAGCACCGGGTGTGTCGATGAAGGTCATGATCGGCAAGTTGAATTTCTCGGCCAGACGCATGAGCCGCAAAGCCTTGCGATACCCTTCCGGGCGCGGCATACCAAAATTGCGGTAGATCTTTTCCTTGGTATCGCGGCCCTTCTGGTGGCCGATCACCATCACGCTCTGACCATTAAAACGGGCTACCCCCCCGACAATGGCAGGATCATCTGCATAGGCACGATCACCGTGCAGTTCGTGGAAATCGGTAAACATGCCCTGAATGTAATCAAGCGTGTAGGGCCGCTGCGGGTGACGCGCCACCTGGGAAATCTGCCAGGCGGTGAGTTTGCTGTAGATATCCTTGGTCAGCTCTTCGTTTTTTTTCTGCAAACGGGCGATTTCCTCGGAAATATCCAGAGCCGAGTCATCCTGCACGTAGCGCAGTTCTTCGATTTTTCCTTCCAGCTCCGCAATGGGCTGTTCGAAATCAAGAAATGTAGTCTTCATGAAAGCGATACTTGGTGGAAACAGCGCGTATCATACCGTAAATTTGCCTCCAAATCTGCAGGCGGCACCGGCAGCGACTAACCGGCGTTACATTTTCTGCTTGATTGCCAGCACAGCCTGATTGCGCAGAGTTTTGAGCAAACTCAACTCTTTTTGCGGAATACTCATACCCTCTTTACCCTGACGATCCGCATACAGCATTCCAACCGGCTTTTTGTCGATGACCAACGGAAACAGGATGAATGAATTGGCGTCGATCGCGTCCCGATACCACTGCGGGATGCGATCGCGGATATTCGCCGCATTGATGTCTTCAATGTGGATGTCCAGCGCCTGCGTCAGAGCAATCTGGAATACATTGGGCGCACCACTGAGGGGAAAGCGGAACTTCGGAATGATTGCGCCGATATCTTTGCCAAAACCGAAACGCGCGTTCATGCTGTTCTGCTTGGCATCGCGGATGCACAAGACAACACGGGAAAAGTTCATCCCACGGTACATCGTCTCAAGAATCATGCGCAACAGGTCATTCAGCGAATAGTCATCAACCAGAGTACTGGTGATATCCTGAATGCCTGCCGCAAGCACGGACTGGGCGTTGTCCGGAATGCCGTTGGTCGTGACCGTCGCATCGGCCAAACCGCTCTCGCTCACCAGCACAGTATTTTTCAGCGTATCCGACAAGGTGTCGGCCGTTTTACCCCCCGCCGCACTCTCCATGGACTGGCGCGTGCCGCTCCACTTGGTTACCTTGCCCAGGAAGATGCTCTCCTGAGCATTCACCTCAAGCACGCTGGCTTCGCGACGGAATTCGTTCATGGACTCTTCCACCACCGAAGTCAGCGTCCGGTCGGTTACCCCAAGCGCCCCACCATAACGACCGACCAGAGCCTGCACATGCAAATGCTTTTGCTGCGGGTCGGTGTAGCCGGCAACGCCGACCAGCGACTTGGACAAACCGGCGATGACCCGCAGCTTTTCCGCGTCGGTCTGCGGCGCCTTGACCTTCTCATCGGTTACTTCGCGCATACTGGTGATGATCTTGTCCGGAAAATGCCAGGTACGCGCCACCCCCACTCCCAGTTCCTGATAGCCGGTACCCAGCACCTCAAGCACTGCGCGGTTTTCCTCCGTTCCGGAAGCCACAAGCTTCTCGATTTCGGTGACTTCTTCATGGAAATAAAAGGTCGCCAGGAGCTTGCCGAGGTTATGAAACATGGCACAAATCAGCGCTTCTTCGACATCGCGCATTTTCGTGCGGATGGCCAGCTCACGACCGATCAGACCAGTGAAGAATGTGGCAATGACCTGATCCTTGAGTTGCTGGGCCTGCGACTTGTTCTGCAAATGCTCGAACAGCATCAGGCTTACAGCGATATTGCGCACGGTGTCGAAACCGAGAATGACGATAGCGCGGGAAATGGTGCTGATACTGCCGCCGAACTGGCCATAGAAGGCAGTGTTGACCAGCTTGAGCAGTTTGTTGGTGAGCGAAAAGTCACGCAGGATGACGTTGGACAGATCGGCCACACTGTCCGAGTCGGACGAAACAATCTGATTGATCGCGGAAATGGATTGCGAAATCGCCGGAAAGTCGCTTTTGTGCCGCATGCGCCGCAGCAGAAAGTCGAGCGTACTTTGCCCTGTGGTCGACTGCGCCTGATTCGTCTCCGGCCGCAAGTACGCCTCCAGGGCCTCTGCCATCTGGCTGGCCGACTGGTAGCGATCGTCAGCGTTGCGTGCCAAGGCACGCAGCACAATGCTGTCGAGGCGTTCATCAATCGCCGGATTAAGGCTCGATGGCGCGGGGATCTCATGACGGGTGATCCGCTCCAGCACCTCTTTCAGAGTCGGCGCCCGCACCGGATTGCGGCCCGTCAGCATCTCAAACAGAATCATCCCGACAGAAAACACGTCGGATCGCGGGCTGACAATCCGTTCACCCACTGTTTCCGGCGCCAGATAAAGCGGCGTCCCCATCAGCGAGACTTTGCCACCGCCCTTTTCCACCTGACGGGCAATGCCGAAATCCATGATCCGGGGAACATTATTGCTATCCAGAATGATATTGGAAGGCTTCAGATCACGGTGCACCACCCCCTTGCTGTGTGCAAAGGCAACACCGGCGAGGATCTGCAAGGTCAGCTCTACGGCCTGTGTTTTTTCCACCAGACCGTCCCACTGCATCCGTTCCGACAAAGTCATGCCTGGAACATATTCAAAAACCAGGTAGGGTTCATTCTGATCTTCACCGGCGTCATACAGGGTGACGATATTGGCATGTTGCATCCGGCTGACAATACGAGCCTCATCGAGCAGTATTTTTATCTGCTTTTCACGCTCTTGCGAAGGATCGAGCTTTACCGTTTTGATGGCAACCTGGCGGCCCAGTTTTGAGTCATCGGCAAGATAGACCTTGCCCTGGGTCCCCTCCCCCAGCACTTTTACAATATGAAACCGGCCGATTTGCAATTTTGAAGCTGCCACACTGAACCTTTAAACCTGTTATACATTTGTTTTGCGGAAACAAGCGGTGAAGTATGCCTTTCTTCATCCTGCCGAGCAATCCAGCAGCGTAAAATGCTCCGCACTAACCCTTATTGTTCAATATAGCCGCAAGCGCCACGAATGCTGCCAATTTCATGCTATTTCACTGTTTACTGGCTGGCCGCTGCAGCATCAGCTATAAACAAATCATACTGTTGTAATATGGTTGTGGTAGGTGCCGCATGCAAAAATGGACCCGTTACCCGACTGTCCGTTCCTTCCTGATCAAAGCCAGCATTGTTCTGGCCGGAGTCTGCTGTGCCGTCGCAGCGCCGGCCAGCGACACTGAAAATTCGCATCACAAAGATGGCAAGGCCGGCTGGTTTCCAGATACACCGCCTGTACCTCACTTTTCCTGGCGGCCGCGCCCATGTCCGTCCTGTACCGAACTGACGCCAGCCACACCATGGCGCAAAATGGCCAGTCTGGCGGGCATCGGCAGAGTACATTTTCTGCGTGCACCTGACGAGCGCAACGGAATTGCTTACTCAGTCGCGCCTGCGACCATCGTACTGTCGCCAGCGGCACTGAGCCTGAGCCGCTGCGCCCTCAGCTTCGTGATCGGCCACGAAATCACCCATCTGGCTTTGCGCCACTATGATCAGGATGTTGTTACTCTGGCCTTTCTGGCGCACCAGCCGGTTATTCCCGGCGCAAACGGGGACGATATCATTCAGATGCTGGACGGCGATTTTTCTCTGGCCCTGAAAATGTCGCCTTATTGGGAGGCGGAAGAGCACGAGGCCGACTGGGCCGGCTCGCTTCTGGCGGCACAAGCTTGCGGCTGCACCATTGAGAAAGGCGCAATTGCCTTTTTGCATTCAAATACTGACGAGTCAGGCGGCGGTATTGCTGCTGCGCACGAAACCGACCAGACCCGCATCCGCGAACTCAAACCTTTTATCCGTTCGGCCCATATCCTGGCAGACGGAGCACATTAAGGAAGCGATGATTTAATCGCGTTTCCGTGCCGGGCAAATTTTTTGCCCGGCCGCTCAATGACGCAAGTCATTGAAAGCGTGAGGCTGGCGGACATGTACCCGCAGCCACCTTGCTGATTTATTCCATAAAAGGAATAAATCAGCGCTTTTTGTTAACGGCTGCATGAGGGCCACCCTCTACCCGCAGACGTGGCTGACCCGCTCTGCCGCATTCGGTATAATGCGGACATTTTGCCGCATTGTGCTTCAGACCATGTCTCCGTCCCACGTTTTTCCACCCGCCGGCCAACGCCGCAGTTACCCGATTCCGCATGGATCGGCCGACGCCCATGCGCTGGCAGAACTGGCCGGAGGTGGTCCGATTGTGGTATTTACCGCCAACGCCCAGGACGCGCAGCGGCTGGCCGGAGAACTGGCCTGGTTCAACCCGAAGTTGCGCGTATACGTTTTCCCTGACTGGGAAACCCTGCCATACGACAGTTTCTCGCCTCATCACGATCTGGTATCCGAACGGCAAGCAGCTCTTTACCAGTTGTTGCAGCAGCAGGTCGACATTTTTCTTGCACCGGTGGCCACGGCACTGACCCGCCTTGCGCCGGTCGCTTACCTGGCGGCGCATACATTCTTTTTGCGCGCCGGCAACACGCTGCAGCTGGACAGCCTGAAAACCCAGTTGGCGCTGGCCGGCTACCATGCGGTCAGCCAGGTATACAGCCCGGGCGAATTCAGCGTGCGCGGCGGTATTATCGACCTGCTTCCCATGGGTTCGGCGGTTCCCTACCGGATCGACCTGTTCGACGACGAAATCGAAACCATTCGTACCTTCGACGTCGACACCCAGCGCAGCATTTACCCGGTCAAGGAAATCCGCCTTCTGCCGGCGCGGGAATTTCCTCTGGATGAGGACGGTATCGCCCGGTTCAGGCAGAATTTCCGCGCCACATTTGAGGGCGACTTCTCCCGCAGTCGCATCTACAAGGATGTCAGCAATGCCATCGCGCCGGCCGGTATCGAATACTATCTGCCGCTGTTCTTTGAAACGACGGCCACCCTGTTCGACTATATACCCCCCGAGGCCCGGCTGATACTGCACGGCGACATTGCCAGCGCCGCCGAGGTCTTCTGGCGCGACACCCAGTCGCGCTATAACCTGCTGCAGGGCGACCCCGACCGCCCGTTGCTGTCACCGCCGCAACTGTTCCTGCGCGCGGATGAGTTCTTTTCCGCCCTCAAGCCGTATCCGCGTATTGAGTTTACCGGCGACGCCCAGGCTGAGCATACCGAATCCCTCCCCCCCCTGCAGGTGGAGCGGCGGGCCGAAAACCCGCTGCTGCGCCTGGACAGCTTCATTGCCACGTTCAAAGGCAAGACTGTTCTGTTGGCAGACAGCCTGGGGCGACGCGAAGCGCTGCTGCCGTACCTGCGTCAGTACGGTCTGAACCCGCAAATCTGCGAAACCTGTGCCGACGCGCTGTCCCAGGATGCCCGCTTCGTCATCACTACCGGCAACCTGTCGAAGGGATTTATCCTGCCCGATACCGGGCTGGCCTTCATCACCGAGAACGAGCTGTTTGCCCAACAGGTCCGGCAAAAACAAAGCCGCGAAGGCAAACGGCGCGATACGGAAAATCTGCTCAAGGACCTGTCGGAAGTCAAACCCGGCGATCCCGTCGTGCATGAACAGCACGGCATCGGCCGCTACCTCGGCCTCATCAGCATGGACCTGGGCGAAGGCCCGACGGAATTGCTGCAGCTTGAATATGCCGGCGGCGACATGCTTTATGTGCCGGTATCCCAATTGCACGTTATCAGCCGCTACAGCGGGGCGGCCCCGGAATCCGCGCCGCTGCACCGGCTCGGCAGCGGTCAATGGGAAAAAGCCCGACGCAAGGCTTTCGAGCAGGTGCGCGACACGGCAGCCGAACTGCTTAATCTGTATGCGCGGCGCCAGGCCCGCCAGGGGCGCCAGTTCGAAATCAATGAGCACGATTACGAAGCCTTTGCCGAGGGGTTTGGCTTTGAGGAAACCCCGGACCAGGCGGCAGCCATCCGCGCCGTGATGGACGACATGCAATCGCCTCGTCCGATGGACCGGCTGGTATGCGGCGATGTCGGCTTCGGCAAGACTGAAGTGGCCTTGCGCGCCGCCTTTATCGCCGTTGCCGCAGGCACCCAGGTAGCCGTTCTTGTGCCCACCACTTTGCTGGCCGAGCAGCATTATCAGAACTTTTGCGACCGGTTTGCCGACTGGCCGGTGAAACTTGACGAACTGTCGCGTTTTCGCAGTGCCAAGGAACAGAAACTCGCCCTGCAGGGTGTTGCCGATGGCAAAGTAGACATCATTATCGGCACGCACCGACTGCTACAGGAAGATATACGTTTCAAGAATCTGGGGCTGGTAATCATCGACGAAGAGCACCGCTTTGGCGTCAGACAGAAAGAAAAGCTCAAGGCCCTGCGCGCCGAGGTCGACATGCTGACGCTCACAGCCACGCCGATTCCCCGCACGCTGGCCATGTCGCTGGAAGGTATGCGCGATTTCTCGGTCATTGCCACGGCCCCGCAGAAACGCCTTGCCATCAAGACCTTTGTGACCCAGTACAACACCGGCATCATCCGTGAAGCGGTGCTGCGCGAGCTGAAACGCGGCGGTCAGGTGTATTTCCTGCACAATGAAGTCGACACCATTCACGCCATGCGCGAAAAGCTCGCCGGCCTGCTGCCGGAAGCCCGCATCGGCGTCGCCCACGGACAGATGCCCGAGCGCGAGCTGGAACACGCCATGCGCGACTTCCATCAGCTGCGCTTTAACGTGTTGCTGTGTACCACCATCATTGAAACCGGCATCGATATTCCCAACGCCAACACCATCCTCATCAACCGCGCCGACCATTTCGGCCTGGCCCAGCTGCACCAGTTGCGCGGGCGTGTGGGGCGTTCGCACCATCAGGCCTATGCCTATCTACTGACGCCCGAGCCGGCTGGGCTCACAGCCCAGGCGAAAAAGCGCCTGGAGGCGATTCAGGCTATGGAAGAACTCGGTGCCGGCTTTTATCTGGCCATGCATGATCTGGAGATCCGCGGCGCCGGTGAAGTGCTGGGCGAATCGCAATCGGGAGAGATGCAGGAAATCGGCTTCAATCTCTATGCCGACATGCTCAATAATGCCGTCAAGGCACTCAAGGCGGGCAAGGAGCCAGACATTGACGCGCCTCTGGGCGTAACCACCGAAATCAACCTGCACCAGCCGGCCCTGCTTCCGGAAGACTATTGCGGCGATATCAACGAGCGGCTGACGCTGTACAAGCGACTGGCCAACTGCGAATCCGCTGAAGAGCTCGACGAACTGCAGGTAGAACTGATTGACCGCTTCGGCCTGTTGCCAGAGCCAACCCAGGCCCTGCTGGCCTCGCACCGGTTGCGCCTGCAGGCAAAACTTTACGGCATCACCAAAATCGACGCACACAGCGAAGCGGTACAATTACACTTTGTACCCAATCCGCCCATCGACCCGATGAAGCTGATAACCCTGATACAGACCCGCAGAAATTACAAATTAAACGGCCAGGACAAGCTCAAGGTTGAGGTAAAAACCCTCAGCCTCAACGAGCGTATCCAGGCTATCCAGACCTTATTGAAAGAACTTGCATGACCTCGCACCTTGTCATTCTGGGCAATGAGATTGCCACACAGGACCTCAAACAGCTGGCCAAAATCAGCCGTGCCGACATGATCCAGGCAATCAATCCCAAGGCATTCCGCCTGACCCATGCCCAAGATGACAGCCACGCAGAGGTGGCCGCCTATTGTGAACAGGCGCAACTGGATTTTGGCTTCGTCAAAACCACCCAAAGTCTCACGGATATCGGCCTGGTAGTGATGGACATGGATTCAACGCTGATTAACATCGAGTGCATCGACGAAATTGCCGACTTTGCCGGCATCAAGCCGCAGGTATCCGAAGTCACCGAAGCGGCCATGCGCGGTGAAATCGACTTCAAGGAAAGTCTGACCCGTCGCGTCGCCCTGCTCAAGGGACTGGATGCCGGGGCGCTGGAGCACGTTTACGCGGAACGTCTGAATATCAACCCGGGCGGCGAACTGATGCTGAAAACCCTGCAAAAGCACGGCGTAAAAACCCTGCTGGTGTCCGGCGGCTTCACCTTTTTTACCGAACGCCTGCAGAAGCGTCTGGGGCTGGATTATGCCCATTCGAATCTGCTGGAAATTGTGGACGGGAAACTCACCGGCAAAGTCGCCAGCGAAATTCTCGATGCCCAGGGCAAAGCAGACAAATTAAACGAAGTGCGCGGTAAACTGGGACTGCGCAAGGAACAGGTCATTGCCATGGGTGACGGCGCCAACGACCTGAAGATGATGGCCGAAGCCGGTTATTCCATCGCCTACCATGCCAAGCCGGTGGTACGTGCTCAGGCAAGCTATGCATTCAACCATGTCGGTTTGGATGGTTTACTCGGTCTGTTTGCGCCGCAGTAACTGATCCGCAGGGATTCTCCGCGCGCCCGCGCATATTCATCGATGATGTGATTATCTGGTGGCGTGGGATGCTGAGGGGTATCAACCGGGGATTGCCTGTTATCCGGTTTGCGCGGGGCCTTGCGTTTGCGGCCGGAATTCTCGGGCCAGCGCAGCGGCACATCACCGTGGGACGGCACTGTCGGCGCCAATGGCCCCACCGGATCGTCAGCGGCGAGGAACAGGCCTAGCGCTTCTGGTAGGCCTTGTTGAGGCGCTCTACAGTGGACATTTGCGACAGGATTGAGCGGAGTTCGTCCATCCATACCTGTACCTTTTGCGTGATTTCCCGGTCCAGATCAAGAATTTCCTGCACTATTTCGCGCAGCACCTCATCCTTACCGATTTTTTCCTGCTCAACCGATGCCAGCACCTCTCGCCGGGCCGCCTCAGTCTGCATGAACTGGTCCCATTTTTCCGTCTCAGCCAGGGCTTTCATCTGCAGAGTGAGCTCCAGAACCCTGCGATAACTGCTTAGCAACTCAGCCGGACTCACGCTGACCTGCGTCCATCCATGTCTTCGGCAGCTTTGGACTGCGCCACCGCTGAACGGTTTGCCAGGACTTTCCATGATTCATTGATACTGAGCAGAAGTCCGGATACCTCATCCAAGGGAGCCACATCATTTTGCAAATTGGCCACCAAGAGGCGTCGGCGCATGTAATCGTATAAAGCCGACAGATTGGCCGATATTTCTCCGCCCTTCTCCATGTCCAGCACCGAAGCGAGGCCATCGATGATGCCGATCGCCAGGGAAATCTGCTGGCTTTTTTCCGCATATTGCTGCTGCAGCAACAAGCCCTTGGCCTTGGCAATCGCCCCCACCGCGCCATCGTACAGCATCACGATCAACTGTACTGGATTGGCCGTCATGAGTGAGGCATCCACGTCTACCTGGCCATAGGCATTAAGGGCATTTTTGACGGAATGTGTATTCATTGGATTTACCTCAACTGAGACAGCAGAAAATTGGCTGACGATTGCATGGAGCCAAGCATTGCATCAAGCGCCGAATACTGCGCCTGCAGACTTTGCTGGGTCTGGTCTAAACGGGTCTGCATCTGATCGATCCGGTCCTGCAGCAAATTCAGGTTAGCATTGATGCCGTCAGTCGCCGCCGTCACGATACCATTGGTCTGTAAAAGACTGTTCAGCGCATCGTTAAACCGGTTGGAAAAACCATCTGTCGTATTGGTAAACAGGTTGACCACATCGGAATAGTTTGTCGTCAAGGCAGAACTGAAGGCTGCGCTATCAAGAGCCAGCGTCCCATCCTTCTGTAGCGAAATACCGATCTGCGACAGGTAATTGTATGCACCGCTGCTGGTGCCGCTGTTGAATACATTGTCCAGTACGCTGTTAATGGTCAGAATCGTGTTATCTGCCTCGAGCGTTCCGCCCTTGCCATGCAAACTGGTGATATCTTTCTGCAGGGCGTTATATGCAGAAACAAAATTGTTTGCCAGGCTTGTAACAGCAGCATTGTCTGTTTGAACTGTTACGTTGCTGGTACCCGTGCTTTGCAGGTTCAACGTCACCCCCTGCAACACATCACTGATCGTATTGCTCGACTTGGTAATTCCCGTGACGCCATCAACCGTCAGGCTTGCGTCTGCAGCAGCCTGAGTGGTTGCAAAATTGAGACTGGTTGCCAACGTACCCGACAGCGTAACCGCATTGGCGGTGCCGGAAGAATTGGCAGTGATTACCAGGCGATTACCATTGGTCGTGCCATCATTCAGAATGGATGCACTTACACCATAATTGCCTGCCGCCGAATTGATCGCGTTCTGCAAGCCTTGCAAGGTGTTGTTTGTGCTGTCCAGGGTAACTGTGAAGGTATTCGTACCAGTGGTAAAGGTAAGCGTATCGCCCACATTACCAACTGCTGTAGTGCTGGTATCCGCAAAACCCGTCGTTGCCACCTGAATTTGCGGCTTAGCCAAGGAATTTACGGTAACGCTGTGCGTGCCCGGCAAGGCACTGGTTGAGGCAGTTGCAGTCAGTACACTCGTGTTGGATGGTGTCGCACTGAAGAGCGAAAAACTGCTGCTGTACTGCATGGCTTGCGCTGCAGACTGGAACGCTGCCAAGTCGCTCTTGATTTTGCCATAAGCAGACAACTGCGCGTTGTATTGCGATTGCGTCTGATTCAAGGCATCAAGTGGCTGACGTTCGATCGCCATCAACTGGCTTACAATCGAGTTAACGTCTATGCCGGAACCAACACCTGCTGCTGTAATAGCCATGACCTACCTCCTCGCACAGTGTCTATTATAGACGCTCATGCCTTTTGCTGGATAAGCAATCCATGCAATTCATCCAAACGTTTGGCGATCTCCAGCATTTCTTTTGACGGAATCTGCCGAACAACTTCATTTGTCTGCTTGTCGACGACTTTAACGACGTATTCGCCGGTCCCCTTGTCCACGCTAAACTGTAACTCATTGGACAGGTTCTGGATGGTTTCATTCGCCTGATCGACCGCCTGTTGCAAGGACTTTGCGTCGACAGGTTTATGTGCCTCAGCCGATTGCTGAAGTGCATGCTGAGCTGCTGCAACCCCACCGGTTGCAACCTCATGAGAAACTGGTGTCTGACTGTTTGGGGTGGAAGTCAGCGTCTGAGGTGATACTGCAACGGACTGAATTTCCATTTTCACACTCCTTTAACGGTCAAAGCCGGGACACTTCCTTTATAGAAGGTCCCGGCCTTTTCACTTACCCGCTGAAGAATTAACGCAACAGGGTCAGTGCAGTCTGCGGCAGAGCATTTGCCTGAGACAGGATCGCGGTACCAGCTTGCTGCAGAATCTGGTTACGCGTCAGGTTAGCCGTTTCCGAAGCAAAGTCAGCGTCAATGATACGGCTGTTTGCTGCAGTCAGGTTCTGCACGTAGTTCTGCAGGTTGGCAACCACAGCCTCGAAACGGTTCTGAACCGCACCGAAGGTGGAGCGTACGGTGGAAATCTGGGAAATATCGGCATCCAGATTGGCAATCGCAGCAGAAGCATTGCCGGAGGTGGTGATATCCACAGTACCGGTTGCAGTCAGGCTGGTAGCGTAGGAATACAGACCAGCGGAACCGCTTTGTGCCAGGTTGGTAGTGGTAATGCTTACCTGGTTGTTGCTGGAACCGGAAGCGCCCACCTGGAAGGTCAGGGTGCTTGCACCGGACAGCAGGTTGGTGCCGTTGAAGTTGGTGGTCTGAACGATACGGGAAATTTCCTGGGTCAGCTGGTTCACCTCGTTCTGCAGCTGAGAACGGTTGGTATCGCTGATGGTACCGTTGGCTGCCTGTACGGCAATTTCACGAATACGTTGTACGTTGTTAGCAATCTGACCCAGCGCGCCTTCAGCGGTTTGACCCAGAGAGATACCGTCGTTAGCGTTACGGATCGCCTGGTTGTTACCACGAATTTGTGCGGTGAATGCCTGGGAAATTGCCAGACCTGCTGCGTCATCCTTGGCGCTGTTTACACGCAGACCGGAAGACAGACGTTGCAGGGAAACTTGCAGTGCGCTTTGCGAATTATTCAGGTTGTTCTGAGCAATCAGCGAAGCAATATTAGTATTGACGACGAGTGCCATTTTCTTTCTCCTTAACCGGATGAACCAATTAAAACAAGGTTTAAGCCTTAGACCCCGGTTGAGGCTCAAACCACATTTCAACCGCTGTCATGTTGGTTATCGGCAGTGCCACCAAGAACTTTAGGCCCTATTTTTATTTTTTTATCAGCGCGTCTTCCAGGCGCTGCATGACTGCATCCCACTCCCCTGGTGACGGCTGTCTGATCAAGTGCATCCGATCGTACCAGACGCAACTTTCAGAGTACCGCCCCCACCTCCAGTCAGGTGCAAAAGGCAAAAGCAGGTAGACATGTTTACCCAGCGCACCCGCCAGATGTGCAACGGCCGTGTCTACCGTTACCACACAATCAAGCTCATTGACTATAGCGGCAAGGTCATCGAAATCTTGAATTTCTGCCCGCCAATCCGTCACGTTCTGCGGTGCTTCAGGCGCATCAGGCCCCGCCTGCAAACTGTGAAGCGACACACCTCCTCCGGCCAACGCCTGCACCAGCTGCTCAGCCGGTACAGATCGAAGCAAGTCACTTTTGTGCTTGCGACTCCCCTGCCAGGCAATGCCGATCTGCATACCGGCATTGCCGGAGATGCGTTCCCGCCAGCGCGTCGCTTTAGCCTGATCAACTTTCAAATAGGGTGCCGGGATGGTCAAATCAGCCGTCTCCACCAGGCCCAAGCGATGCGGCACACTCATCAAGGGCAGTACGGCAGTATATTCTTGCGTATTCACTCCCGACTCTGTGGCAACTTGAACCGCCGGAAAGGATCGCTGCAAGAGCCGCTGCAGCTCTACCGGCACAACCAGTGCCAGCCGGGTTACTTTGGCCGGCAAAACATGCATGAAGCGAACGAACTGCAACACATCGCCAAAACCCTGTTCCGCATACACAATCAGGCGCGCGCCCGATTCACCCTGCCAAACCGGAACAGATTGAAATTTTAACGGACGCAACCCACAGGCAAACCCCCACTCGTATTCATCCCAGCCGGTGCGGTAATCCCCTTTAAGCAACGCCGCAATACCATGATTCCAATGCGCCATGGCGAAGTCAGGCTGAAGTTGCAGCGCCCGTTCAAACGCCTCAACAGCTTCATCCAGGCGACCTGCCGCCTGCAAACCATTGCCAAGGTTATTCCAGGAAACCGGGTTGTTCGGCTGCAGTTTTACAGCCCTTTCATATGGGTCGAGTGCATCTGCATAGCGGTACTGCACCCAATAGACGTTGCCCAGATTACTCCAGGCCTCGGCATAATCCGGTGCCAAGCTGATTGCCTGCCGCAGGGCATTTTCCGCTTCAGGCAGATTGCCCTGCTCTTTATAGACCACCCCCAAGTTGTTCCAGGCCACTGCGCTTGGGAAGCGATTGAGGGATTCTGTTGCCCATTGAATGGCTGCAGGAAAGTCTCGTTGCTGATAGGCATCCAGCGCCGCCTGCATGGCTTGCTGCGCACTGGCGAGCAACTCGTCCAGGCACGCGGCTTCACCCGTGCGCGCTGCCACATTTTCCGGCGCCAGCAGCAGAACCTGCCGATAGCAATGCAACGCCTCGGCGATCTGCCCCATGGAGCGGTAAACTTCGGCCAGCTGCGCCCATCCATCGACATGCCGCGGATGGACCCGCAGAAGATTTGACAGGGCTGCCTGCGCATCATGCAGGGCCCCCTGTTGCACCCTGAGTGTCCCGAGCAGAAACAGTAGATCTGGATTTTCAGGCTGCTGCGCCAGCAGCTGCATATAAATTGCGCCGGCCTCGTCCAACCGCTCGGCCATATGCAGCGAAATTGCCTGCGCGAGCTCCTGCCCGGCTTCCACTAGGCCATACCCCATAAATCATCGGGCCAGGGCGTCAAACCAGTCATCCAGCTTATTCTCAAGAATGTAATGCTGCGCCACCCAGGCCTTCAGCCTATCGCCTTCCCTGTAGGCGGCATCAAGATCATAGATCCGTTCGCGAATTGCATTGACCCATGCAGCCACATCGTTCGGCAGACGGCATACCGGTGCGGCATTGGTCTGATAGGGGTAAATATCGGTACAAATGACCGGCCACCCCATTGCCCCATACTCGAGCAGACGCAAGTTGCTCTTCGCCTCATTGAAAGCGAGCATTTCCAGCGGTGCAATCGCCAGATCAAGATTCAGGCTGGCCAATTTGGCCGGGTAATCGTAGAAAGACAGTACGAAATCATGGACCTCATGGACAAACGGCCGGATTTCATCCGGGCACATACCCAGAAACACCCACTCCACTTCGCCCGCCGTCTCTCTAACCACATCAGTTATCCAGGCCAGATCACCGGCATGCTGCTGCGCGCCTGCCCAGCCTACTCGAGGTTTCTTGCCATGACCACGCTGTGAAGTCAGCCCACCCCAGATAGCTGCCTCCAGCCTGTTGGGCAGCACCCTGACATCGTCGATCATGGAACGGCACAGTTCCGCCAGCGGCTCGGTACTCACTATGGCCCTGTCACACAGGGCCAATGCTTTCCGCAAACGCGGTTTTGCATCGCGGTAGGAGTGTCGATACGAGGCGCTTTTCTGCGGAATCTGAGTAACCAGATCATCCAGCGTGAAAATGCGTTTCACCGAGGGATTGAATTCCTTGTATTCCTGCAAGGCTTGCAGCTGCCTGTCATCTACAGCGGACTGCAACACCAGAACATCCGGAGCCGCGCGTTCAAGCTCAACCGGCAGTATGACCCGCGTCTCAAACATTTTGGCCGCCTGCACAATCGCTGTCTGAGCCAAACCGGCACGACTGATCGCCCTAAACGGGCTGATTACCCGGTACTCGCCCGACCCTCCGGTCAATGGCACCCCGAGAATCCGGCGGCGATCATGGAAGCGGGTATCCCAGTCAATGACGATGCTGCTTTCCGCGCGACAATCCGGCGTCATCAGGCTTAGATGGCGGTTGTATGCGGGATCATTGGCAAGTTGCGGCAGCCATTTTCTCATCATGGCATGCTGCTCCGCCTCAAAGCGCTGGGCATTCAGTGCCCGCTTCATCAGATCGACATTTGAAGCCTTCTGCGACACCGACCCGTGATGGACCACAGTCGCATAAGGCGTCCAGATGATTTTGTAATTCAACTGCCTGATCTTCAGGCACAGGTCTACATCGTTATAGGAAACCTTGAAGGCTTCTTCATCCAGCCCCCCCACCTGATCGTACAGGGATTTGCGCACCAGCAAGCAGGCGGCTGTCACCGCCGAATATTCCTGATCGACATGCGCACGGCCAAGATACCCCGGCTCGTCCATTTTGAGCTGGCCATTGAATATGTGGTCTGCAATGCCCTGCATGCCCAGAACAACCCCTGCATGCTGTAGTATGCCTGTTTCCGGATAGACCAGGCGGGCACCGACGATGCCGACATCCGGCCGCTGCCCATAGGACATCAGACGAGTCAGCCAGTCCGCTTGAACAATCTGGGTATCATTGTTGAGGAGCACCAGATAGTCGCCGCGGGCTTCCCGTGCAGCCAGATTGTTCATCACCGAGAAGTTGAACGGCTGCGGATACTTTAACAGCCGCAGTCGCGGCTCCTGCGCCAGCATCTGCTCATAAAACTCAAGCACATCCGGGTCGGTACTGCCGTTGTCCACCACCAGAACTTCGAAATCCGGGTAAGCGGTCTTCTCGAACAGGCTCTGCAGGCAAGGTTGCAAATATTCGAGGCTATCCTTGTTGGGAACAATGATCGAAACAGCGGGCTGGGTATCCCACTGGTACATCACCCTGCGCGTACCCGGCTGATAACCCGCCGACACATCCGCCGACACATTCAATCGTTGCAAATGCTGACGCACGGCTTCCTCTTCCGCCTCGCCATCGACCAAAGACCAGAATTGTTCAGAGAAAGATACCAGCACGTCATCCACATGCCCCATAACGCTTTCACCGAACATCTCATAGAGTCGAAGCGTCAGGTCATACTGATAGGCGCCCGGCAAATTGACGAACCCGCCTACGGCCTCAATTGCCTCCCCACTGCAGAAAACCAGGTCACCCAGAAAATTGGACGCACGCAGCCACTCCAGGTTGAACTCCGGCTTGAAACGGGCCAACACATGGCGGCCGTTTTTGTTTAACCGGTCTTCATCTGTATAAATCAGCTTCC
Source organism: Pseudomonadota bacterium (assembly GCA_021847305.1). Classification (GTDB taxonomy): domain Bacteria; phylum Pseudomonadota; class Gammaproteobacteria; order Burkholderiales; family JAJZQI01; genus JAJZQI01. The sequence goes on along the minus strand of JAJZTZ010000002.1, from coordinate 31,474 downwards.
AGTCGGGATAGGCATTGATGTAGTTGGCCAGCACCAGCAAGGTTTGCGGCTCCAGGACAAACCCCGGAGCGGTGACGGCAAACCAGTCGCCTTTTCTGCGATCAACTACAACATTCAGCACGTCGGATAGCAGCCAATCTGGCTGCATCCGAATCCACTGGAGGTGTTCAGCCTGACCGAAGGCGCTGTCCGGCGAGGGGAAATCAGCAATCACGGTCAAATGCCAGCTGCCATACATCTGACCAGCCAAATTATCAATGGCATCCGCCAGTTCCTGCTCCTGCCCCTGCACCACCAGAACCACAAAATGGAAGACCGGTTTGGATTGCCATTGGGTCACCATACGCTCGGCCAGAATCTGGGCATCGATTTCCTGCATTGAATGCTTATTGCGCCATATCTGATATGCTTGGTCGACCGCATTTAGACCAGCAATGGCACCTGCGCCTTCGTCAATTTCAACAGAACGGGGCAGGAATTGTTGATGCTGCCAGATCGAGTGCAGCTCGCGTACAAACTCGGCTGCGCTTGCCTCCTTGTGATGCCTAGCCATAGCACGAGCTGCAGCCTGCCCTATTTCACTGCGCAGCTCCTGGGAAGCCGCTAATTGCCGCATCCAGGCTGAGGCATGCGCGAGCGAAGGCTCTGCCCACTTTGCCTCACGCCCAAGCTCCGCACTTGTGTATGCGGGAATACTGCCGTTGACGGGAATAAGCACATAGGGCACCAGACAGGCACAGGTATGATCCATGAAGGACATATTGCCTGACCAGCCAGTTGCTATAACCGGCTTACCCAACGCCATGGCCTCCATTAAGCCAAGGCCCAATCCCTCCGCCCGATGAAGTGAGACAAAAACATCGCAGGAGGCATAAAGTCTCAGCACGTCGACATACGGCATGCTCGCTGTGATAAAGACAATCCGCTTGTCATCACTTGCGATACTCTGCAATTCGACCACCGATGAATGCAGAATTCCATCCGCATAGGCATTATTGACTTTAACGACTAGACAAACAGAATCATCATCCGGAAATGCTGAAAGAAAGGCGCGCAGAGTTCCACGAGGGTTTTTTCTCATCGGATCGCTATTCGGCTCAAAAGCGGTGACAAAAATGGTTTTATCAGCAGGCAGGTTGAATCGGGCCCGATCCCCCACAATGTTATCGGGCAAATAAAGCGGGTGCTTGGTTACAATTGTCTGAACTTTGGACAAATTGAATTCAAACGCATGCCGAATAAACTCTGAGCCGGCCACCAGCACATCAAATGTCTCCAGCGACTCCATCCATTGAGGCGGCAGGACAGGCAATTCCCACATACTGTATGCAATCAAAAGCTTGTCAGCGGGAAAAAGTTCGGGTATTGCCTCTTTCAGCCAGCCAATGGTTGGGGGCATCATGAACAGTGTTATCGGGTAAACCAATTCTTCCAGCGACTTTACATGATACTGGGCAAAAGTCAGATCTTTGCGCCCTCGCCCTAGACCTGGGTCGACATCAAAAATTGCCAGTGGAATACCATTTTCCAGTAAAGACTTGATGACACTTCGAGCCGACACGCCCAAACCAAGATTGCCAGAGACATGCCCGACCACATTGATGCCGAAATTCGCCGTAAAACCGGGTTTCTCTGTTACGGCAGCAGCAGTTGAATGCGGCAATTGATTGGTCGAAGCCGGAACAACTGCGACGGGAGCTGAGGTAATCTGTTCTGCCGCCGCAGAAGCAGGGGCAGCTGTGTCACCTTCCTGATTACGTTGTTCCCGCTCCAGTTGATAAGCCCACCCAGGCTGTTTCAATACGGTTTGAAGGATGTCATTGCTGATTATCGCTCTTTGCTCCACGGCCACGTCGGCAAACAGGAACAGCACTTCAAGAATCGACTCCAGCAGTCCTGTGTACGGCATCGATGACACAGCCTGACCTGGCAGTAAATCCTGTGCGTAAACGGCCGCGGGCTTTTCCGCATCCGCTTCACGGTAAAAAAATGTCGCCCCATCAGCCGAAACAATCTGCCCTTTCAGCAGCATACCGGCCAGAAATATCACGTCGGCGCCAAAACGCGTCTTGTAGGGTCCGATTTTCGACCAGACCTCGCCAAACACGGAGGTACGGCTGACACCGTAGAACGACACCCACATAATGCGGTCGAGTAAATGGCACAGCCTTTCCGAGAGCCCCATGCCTTCAGTGTTGAAATTCCGCTCAATCCGCTTGATAAAACCATTTGCATTAATTGCGGCAATCTGCGCCGGGGCGGCCAAAACAGCATCCGGATTGTCGATCAGTTTGCCGAGACAGGACTCGAGAAAATTGAGAGAAAAATAATCATCATGTGAGATTGGCGTCCAGAAAGGCGTCTCGACCTTTTGATAGAGAAGCTCGAAATTCTTCGCCGCCCCGAGATTTTGTTCATTGCGGTAGTACTTGATGCGCTTGTCGAACTTCTCGTATTGACGACAAATTTCTTCTGTTGCATCGGTGGAAGCGTTGTCGGAAATAATGAAAACAAAGTCCGAATAAGTTTGTTCCAGCATGCACTCGATTGCATTGCCGACAAACTTCTCGCCGTTAAAAACAGGCAAACCTACGGTTAATTGAGGACTTTTACTTTTCATGTACTCAGTACTTTCTAAATTGGCATTGCCGACGCAGCAATCTCATCGGAAAAACTCTGACTCGTAGTTTTTTTTCTTGGGTTTGAACACCAATCCCTGAGGACCGGCAAATACCAGACATTCATCCGGTACCGTCTGGTTGATAACAGAGACTCCAGCGGAAATTACCGCCCCATCCCCGATAACGGAATTACCGGCAACAATTGAATTGGGAAATAAAATAACCCGCTGCCCGATGGTCGGCCGACTTGCGCCATAGCGGCCGACCGTCACGTTGTGGAAGAGTACGAGCTTGTTGCCGTAGACAGTATTGGCCAGTACCGAACCGCTGCCATGCGAGAGAAAAAAAACTTCAGGCATGTCAATTTTGTAATACATATCCAGCCCGGCCAACGCCTTATTAAGCAGGAACAGTCTCTCGCACAGAGCAAACTGTTCCTGGTCCAGACCGTGTACCCACAATTCGTTGGCAAGCAAGTACACGAAAGTGGCATATTGCATGGAGTTAAAATGATCGAACTCGTCCTGCCGAAACGCCCGACAAGCTGAAAGAATCGGCCGGATACGCTGCAGAGCTCCGGGCACATGCAATTGCAACAGTTCAGCACCATTCGGCTCAACCGGAAACAGATGATCGAGCTGACGAATCACATAATCAGCCAACTGACTCACCGAACCTGCGCGCAATTTTACTTCGCTCATGCAACCCCTTCAGCGGCCACTTTCGCCTGTTCAAGCCGCAGCAGCGAAAATGAATCCTCGCCCCAGAATGCCATGGGTTCGTAGTCCGGGTACGGAAATGCACCCAGATTGAGCCGGATAGTCCAATTGTTTGCCTCGATCCATGTCTCAACCAATCGGCGCACGGAAATAGGCTGGCCCGAACAGATATTCTGCACTCCCAGATTTCGGCCGGACAGAGCCATCACGACAATTCGCCTGGCAACCTCGGCGACAGGCAGATAGTCTCTTAGCTGTTCACCGCCGGACATATCGAATACGCTGGCACCCGCTGCGACAGCGGCTTCCAGTTTGGGATAAAGTGATGTGGGCGATTGCCCTTCACCATACAGGTAAAATACTCGTCCCCAAATCAGATTAAAACTTTGCTCGATTTGCAGCATTTGCAATTGTCGCCGCAATGCATCTTTAGCGTAGCCATAGGGGTTAGTCGGCATGGACGGCATGGACGGACGCAGCATACCGGCTTGCATGCCGTACTCGAAACAAGTCCCGGCAACCAGCATCGCCGGCAGCCCCTCGCGCACAAGCGTCGATAGGAATTGGTACTGGCGGGGCAACTCAACTTCAAAATGCTGCAACGAACGGTAGTTGGGCAAACCACCCCAAGCCAAGTGAATAAGCACATCAGGGCGCTGCAGCCGGTCATACATCCCGACACTCGCTTCGCCGAGATCAAATGGCACAATCTCTACCCGTCCAGACCATGTTTCGGGCCGCCTGGCGGGTTCCCGCAACAAAGCAACAACCTCACATCCACGCTCCAGCAACTGCGCCACCACGTGTTTACCGATAAATCCGTTGGCTCCGGTCACGGCAATCCGCATCAACTCACCTCCAATGACGGTACCGCCACCGCGAAATGTCCACCCCATGAAGTAATAACTGCCTGCTGTGTCCGTACTTCTGCGGCAATATTCCAGGGCAGAATGAGCAGGTAATCAGGCCTGTCTTCAATAATGCGTTGCGGATCCAAAATGGGGATATGGCTGCCGGGCATGAACTTGCCCTGCTTCGACGGAGCGGCGTCATACACGCCAGCCAGCAGATCCGGTTTCACACCGGCATAGTTGAGCAGCGTGTTGCCCTTAGCTGCTGCACCATAGGCCATGACCCGTTTCCCTGCGCGTTTCTGCTCAAGCAGAAACGTCAGCAAATCGTCCTTGATGCGGTTTGCCGTCGCCTGAAAGGCAAGATACAAAGCCAAATCGCGCATTCTGCGGTGTTCTTCTTCAGCCAGAATGCGCGCCACCGATTCATCTTCAGCCCGAGCATCCTCGTCATGGCAGCCATACACTCGCAGACTGCCGCCATGTGTCGGCAGCTCTTCGACCAGCCAAACGCGCAAACCCGCTTCGGCAAAAATGTGTGAAACGGTATACAGAGACAGGTAGGAAAAATGCTCGTGATAAACCGTATCAAATTGACCGAACTCCAGCAGGCGCATCAAATGCGGAAATTCGAGCGTGACCACCCCACCCGGCTTTAGGAGAACCTTCAGGCCGCGGGTAAAGTCATTGATATCGGGTACATGGGCAAACACGTTGTTACCCGCCAGCAGATCAGCTTGCCTGCCTTCGCCGGCCAGACGATGAGCCAAAGACTCGCCGAAAAACTCTTGCAGCACGGGGATTCCCAGCGCACGCGCAGCTTGTGCGGTGCTGGCAGTAGGTTCTATACCCAGGCAAGGAATATTCCGGGCGACGAAATTTTTCAGCAGATAACCGTCGTTGGAGGCGATTTCGACCACATGACTGTGCGGCCCCAGACCGAACCGGTCGATCATCTTCACACTGTAGCGCTCGGCATGATCAAGCCAGGTTTTTGAAACAGAGGAAAAATAGGCGTAGTCATGACTGAACAGTTCGTCAGCACGACTGTAATCGATCGTCTGCACCAGCCAGCAATGGTCGCACACATACAGTTTGAGGGGGAAATAGAGTTCCGGTGCAGTCAGATCAGCTTCATTCAAATAGGCATTCGATGGCGGGGCAAAACCCAGATCGAGAAAGACATTTTCCAGCGGCTGACCGCAGTGACGGCATTTCATAAGCGAATTCCCGCAAAATCACCGGCAATGGGAGCATGTTCACGATCACGCCGGGAAAGTTCAGTTACCGGCAAGGGCCATTTGATCGCCAGACGGGGATCATCGAAAAGCAAGCCGGCTTCTGCGCTCGGCTCATAAAACGCCGTATGCAGATAAAGCAGTTCGCTATCGTCTTCCAGCACCTGAAAACCATGCGCGCACCCCTCCGGCACTACCATCATTCTGCCGTTATTAGGCGTCAGTTCCTCGGCATGCCAGTGCAGAAATGTCGGGGATCCTGCCCGAATATCCACAGCGACATCCCACACTCGCCCGCGGAGACAGCGGATCAGCTTCATTTCAGCATGAGGCGCATGCTGGAAATGCATGCCACGGATAGCGCCGGACTTTCGCGTAAGCGACCGGTTGACCTGCACTATATGACGTTGCCTCAGTACAGATGCCAGCTCTCGTTCGCAATACAAACGCGAAAAAGCACCTCGCTCATCTTCTAACACCCGGGTATCGACTAAAACCACGCCTTCAATCGCGGTAGCATGAATTTTCAAGTTTTGGCCCATTCCACACCCGCACCCTGTGCCGCGCGAAAATAGTCGGCCAGCTGCTGGCGCGACTCTATCTGACCCACTGCATAAGCTCGATACCATGCTGCCGTCGCAGCGACAGCCCCTTCAAGTCCCCACACAGGCCGCCAGCGCAGCACCTGCTTTGCCTTGGCGCTATCGAGATAAAGCTGGCTGGCTTCGTGAAGATCAGCATTGGCAGCAAGCGACCAGCGGACTTCAGGCCAGTGCTCCGTCAGCATGGCCAGTATCTGCGCGACCGTGCGGTTGTCACTGGCTGCAGGACCGAAATTCCATGCTGTTGCGAGATCCGGGTTGCCCTGTAACAGCCCCTGTCCGAGCTGCAAATAGCCGGACAGGCAGTCGAGTACATGCTGCCATGGTCGCGTGGCATTGGGCGAACGGATTTCCAGATTTACCGACCGGTTTACAGCGCGTACCAGATCGGGAATAAGTCGGTCTTCTGACCAGTCTCCGCCGCCTATGACATTACCGGCCCGCGCCGTTGCCAGCAAGGGCGCACTAGCAGCGGAGAAAAAAGACTTGCGGTAGCTGTCAGCCACCAGTTCGCTAGCTGCCTTGGAAGCGCTGTAGGGATCATGACCACCGAGTCGATCGTTCTCCCGATAGCCCCAGGGCCATTCCTGATTGTCGTACACCTTATCCGTCGTAACGACCACAACTGCGCGTACAGCTGGCGTATTGCGACAGGCTTCCAGCAGGCAGGCAGTACCCATGACATTAGCCGACCAGGTATCCAGCGGATTGCGATAGGAGCGGCGAACAAGAGACTGGGCGGCAAGATGAAACACAATTTCTGGCTGTGTTGCGTCAAACACCCGCTGCACTGCCGGGTAATCACGGATATCGACAATGTGACTGTCAATGCCGAGTCCGAGCGCTTCCCAGTGACTGGGAGCGGCTTCCGGCTCGAGCGCCAGGCCTGTCACTGTCGCGCCCAGCTCTTTAAGCCATAGCGCCAGCCAGCTACCCTTGAAGCCGGTATGCCCGGTAATCAGTACCCGTTTACCAGAATATACGCCGCCGAACATGCTCTACCAGACCTTCCACGGCGGGTTCGTCCTTGCCCAAAGTTCTTCCAACTGGGTTTTGTCGCGTAGCGTATCCATCGCCTGCCAGAATCCGCGATGCTGATAAGCTTTCAATTCGCCTTCAGCCGCAATGCGTTCAAGTGCCTCCCCTTCCCAACTGGAGTGATCACCGGCAATATAGTCAATGACAGAGGGCTGCAGTACGAAGAAACCGCCGTTGATCCAGGCTCCGTCCCCGGCAGGCTTTTCCTGAAAGTGCATTACCGAAGCAGAATCATCCAGCTTCAAGGCGCCGTATCGACCCGGCGGCTGAATCGCCGTCACAGTGGCTTTTTTGCCATGCGCTTCGTGAAAACGCACCAACTCCGAAATATTCACATCGGAAACGCCATCGCCATAGGTAAAACAGAACGTTTCGTCACCCAGATACTCTTGCACCCGCTTGAGGCGCCCGCCGGTCATCGTCTCAGCGCCGGTATCGACCAGCGTCACGCGCCAGGGTTCGGCATAATTCTGGTGGATTTCCATCTTGTTGTTCGCCATATCGAACGTGACATTGGACATGTGCAGGAAATAGTTGGCGAAGTATTCCTTGATGACATAGCCCTTGTAACCCAGGCAAATGATGAAATCATTGATGCCGTGGTGCGAGTACGATTTCATGATGTGCCAGAGAATCGGCTTGCCGCCGATTTCGATCATCGGCTTCGGTTTCAGGTGGGATTCCTCGCTGATGCGCGTACCCAGGCCGCCGGCCAGAATGACAGCCTTCATCAGATAGCTCCGAGGTCTTTGGCCACAGCATCCAGCACGCTGCTCCAATTGCCGCTTTCAGTCTGGCGATAGAGTTTCATGCTCGGATACCAGGGCGTACCGTCGCCATCTACCCCCCAGCGCCATGCCGGCACTTTGGCCAGCATGACCCAAGTGGGCTTGCCAAGCATGCCGGCCAGATGCGCGACGGAGGTTTCCACCGTAATCACCAGATCCAGCGACTGGATGGCTGCGGCTGTCTCGGAAAAATCAGTCAGCCATGACGAAGCATCAAGAATGGCTAGATCAGCATGCTGCAACTGCTCGCTGGACGCCCCCACCTGCAAGCTGACAAAACTGCAATCACTCGCGGCGCGCAGCAGCGGCAGCAAGTCCGTGAGTTGCATGGAACGCTCGGCATCGAAGGCGCTGTTGGGATTGCCCGCCCAGACGATGCCGACTTTACGGCCGGACAGGGCAGCCAGTCTTTCCTGCCAGACCACCTGCAACGACTCGGGCACGGCAGGAGCCACAACAGGTGGAATCGTATCAACACGCGTGGCAAAGATGCCGGGCAGGCTTTCCAGTGGCACAACCAGATCAAAATCGGCTTCAGACTGCGGCTGAGTGCCGCGCTCGCGCACTTCGTCGACTCCAGGAAAACCCTCAAACAGATGCTTGAGACCTGGCTTCACTTCCAGCAAAACCCGCCCGCCGCGCTGTTTCACACGAGGGAAATAGCGCGAAAACTGGAACACATCGCCGTAACCGATTTCATCGTGTATCAGCAGAGTTTTGCCGGCAAAGCCTTCACCCCGCCAGCGCGGCTTGTCATAGGTAAACGGATAGGCTGTCTGCACACGGAAACGCAGTTCGTAATCCTGCCAGGCAGTGTCCCATTGCCCCAGACTCAAATTAACCAGACCGCGCCCCCAGCGGGCATCGGTATTACCGGGCTCAAGCAGCAAAGCCGTTTCGTATGAAGTGAGAGCAGCATCAAACAAACCTGCGCGCGACAAGGTATTGCCCAGGCCAACATGCACTTTGGGATTTTGCGGCTCCAGATCAAGCACGCGGTTGAAAGCCGTGGCAGCATGCTCCAACCGCCCCTGGATATTCAACACTGAACCGATATTCAACCAGGCATCAACATAAGAGGGTGCCAGGTTGATGGCATTGAGAAAGCAATCCAGCGCATCGTCCAGATAGCCCTGCTGCCGCAAAGCCACGCCGGTATTGTTTTGCAGCACAGCATTTTCCGGCTGCAATGTAAGCGCATCGGCATAGACTGCAATGGCTCCGGGGTAATCGCCGGATTGCTGCAAGGCGTTGCCAAGCAAGGTCAGGACGTCGACGTTTCCTGGAGTCAATGACAAAAATTGCCGGTAGGCGGCAACCGCACCGGCAAAATCTCCCCTGTCGTGAGCAGTAATGCCCTGCTCGAGCCAATTACCGTCAGTCATTCCGTCTGGCATCCCCGTCCTTATAATTAATATTTACAATCATGGCGTTACAGAACAACCGCAACACCATGAAGGCATCTTAGCCGACTGCAGCGGCACTCAACCAATCGGCGAACGCATTTACAGCCAACTGGTCTTTTTGCAAACCGCGTGCCAACTCGGCCAGCGCCTGCCTCTCGGTAGCCCCAAATTCGCGTGCCAGGGCGACAGCCCGTTTGACGTAGTCATCCGGCGACTGAGCCACACCGGCAAACCAGCCGATCTGCGCACAACACGCTACGGTCCCACGGCTACGCATTGTCCTACCGGGTAACGTCACTACCGGCAAACCCACAGACAAGGCATCGAGCGTCGTTTTTCCGCCGCCGAAATACAGCGGGTCGAGCATCACATGGGCACACGTCAGCAAACCAAGGTACTCTGCATATGCCAGCCTGGGCAGCCAGACGATCCTGTCGAACACATCCGGCAGAGTGTTGCTGAAACGCGCCTGTAATTGCTCCGTCCACTCCGGTTGATGACCTTGCATCAACACGAGATAACCGGACGGATCCTGCAACAATATCTGCCGCAGCAGCACATCAAAGTCAGGGTGAAACTTGAACAGACTCTGCGGGCAAACATAGAGAAAACTATCGGCATTCAAGCCAAAATCTTGAGCGCTGCGTTGCACCTGCGGCGGCGCCTCATACCAGCTCAGCAAACGTGGCAGGCGCACCAGTTGCTCGCTGTACTCCGCCTCGCTGCCCGGCGTTTCCTGCGCCTCGCTGCTGACATAATAATCAACTGTATCAATTCCCGTCGTAACGGGGTGCCCCCACAGTACGGCCTGCACCGGAGCAAGCCGGTTGAATGCCAGGAAGTAACTGACCGGTTCCATACCGATATCGGCATACACCAGCACATCCAGCTGCAAAGCAGCAATGCGCCCGGCAATTGCATTGACGTCGCTGCCCGGAAGATGCTCGAAATGCTGTACTCCTGCAGCCAGCTGCTGGCTTAAATCATCCGGCGGCGCTCCCAGCAACAGTACAAACACATCAAAACGGTCGGGGGGCAAACGGCTGATCACGCCTGCCAGCAAATGGCCGATGGTATGTTCACGCAAAAAGGCAGACACAAAAGCTACCCGGCGCTTCTGCTCCTTGCTCGGCTTGCGGGCAACTTTATACGGCGGATCGTACATGCGTCGATAAAGTGCGGCAATGCGCCGCTGATAAGCAGCAACCGGCCTACCCTGATAGGCCAGATAAAAGGCGTTGCCACCGCCGCACGCAATGGGGTCCAGGCAACTGGAGAGAGACTGGTGCTCCAGAGCAGCCAGTTTGTTATGAATGTTAGCAAAACACGATTCCGCTTCTTCGCTTGAAGCATAAACCGCCGGCAACAGGGTCGCGAGCCGTATTGCCAGCAAAGGATAGTGCCCCTGTTCGAGTAAAGCGCTGTAGCACTGCCGTGCTTCCATCAGACGCCCCTTGTCGCGCAGCAGGTGTCCCAGATTAAGCAGTGCCTGGGGGTGACCCGGATCAAGCTGCAGGGCCCGGCGAAATGCCGCCTCCGCCTCGGCCGTGGCCCGCTGAGTCTGCAGCACGGCGCCGAGATCAGCCCAGCCGTCGGCCAGCAGTGGATCAAGCGCTACGGCCCGTTCCAGTGCCGCGCGGGCAGCCGGATAATCAAGCAGAGCGTGACAGCAGGCGCCCAGTTGCAGGTGCAAAACCGCATTAGCTGGATCCACCAGCAGCAAATCGCCTATCAGCTGACGCGCATCGGCAAAGCGGCCCGCCGCCAGAAATTCATCTGCCAGCCGGGCCTGTTCAAGAAAGGCCTGAAACAATGGGTCAACAGGTGTGGTCATCGACAATGCGGCTATCGTTGTTGTTTGACTCTGTCGTAAAATAGCATCTTTGCCAACCTGTTGCCGAGTTTCGCATGATCCGCACCCGTTTTGCCCCCAGCCCCACCGGTTACCTTCATATTGGCGGCGCGCGTACTGCGCTGTTTTCCTGGGCTTTTGCCAGAAAATTTGGCGGCACGTTCATTCTGCGGATCGAGGATACCGATCTGGAGCGTTCCACGCCGGAGTCCGTGCAAGCGATTCTTGATGGCATGAACTGGCTGGGTCTGGATTACGACGAAGGCCCGTTCTACCAGATGCAGCGCATGGACCGCTACAAAGAGGTGATCCAGCAACTGCTGGACGAGGGCAAGGCCTATTACTGCTACTGCAGCAAGGAAGAGCTGGAGGCCATGCGTGCCGAGCAGGAAGCCCGCGGCGAAAAGCCCCGCTACGACCGGCGCTGGCGTGATTCCTCGGCCACGCCGCCGACCGGAGTCAGCCCCGTGGTGCGCTTCAAGACCCCGCTGGATGGCGAAGTCGCGTTTGATGACATGGTCAAAGGCCGCATCAGCTTCCAGAATGCTGAGCTCGACGACCTGATCATTGCCCGCTCTGACGGCACCCCGACCTACAACTTCTGCGTGGTCATTGACGACTGGGACATGAACATCACCCACGTGATCCGCGGCGACGATCACGTCAACAACACCCCGCGCCAGATCAACATTCTCAAGGCACTGGGCGCCACCCTGCCGCAATACGCCCACGTCCCCATGATTCTGGGTGAAGACGGCGAGCGCCTGTCCAAGCGTCACGGCGCCGTGAGTGTGATGCAGTATCCGGAAGACGGTTACCTGCCGGAAGCGCTGCTCAACTACCTGGCGCGTCTTGGCTGGGCCAGCGGCGATGCCGAGTTCTTCAGCATGGACGAATTCGTGCAGATGTTCGACCTTGGCGGCATCAGCAAATCACCGGCCAAGTTCAACCCGGAAAAGCTGCTGTGGTTGAACCAGCAGCACATGAAGCAGGCCAGCGGTGCGCGCCTGGCTCCGCTGGTGGAGCCTTTCCTGCGCCGTGACGGCTGCGATCCGACCGACGGTCCGGATCTGGCCGAAGTGTGCGAGCTGCTGAAAGAGCGTGCCAACACCCTGGAAGAACTCGCCGATGCAGCCCGCTGCTTCTTCGTGCCGGCACATCCCGATGCGGACACCGTGGCGCAGCACCTGACTGCAGACGTAAAGGCCCCGTTGCAGGCGTTTTATGTCACACTGTCGCAACTGCAATGGGATAAAACGGCTATTCACGACGCCCTTAAAGCCGCCGTGGCAGAGCACAGTCTCAAATTCCCCAAGCTGGCCATGCCGCTGCGTCTGATGGTTACGGGCCAAACCCAGACTCCGGGTGTCGATGCCACTTTGTTCGTCATCGGCAAGGAACGGGTTCTGGCGCGCATGAAGGCAATGCTGGATGCCTATCCGGCGTGAGGCGTGAGGCGTGAGGCGTGAGGCGTGAGGCGTGAGGCGCAAAAAGCATAGCTGCTTAAGTTTTTGCAGCAAACATTTTTCAGGGACAGACAATGCCGCGCAAGCTGTTGCGTAAATTTTTACCCAGCCACGAGATGGTACGCAACCATCCGCACCTTGCGCGCTTCACCCGCTTTCTGCATCACCCGAACCTGTGGCATCTCAATCGCAAATCGGTTTCTGCCGGCCTTGCCCTCGGCCTTTTCGCCGCCTACAACCCACTGCCGCTGCAGATGCTCACCGCTGCATTGCTGGCCATCGCCTTTCGCGTCAATCTGCCGGTAGCCGTGGCGTCCACCTGGATCACCAACCCTGTCACGACCCCTTTTCTGTTTGCCCTGGCTTACTGGCTCGGCAGCCTGGTCACCGGACAAAGTGTCGGCGCACTGCCCAGCCTGGACTTCGACTGGCACGATACCGACTGGTCGAAACTGCTGCCGGCCCTGCTAAGCTGGGTTGTCTCGCTCGGACCGTCGTTCCTGCTCGGTCTGCTGATGCTGGCCAGCCTGTCAGCCCTGCTCGGCTACCTGCTGTCGCGGCTGGGCTGGCGCCTGTATGTACTGTGGTATTGGCGCCGGCGGCAAGACCGCGTCCAGTAACCCGATATGGCTACGCCCGTCATCGTTTTCGGCGCGTTTGACCGGCACAACCTGGGCGACCTGCTTTTCCCCCACATCGTACAAACCCTGCTGCACGACCGCCCCTGCATCATCACAGGGCTCGCGAGACGCGACCTGTCGCAATGGGGCGGACATCAGACTCTTTCCCTGACACAAGCCATGGACCAGACCGCCGGGCAGCGTGTGCACTTCATTCACGCCGGTGGCGAGCTGCTGACCTGCAGCAACTGGGATGCGGCCGTGATGCTGCAAAACGAAACCGACGCCGCCCATGCCATCGCCCGCTACGAACCTGACCCGGGCGCACGCGAGCAATGGGCGGCAACGCAAACCGGCAGCCAGCGTGCCGCCCCCTACGCGGTACCACCTTCAGTTTTCAGGCAACCGGGGCGCTGGATATTCAATGCCGTGGGCGGAATCGAACTGGCAAAGCACGATGTAGCCGACACCACACTGCAGACTCTGCGCGCCGCCGATTTCCTCGGTGTGCGCGATCGCGTCACGCTCGCCGCCGTGCATGCAGCAGGTATCGCTGCCCATTTGCTGCCCGACTCGGCCGTACTTGTACGCCACCTGTTTCAGTACCGGATTGCGGCTGTCGCGCAGGACGCATGCCTGGCGACGATCCGCGCCAACTGGCCCAATGGCTATCTGGCCGTACAGTTCAGCGCCGACTTTGCTGATGACGCCACGCTTGACCAGTTGGCCCGGCAGCTGCAGCAGTTTGCTGTCAGCGAAAAACTTGGCATTGTCCTGTTCCGCGCCGGGGCCGCCCCCTGGCATGACGACCTGGAGCCTTACCGGCGCCTGCTAACCCGTCTGCCGCCCGGCATGGCGCTTATCTATGAGAATCTCAATATCTGGAACATCTGTGCGCTGCTTGCCTCTAGCCGGCTTTATTGCGGCAGCAGCCTGCACGGCCGTATCGTGGCCATGGCCTACGGCCTGCCGCGCGTAAACCTGCGACACCCGACCCTGATGGATAAAACCACCAAACAATCTGCCTACGCGGAAACCTGGGAAATAGACGGAATGCCCCACTGTATCGGGGTTGAAGAACTGGGGGGCGCACTGCAGCAAGCCATGGCAATGCAGAATGACGCGCGTTTGCCGGTTGCCGCGCGCGCATGGGAAGACGCCTATCTGCGAGGAGCTGCGCTCTGGCAAGCGCTGCTCGATTAGCAGCGCTATCCGTTGCCGGACAAGCGCCCTTCGTGCAGAGTCAGCACGCGCTGCATTTTGGCCGCAAAGCGCGTGTCGTGGGTAACAATCAGGAAGCTGACGCCGCTCTGCTCGTTCAACTGCAGCAGTAATTGCTGGATCGATGCAGCCGTGTTTTCGTCCAGATTACCGGTCGGCTCGTCCATCAGCACGGCTGACGGACGGGTGACCAGAGCGCGGGCTATGGCGGTGCGCTGACGTTCGCCACCTGACAGCTCGCCCGGTTTGTGCGTCAGCCGGTGCCCCAGCCCCACCGCTTGCAGCGCCTCAGTGGCTTGCTGGTAAGCCGTTGCACGTGCTTCGCGACGAATCAGGAGCGGCATGGCGACGTTTTCCAGTGCGCTGAATTCCGGCAACAGATGGTGAAACTGGTACACGAAACCCAGCGTCTTGTTGCGCAGCAGGCCCTTGGCTGTTTCGTCCAGGGTCGCCCAGTCCTGTCCCTTGACCCGGACCGTACCGGCAGTCGGGCTATCCAGCCCGCCCAGCACATGCAGCAAAGTACTCTTGCCGGACCCGGAGCTGCCGACAATGGCCACGCGCTCGCCCGCGCGCAGTTCGAAATCGATGCCCTGCAAAACCGGCACGGCCTGCTCGCCGCGGCCATAAATTTTGGTCAGGCCGGTGCAAACAATAACTGCATCACTCATAGCGCAAGGCCTCCGCCGGGTGGGTGCGCGATGCGCGCCAGCTTGGGTAAAGCGTCGCCAGCAGCGACAGCAGCAGGGAAACGATGCCGATCACGCCCACATCGCTCCATTCCAGCTTGGACGGCAATTCACTGATGTAGTAAACGTCCTTGGCGAGGAACTGCGTATGGAACAGGCGCTCAATGGCCGGCACAATGGTTTCGATATTCAAGGCGATCAGCACGCCGGACAACAGCCCCAGCAAGGTGCCGATCACGCCGATCACCGCCCCCTGGATCATGAAGATCGCCATAATGCTGCGCGGCGCGGCACCCAGGGTGCGCAGAATGGCAATATCCGCCTCCTTGTCCGTCACCGCCATCACCAGCGTGGAAACGATGTTGAACGAAGCCACGGCGACAATCAGCAGCAGGATGATAAACATCATGCGCTTCTCGATCTGCACCGCACGGAAGAAGTTGGCGTGCTCCTTGGTCCAGTCGGAAAAATACATGTCGGCCGGGAGGCCCACGGCCAGTTCCTGCACCACGCGCGGCGCGTCGAACATGTCCTTCACCTTCAGGCGCAGGCCTGATACCGCACTGCCCATGCGATAGAGCACCTGGGCATCACGGATGTTGATCAGCGCCAGGCCGCTGTCGAATTCGTACATACCGGCCTCAAACACCCCGGTCACGGTAAATGTTTTCAGGCGCGGCACCACACCGGCCAGGGTCACCTGCCCCTGCGGCGCGATCAGCACCACCTTGTCGCCCACGCCCACGCCCAGATTACGCGCCAGCTCAATGCCCAGCACAATGCCGTAGTGACCGGGCTGCAAACTATCAAAGCGGCCAACCTTCATTTTCGAGGAAAAATCCGCCACCTGGTTTTCCATCTGCGGATCCACGCCGCGTATCAGCGCGCCCTGGACCGACTGGCCGTACGACAGCATGCCCTGCTGCATCACATAAGGCGCGGCGCCTACCACATCGGGATCACGCAGCACTTTCCGATCCAGTCCCTGCCAGTCATACAGCAAGTTATCCGGCCCGCTGATGGTGGCATGCGAGGCAACCGCCAGAATACGGTTGCGCAGCTCATCCTGAAAACCGTTCATGACCGACAGAACAACAATCAGCGCCATCACGCCCAGCGTCACGCCCAGCATGGAAATCAGTGATATGAAAGAGATGAAATGGTTACGCCGCTTGGCGCGGGTATAACGCAGACCGATAAAGAGTTCGAATGGGCGCACGCTTTGGGCTTCAGTCAGGGTAGGCAGAAGGTTATACAGACCTGCAACAGGCAGATCCGTTCCGTTTATTTTGCGCCATTATATAACGCCAGCACCTGTACACAGGCGCTTTTCTCATTCACCCAGCAGGTGGGCCACCACTCGCCTGCGTTGCGGCGCCTTGCGGTGTTCCCAAAGATAAATTGCCTGCCAGGTACCCAGCGCCAAGCCTCCGGCTATCAGCGGAATCGACAGGCTGGTCTGCGTCAGCGCGGCGCGTATGTGTGCTGGCATGTCGTCCGGGCCTTCCATCACATGCTGATACAGCGGGTCCCCTTCCGGCACCAGGCGCGAGAGAAAATTTTCCAGATCCACCTGCACGTCGGTGTCGGCGTTTTCCTGAATCAGCAGGCTGGCTGAAGTATGACGTACAAACAGCGTCAGCATACCCTCACGGATGCCACTGCCGCGCAGCCATTCATGCAGATAGCCGGTCAGGGCATAGAGGCCCTTGCCGCGCGTTTCAATCAGTAATTCCTTGTGCATTTGCCGCATAAAACGATTTCTCTTCACCCCCGTAACCGGTACGGTTTCTATTGTACTGCAGCAGGGCAAATCCAGGCAGACGCTCTCGACTCAGCACAAAAGTGGAATTTATAACCATCTTTGCCGTCGAATACTTCATCACTTATGCAAAAAATTTTATCTGGAAAGATACAGTCGATACGCTAGAATAAAGTGCAATCGACTTGAACCCAGGCCTTTTTCCGCACCCGAACCCTTAGCATCAAACACAATGTAAACCGAGGGACTGAATTGCCCGCACCGCTTACCGATACCCTGACTTCCCCGCTGGATTTGCCCCGCACTGCGGCCCAATCCACCGCGCCGCTTGCGGGCTGGGCAAAAGGCTGTCTGCGAGTCAGGACGTTGACCAGCACACTGGCCGTCATCGGAGCGCTCATCGTGTTACTCGGCTGGCTGGTGGATTCCGATCTACTGATCCGCGGCCGCTCAACCGGCCTGGCCACCCACCCGCTCAGTGCACTCTGCTACCTCGCCATCGCTCTGGTATTGCTGGGCAAACCCCACTCTTTCAAGCGTACGCTGCTGTGGAGCATCGTTGTCATTAGCACGCTGCAACTGCTGTTGTATCTATTCTCCAGCCCGGTCCTGCTCGACGATCTGCTGTTCCCCGGTCTGCCACACAAAGAGCTGCCTGCCGCCGCGCACATGTATCCGGTTGTCGCCGTGCTGATTCTGAGCCTCAGTCTGTCCGCCCTGCTGATCAGCCAGCCGCAACAGAACATAGTCGAGGTAGGTCAGTGGATCAGCCTGTTTCCTGCGGCTATTGGACTCATTTCCTTTGCCGGCCATGTATTTGACGTTGACGACCAGTTCACTCTATTCACCTCGGTACATGGTTCCATCACTGCCTGTCTGCTGACCATTTCCTTATTTTGCAGTCGTCCTGATTTGGGCCTCATGCGTATTCTGGGCGAGCCCGGCTTTGCCTCGCTGGCACTCAGATGGATGCTGCCCATCGGCCTGAGCGTGCCATTCTTGCTCGGCGCCACACAACTGTGGCTGCGGTCAAACCACATGATCGACCGGCAAACCGGCATTTTTATCGAAGTGCTGGTCACCTCGCTGCTGTTTGCCATAGCCGCACTCACCACTGCCAAGGCCGGCTACGCTCTGGATCTGAAACGGCGCAAGGCGGAAAGTGCCCTGCGCGAACTGAATGACGATCTGGAACATCGCATCGAGCTGCGTACCGCAGAGCTGACCGAGAGTGAGAGTCGCTTTCGCGACCTGGTCGAAGTCGCTCCTTACGGCATTGTCGTCGCCGATATGGACGGACGCATCCAAATGACCAATCCGCAGGCCTGTCAGCAATTCGGCTATGCGCCGGAAGAAATGAACGGCCTTTCGGTGGACATGCTGCTGCCTGCAGAAATGCGCGCCCAGCATGCCAAATATCGGCAACACTTTGCCCAGGCGCCATCCTCGCGTCAGATGGGCAAGGGGCGCGATTTGCTGGCACTGCGCCGGGACGGCAGCACCTTCCCGGTAGAAATCGCCCTGGCTCCTCTTGTCACCTCTAGCGGACCGGCGGTGGTAGCTACAGTCATCGACATCACCCAGCGCAAGCAAATCGAGACGGAAATCCGTAACCTCAATGCCGAGCTGGAGCAACGGGTACAGAACCGCACCGCCGAACTGAATGACACCAACAAGGAGCTGGAAGCCTTCACCTACTCGGTCTCGCACGACCTGCGTGCGCCACTGCGCCACATTCAGGGCTACCTTGAACTGCTCAATGAAGATCCGGCCAACCAGTTGACCGACGAAGGTAAACGCTACCTTGACATCGTCACATCTTCCAGCCGGGAAATGAACACGCTGATCGACGACCTGCTGGCCTTCTCGCGCATCAGCCGGGCCGAAATGCAAATGCAGCCCGTCGACCTGGAAGCACTGGTGCAAACAACAATAGATAGCCTGCGGCAGGATTTCCGCAATCGCTCCATCGAATGGAACATCGGCACACTGCCGGCCGTATGCGGCGATCCGGCACTGCTCAAGCTCGCCATGCTCAATCTGGTTGGCAACGCCATCAAGTACACCCGCCAGCGCGATCCGGCGCGGATCGAAATCGGTTTCCGTCCCACCCCCGCAGGCGAACAGGCGTACTACGTCAAGGACAATGGCGCCGGCTTCGACATGAAATACATCGACAAGCTGTTCGGCGTGTTCCAGCGCCTGCATCGTCATAGCGAATTCGAGGGCACCGGCATCGGCCTGGCCAACGTAAGGCGCATCATCACTAAACACGGCGGCACTGTGTGGGCAGAAGGCGCGGTCGACCAGGGCGCCACTTTCTACTTCACCCTGCCGTTCGGTGAAGAGCAATCCACCTGTACACAGGAGACAAACTCATGATTGAACTGCGGCGGATTTTTTATGTTGACGATAACCCGCGCGATACCGAACTGGCACTGACAGCACTGAAAAAAAACAATCTGGCAAACGACGTGGTCACTGCCGAAGATGGCGAAGATGCGCTGGACTATCTGTATATGCGCGGCAAATATGCCAGCCGTCCGCCCGGCAACCCGGCGGTAATGCTGCTTGATCTGAAAATGCCCCGCGTCGACGGTCTGGAAGTGCTGCGCCAGGTTAAATCCGACCCGCATCTGCGTTCCATTCCCGTGGTGGTAATGACATCCTCGCGGGAAGAGCAGGACCTGATCCGCAGCTACGAACTGGGCGTAAATGCCTATGTGGTCAAGCCGCTGAGTTTTTCCGAGTTTCTTGAGGCCATCAAGCAGATCGGGGCCTTCTGGGGAGTCATCAATGAGCCGCCACCCGGTACCGCTCACAACTGAAACGGGCGCCGCCAGCGCCCGTATACGCATCCTGCATCTGGAGGACGATCGGCTGGATGCGGAACTGATCGGCAAAAAGCTGGCCGGCAACGGGGTGGCCTGCGACATCACTTTGGTCGTTGATCAGGACACTTTCCGTCAGGCGCTGCTACAGCAGCCGTTCGACCTGATTCTGTGCGACTACAATGTGCCCGGGCTGGACGGTCTGACTGCCTTGCGTCTGGCACGCAGCATCAAACCGACCACGCCGGTCATTATCATCTCCGGCACACTGGACGAAGAAGAAGCTGTCGGCTGCCTGAAAAACGGCGCGACTGATTACGTCCTGAAGCAGCGCCTGCAGCGCCTCGCTTCCTGCGTCAACCGGGCCATCGCCGAAGTGCACGAAAGGCAGGCGCTGCAGACCTCGCGCGACACGGAAAATCGCCTGATGGCGATCATGGAGGCCACGCCTGATTTTATTGCCACCTCCACGCCGAGCGGCCGCATACTCTACTGCAACCCCGGTGCCCGGCTGATGCTCGGGCTAAGCCCAGACCAACCGCTTCACGACCTGAAACTGGCCGACATTTATCCGCCCGATGCGGCTGCCGACATTACCCGTCACGGCATTCCCGACGCCATTCACAACGGCACCTGGCAAGGCGAAACCACTTTTGTGCGGACCGACGGCAGCACCCTCCCCGTTTCGCAGGTAATCATCGCCCACAAAGATCCGCATGGCGAACTGCAATACCTGTCCACCATTGCCCGCGACATCAGCGCCCGCAAAATCATGGAAGACGCGCTACGCCATAGCGAAGCCCTGTTCCGCAACATTCTCGACACCACCCCGGACGGCATTCTGCTGAGCAAGCCGGACGGCACCATCACCCTGGCCAACCCCATGGCGGAAAAAATCTTCGGCAGACCGCTGCAAGGCCTCTCTCTTGACCAGCTGATGTCCAGCCATCCGGCCCGGCAACAGCGGCCAACCAGCCGCGAACAGCGCGAAAACGTCACCGGCTACCGTCAGGACGGCGGCGAATTCCCCGCCGAAATCCTCTACAACAGCATGACCCTGCCGGGCCAGCAATACGGCCTCACCGTGGTACGTGACGTCACTGAGCAGCGCAGTCTGGAACACCAATTCCGCCAAAGCCAGAAAATGGAAGCCATCGGCCAACTCACCGGCGGCCTGGCACATGACTTCAACAACATGCTCGGTATCATCATCGGCAATCTCGACCTGCTGGAACTGGAGCTGCAGGGCAACGACAGCGCGCGCAAAAAAATCACCTCATCGCTCAAGGCCGCCCTCCTCGGCGCCGATCTGACCAAACGCCTGCTGGCGTTTGCCCGCAAGCAGACGCTTTCGCCGCGCCTCATCAACATGAACACGGAAATCGAAGAGACCCTGCCGCTCATCGAACGGGTTATGAAAGGCGATTACCACATCAGCCTGTCCATTGCCGACAGCCTGCCAGCGGTCAACATCGACCCGTCTGAATTTGAAAACGCCCTGCTCAACCTCGCCATCAACGCGCGCGATGCCATGCCCGACGGCGGCTCATTCCTTATTTCCGCCGCCGCGGTGACATTTGCCGAAGAAGATACCCGCCACCTGGGCAGCGACTTCCAGCCGGGCGACTACGTGCGCATCAGCCTGACGGACACCGGCTACGGCATTCCCGCCGAGGTCATCGATCATATATTCGAGCCGTTTTTTACCACCAAGGGCAAAGGCAAGGGCACGGGCCTGGGGCTGGCCATGGTGTATGGCTTCATCAAACAGTCGCAGGGACATATCCGCATCTACAGCGAGCCCGGTCACGGCACGGTTGTACACATCTATTTGCCCGCTGCGGATGATGCGCGCAACACGCTCACTGGGCCGACTGAATCTCCTCAGCCGGGCAGCACCTTCACGCCCGCCGGCCGTCACATTCTGGTTGTCGACGACGAAGCCGAACTGGCAGAAATCGCCCGCACCCATCTGGAATCGGCCGGTTACCAGGTCACTGTACTGACGCACTCAAACGCGGCTCTGGACCTGATTCGCCAGGGCCAGCGTTTCGACATGGTGGTATCCGATCTGGTCATGCCCGGCAATCTGGACGGCATGGAACTGCGCCAGCGAATTCTCGAACTGGCCCCGCATCTGCCCATCCTGTTCGCGTCCGGCTTTTCTGAAGATGCCATCAAGGCCAGGACCGGCGGCATTCTGGATACACCCATTCTGCAAAAACCGTTTCGCAAGCGCGACCTGCTTGCAGCGGTAGAAAACCTGTTCATCGCCCATACGACAGAAACGGTACAGTCATGACCCCGACAACCTCCACTCCCCCCGACATTGCCCTGCCACCCAACCTGTTGGTCATCGACGACGAAGCAGACATAACCGACCTGGTAGCCAGCGTTGCTGAAATGGCCGGATTCTCTCCCTTCACCCTGACCGATTCGCGGCAATTCGAAGCAATTTACCGCCAGGGCAGTTTCAACACCATTGTCCTTGACCTTGTCATGCCCGAACTCGATGGCATCGAAATTCTCCGCCAGCTCGCTTCGCTGCGCAGCGAAGCACACATCGTTTTGATGAGCGGCTTTGACGGTGCCACCCTGTACACAGCCAACCAGCTTGCCAGTGCCCACGGGCTGGATATCGTCGGCTCCATCAGCAAACCCTTTCGCATTGGCGAAATGAAGGCGATTCTGGACAAAATTCAGCAACAGACCGTCTCGCTGGGGCAGAAAAACGCAGTCCCATCGCGCCTGATCTCCCCTACCGAACTCAATTACGCCATGAAACGCGGCGATTTCTGCTTCTACTACCAGCCGCAAGTTTGCCTGGGCGAACAGAAAATCATCGGCTTTGAGGCACTGATGCGCTGGCCGCAGCAGGATGGCAGCATGGTCGCGCCGGCCAACTTCATCCCGGTAGCGGAAAAATCCGGCCAGATCGGCGAACTGACCTGGAGCACCCTGGAACACTCGCTGCTCGATTTCAAAACGCTCGACTGGATCGCCCCCGGCTGCACCCTGTCCATCAACCTTTCCCCGGACCAGCTGTCCGACCTGAGCCTGCCGGACAACCTCACCAGCCTGATCCGGCAGTTCTATATTGACCCGCAGCGCATCATTATTGAAATCACCGAAACCGGCATTTTGCGCAACCTGACGGTAGCGCTGGACATCCTCACACGCCTGCGGCTCAAGGGCTTCGGCATGTCCATCGACGATTTCGGCACCGGCAGCGCCACGCTGCAGCAACTGCGTCAGCTGCCCATCACCGAGCTGAAAATCGACCAGTCTTTCGTCGCCGATCTGTGGAACGGCCAGAAAGACCGCATCATTGTCGAATCGACCATTGCCCTGGCGCAGAAACTCGGCCTGCGCACCGTGGCGGAAGGCATTGAACACCTGGAGACCGCAGAGCTGCTGAAGAACCTCGGCGTCAATATCGGCCAGGGTTATGCCCTAGGCAAACCCATGTCCATCGAAAATATCGGCCTGCTGGCCACCTGAACGACCTGCCCCACCGGCAGCGGCAACTTCGCGTACAATAGACGCATGAAGCCCGCTGTCACCTTGCTTGTTCCCGATCTGTTTTTCCCGCCGCTGCGCCAGGTGGACATTTATCAGTCGGTCGACCTGCCTGCCCTGTCCACGCTGCTGTCGCGCGGAAGCTGGCAGAAGCAGAGCGCCAGTTCCGCGGAAGCCTGGCTGTGCCGCCAGTTCGGTCTCAGCGGCGACAATCCGCCGCTGGCGCCG
Organism: Pseudomonadota bacterium; assembly: GCA_021847305.1. GTDB lineage: Bacteria > Pseudomonadota > Gammaproteobacteria > Burkholderiales > JAJZQI01 > JAJZQI01. The sequence continues at coordinate 8,023 of JAJZTZ010000002.1, read as the reverse complement.
CTCACGCTCGCCATGGATGGCGGCGAGCCGGGCAGCGCATGGTGGCTGCGTGCCGACCCGGTTTATCTCAACGTTATGCGCGATCAGCTCAGCCTGGTCACCAGCGATGCTTTCAGTCTGAGCCAGCAGGAAGCCACCGAACTCACCGATGCGCTCAACCGCCATTTCGCCGAAGACGGCCTGCTGTTCTATCCATTGCACCCCACGCGCTGGTACCTGCGTTTCGATCAGCCGCCCCGGCTCATCACCACGCCGCCCGAAGCAGTGGCCGGCAAGCATATCGATCCCTACCTGCCCAAAGGCGAAGACGGGCTCAAATGGCACGCCTGGTTCAACGAAATCCAGATGCTGCTGTTCAGCCACCCGGTCAACGAAGCACGCGAGGAACGCGGCGAAACGCCGGTCAACAGCGTCTGGGTATGGGGTGGCGGTACACTGCCGACCTTATCCGCTCCGCCGTTCCAGCGCATTTACGCCCATGACCCGGTTGCCGCCGCGCTGGCACTGGGCAGCGACACCCCGCTGGCGCACCTGCCGGACAACGTTGCCGAGGTACTGGCGGAAAACGACCCGTCTGCCCTGGTGGTGCTCGACAATGCCCGTGGCGCGGTGCAGTACAACGACCTGTACGGCTGGCACGAATCCATGCAAAAACTGGAACAAAACTGGTTCGCCCCGCTGGTCGAGGCGCTCAAAAAGGGGCGCATCAGCTCACTGTGCATCGTCAGCACCGGTCTGGTCAACGCCGAAATCACCGTCAAACCGCTCAACCTGTGGCAGTTCTGGCGCCGCAGCAAACCCATGAAGCAGTTTCTGCCATGATCCCCACTCTGCAAACCCGTCTGGCCGACGCCGCAGCCGCCCGCAACCTGGAACAGGCCGGCATTGCGCCCTTGCTGGCCCGGCTGTTTGCCGCCCGTGGCATTCAGTCAGCCGACCAGCTGCCCGGCCAGTTGGACAAACTGTTGCCGCCCACCCAGCTCATGGGTGTCGAGCAGGCTGCCGTACTGCTGGCAGACGCCATAGCCGCCGGTAAAAAACTGCTCATCGTCGCCGACTACGACGCCGACGGCGCCACCAGCTGTGCCGTCGGCATCAAAGCGCTGCGGCAAATGGGCGCCCAGGTCGATTATCTGGTGCCCAACCGCTTCACCGACGGCTACGGTCTCACCCCCTCCATCGTCAACAGCGCCCACCAGCGCGGCGCCGACGTGCTGATCACCGTGGACAACGGCATCGCCAGCATCGAAGGCGTGGACGAAGCCCACCAGCTGGGCATGCAGGTCGTCATCACCGACCATCACCTGCCGGGCGACGAACTGCCCAAGGCCGACGCCATCGTCAACCCCAACCAGCCCGGTTGCACCTTTCCCAGCAAGGCCATGGCCGGCGTGGGCGTGATTTTCTACGTCATGCTGGCGCTGCGCGCCGAACTGCGCAACCGTGGCGCCTTCGCCGACAAGCCCGAGCCCAATCTGTCCGCCCTGCTTGATCTGGTGGCCCTGGGCACCGTGGCCGACGTCGCCCGCCTCGACAGCAACAACCGCCTGCTCGTCTCCCAGGGCCTGGCACGCCTGCGCGCCGGGCGCGGCAACCCCGGCATGGTCGCCCTGCTGCAGGTAGCGGGGCGCAACCCGGCCAAGGTCAGCGCCACCGACCTCGGCTTTGCCGCCGGGCCGCGCCTCAATGCCGCCGGCCGCATGGACGACATGGGCCTGGGTATCGCCTGCCTGCTGGCCGACAATGAAGCCGCCGCCATCCAGCTGGCGCAAGACCTCGACCGGCTCAACCGCGAGCGGCAGGAAATTGAAGGCGACATGCAGGCCAGCGCCCTGGCCACGCTGGAGCAGTTTGATCCGGGTGAACGCTTCTCGCTGGTGCTGTTCGAACCGGACTGGCACATGGGCGTCATCGGCATCCTCGCCTCGCGCCTGAAAGACCAGTTTCACCGCCCGGTCATCACCTTTGCCGCCGGCGACAACGGCGAGCTGAAAGGCTCCGGCCGTTCCATCAGCCGCTTTCACCTGCGCGACGCGCTCGACCTGGTGGCCAAACGCCACCCCGGCATGATCATCCGCTTCGGCGGCCACGCCGCTGCCGCCGGCCTGACACTGGTCGCCGACCGGCTGGCCGATTTCGCTGCCGCCTTCGAAAGCGTGGCGCAGGAATGGCTGAACAAATCCGACCTGGACCAGATTGTCGAGATTGACGGCGAACTGCTGGAAAGCGAACTCACCCTGCGCGCCGCCGAGCAGCTGGAACAGGAAGTCTGGGGCCAGGGTTTCCCCCCGCCGCTGTTTTACGGCGAATTCACCGTGGCGCAGCAGCGCGTAGTCGGCGGCAACCACCTGAAACTGCAACTGCAAGCCAATCGCCACATGGTCGATGCCATGCTGTTCCGCCACAACACGCCGTTACCGCAGCGCATCCACGCGGTGTATCGTTTAGGGGTAAACGAGTACAACGGCCAGCGTACCGCCCAACTGACTTTGCAGTACTTCGAAGCCGCCGCACCGGCCTGACAGCACACCCCCGCTTGCGTTATAATGTACGGTTTCGACGTACTTTTTGCCGGACGCAGCCATGGAAGCAGAACAACTCAACCAACTGTCCAACCACCTGACCGACCTCGCCCAGCGCGAACGTGGGTTACGGGGGTATCTTTGACTACGACCGCAAAAAAGACCGCCTCGAAGAAGTAAGCCGCCTGCTGGAAGATCCCAAGATCTGGGATGACGCCAAAAAAGCCCAGGACCTCGGCCGCGAACGCGCCGAACTTGAGGGTGTGGTCAACACCCTGCAAAAAGCCGAATCCGACATCGCCGCCGCCCAAGAGCTGTTTGACATGGCGCGCGAAGAAAATGACGACGACACCCTGCAAAGCGTCGCCGCAGACGCCGAAGCCATTGAACAGGTGATCGGCGGGCTGGAATTCCGCCGCATGTTCTCCAACCCGATGGACCCCAACAACTGCTTTATCGACATCCAGTCGGGCTCCGGCGGTACCGAAGCGCAGGACTGGGCCTCCATGCTCGAGCGCATGTATCTGCGCTACTGCGAGCGCAAAGGCTTCACCGTTGAACTGCTGGAAGAATCCGAGGGTGAAGTGGCCGGTATCAAGAGTGCCACCATCAAGGTTTCCGGCGAATACGCCTACGGTTACCTGCGCACCGAAACCGGCGTACACCGCCTGGTACGCAAGTCGCCGTTCGACTCCAACGCGCGCCGCCACACCTCGTTCTGCAGCGTATTCGTCTACCCCGAGGTGGACGAGTCGATTGAAATCGAAATCAACCCGGCCGACCTGCGCATCGACACCTATCGCGCATCCGGCGCCGGTGGTCAGCACATCAACAAAACCGACTCCGCCGTGCGGATTACCCACGCGCCGTCCGGTATCGTGGTGCAGTGTCAGAACGACCGTTCGCAGCACCGCAACCGTGCCGAAGCCATGGCCATGCTGAAATCGCGCCTGTATGAGGCCGAGCTGCGCAAGCGCCAGTCCGAGCAGCAACAGCTGGAAGACTCCAAAACCGACATCGGCTGGGGCCACCAGATCCGCTCTTACGTGCTCGACCAGTCGCGCATCAAGGATCTGCGCACCAACCACGAAGTCGGCAACACCCAGGCCGTGCTTGATGGCGCGCTGGACGACTTCATCGCCGCCAGCCTCAAGCAGGGCGTTTAACCACTTGCCCCGGCCCAGTCACCATGCCCGTCGTCCTGCAAACCGCCATCCTGCTCACGTTATCCAACGTGTTCATGACCTTTGCCTGGTACGCGCATCTGAAAAACCTGGCCGACAAGCCCTGGTGGACGGCCGCCCTCATCAGCTGGTGCATCGCGCTGGCCGAATACATGCTGCAGGTGCCGGCCAACCGCATCGGCTTTACCGCGCTGTCCCTGCCGCAGCTGAAAATCATGCAGGAAGTGATCACCCTGGCCGTGTTCGCTCCGTTTGCCATGCTCTACATGCGCCAGCAGCTCACCCTCAATTATCTGTGGGCGTCACTGTGCCTGATGGGCGCGGTGTACTTCATTTTTAAGGAATAATCCGATGACCAGCACCCTTAACGAAGAACTGATCCCTTCCGCCGAAGACGAAAACCAGATCATCGGCGAACGCCGCGCCAAACTGGGTGAGCTGCGCAAACAGGGCGTCGCCTTCCCCAACGACTTCCAGCGCGAGCACTGCGCCAACTACATCATCGGCCAGTACGAAGACAAGTCCAAAGAGGACTTGGAAAGCCTCAACGTGCAGGTTGCCTACGCCGGCCGCATGATGCTCAAGCGCGTCATGGGCAAGGCCAGCTTCGCCACCGTGCAGGACGGCACCGGTCGCATGCAGTTCTACATCAACGACGAAGGCGTGGGTGCGGACGTGCACGAAGCCTTCAAGCACTGGGACATGGGCGACATCATCGCCTGCCGCGGCACCCTGTTCAAAACCAACAAGGGCGAACTGTCCATCCGCTGCTCTGAACTGCGCCTGCTGACCAAATCCCTGCGCCCGCTGCCGGAAAAATTCCACGGCCTTACCGACCAGGAACAGAAATACCGCCAGCGCTACCTGGACCTGATCACCAACGAAGAAGCGCGCCACACCTTCCTGGTGCGCTCCAAGATCATCCAGGCCATGCGCGAATTCATGACCGGCTGGGGCTACCTGGAAGTGGAAACGCCCATGATGCACCCCATCCCCGGCGGCGCCAATGCCAAGCCCTTCGTCACCCACCACAACGCGCTGGATACCGAACTCTACCTGCGCATCGCGCCGGAACTCTACCTCAAGCGCCTGGTGGTCGGCGGCTTTGAAAAAGTATTCGAAATCAACCGCAACTTCCGCAACGAAGGCATGAGCACGCGCCACAACCCGGAATTCACCATGATGGAATTCTACGAGGCCTACCGCGACTACAAATACCTCATGGACTTCACCGAGCAGATGTTCCGCAGCATCTCCAGCAAAGTGCTGGGCACCAACGTGGTGAATTATCAGGGCAAGGAAGTCGATCTGGGCAAACCGTTCGACCGCCTCACCATCGTCGAAGCCATCCGCAAATACAACCCGCAATACACTGTGGAACAGCTTAACGACCGTGCCTTCCTCACCAGCACCATGGACCAGATGAAGGCCAAGTACAAGCCGGAAGACGGCATCGGCGGCCTGCAACTGAGCTTCTTCGAAGAAACCACCGAAACCCAGCTGTGGCAGCCCACCTTCATCATCGACTACCCGGCTGAAGTGTCCCCGCTGGCGCGCCGCAGCGACACCAACCCGGACATCACTGAACGCTTCGAACTGTTTATTGTCGGCCGTGAAATAGCGAATGGTTTCTCAGAATTGAACGACGCCGAAGACCAGGCCGAACGCTTCATGGAACAAGTGCGCCAGAAAGACGCCGGCGACGCTGAAGCCATGCACTTCGACGCCGACTACATCCGCGCCCTGGAATACGGCCTGCCCCCCACCGCCGGCGAAGGCATCGGCATCGACCGCCTGGTCATGCTGCTCACCGACGCACCGTCCATCCGCGACGTGATCCTGTTTCCGCAGATGCGACAGGAGCACCATAAGGTGTGAGTGGCGAGCTGTAAGCAGCGAACAGAAAAAGGCGAAGGGTAACACCTTCGCCTTTTTTATTTCCATTGCACCGAAAAAGTGAGAAACGGTGAATAGCCACACCAGTTTGTCACAAATGCATCGAAAAGATATGATTCCTAAAGATCAGGCTCACGCCTAACACCAATAAAATGAACATGCCAATACTGCAGTACTGCCAGAAGCAAGGTGTCTTTGTCGGTTCATTTAGGGTGCCCTAAAAGACGAGAAAAATCCTAATTAATTGATATTATGATTAAATTTTTTAGTTACACCTTTTTATACACCTTGAAGGTGTGTTTGATGACACCTTTTAGGGTGTCTAATTAGAGTTAGAGCCCATGAGCCACCTATGCCGTGCATACATTGTCGCGTTCAGCATCTTGGCCTTTCAGGCAAGTGCTGCCGAAGCCACATCGTTTGCGGAGCGTGTCGCCTTGGCAAAAAGGGTTGAAGAGCAGAAGGCCACCGCCGAGTATTTCAAAAATGGGATGTACCCGGCCATTGGCCCCTCTTTGGCGTCCGCAATGCAAGAGTGCACGTCGCGAGCTGGCGCTAGCACAGAAAAATTCACCGTCGTCGCGGACGTCTCACAAGACGGCCAGTTCACGCACATAGCCTACGAGCCAAACACCAATACCGCCGCATGTTTCGCCGCCGCTATGGAATTGCTTCGCGCGCCACCACCGCCCACCTGCGATAGTGGCGCGTTGCCCATCGTCATTGATATGTCAGTCAAACCATAACCATATGGACTCTAACCCCTCAATCAACCGGACCGCCCAACAGCTGCGCTGTTGGGCGGTCCGGTTATCTCAAACGTCAGGCCTCACACCAGGATTTCTGTTCTTATGGACGTCAAGATTATCGTTTTCCCGGAAACGAAGGTTGCTGCAATTGAACATTATGGATCGCCTGCGCTCGAATATGACACTGCGCGCAAGCTTATCGCCTGGAAACTTGAGCACCGCCTTCTGGATCAATCGAAATACAGAAGCTATGGGGTTCATTACACGGATCCCCGGACTACTCCAGCCTCCCAGCATCGCGTCGACTTCTGCCTGTCCATCGAACATGAGGTTGGGGCCAACCCTTATGGCATCTTGAACAAAATCATTCCGAGTCGGCGCTGCGCTCTTGCGCGAGATATTGGCTCTCGTTCGAACAACAAAGCGGCCGTCTATCTGTATGAAACGTGGTTACCGATGAGTGGCGAGTTACCCGGCGATTTCCCGATGTTCTTCCACTACGTCAATGTCGGGCCGAATGTGCATGAAGAAGAAATGATTACCGATGTTTATTTGCCGTTGAAATAAACCCCATGCAGTCGCCAGATCGGTATGGGGCAACTGATTATGCACCGGATCCGCACGCCAAGCCGCGCCAGCCTGTGAATTCAAAGTTAGGCATAGCAATGGAAAACAATTCGCAGAAAAAACCCGACACCCTGCCAGTCCGGCTTTTTGAACAGCAACCGGACTGGCTCAAATGGCTAACGGAAAACCATAGCACGTCATCCGGCGTGTGGCTGCAATTAGCGAAAAAAGGGGGGACTGTGCGGTCAATGTCATACGATGAGGCTATTGAAGTGGCGCTTTGCTTCGGCTGGATCGATGGACAGAAAAAAGCGCAAGACGATCAGTACTGGCTGCAAAAGGTCACGCCACGTTCGGTGAAGAGCGTTTGGTCAAAACTCAACAAAGAAAAGGCGCTTGCTCTCATCCAATCAGGCAAGATGACCCCCGCCGGGCTCAAAGAGATCAAGCGAGCCCAGCTTGATGGTCGCTGGGATGCTGCTTACGACTCTGCAAGCAGGTCTTCTGTGCCCGAAGATTTTCAATCAGCCCTGAATGACAACGCGCCGGCAAAGCAGTTCTTCGAAACGCTTGATCGTCGTAATAGATATGCCGTTCTGTTCAGGATTCAAACAGCAAAGAATGCCGAAACTCGCGCAAAGAAGATTGCGCAATTTGTGCAAATGCTGGCAAAAAACGAAAAGATACATCCATGAGCGATCAGGTAATTTTTCAGCCAATGCCGCCTAACTCGGCATAAATATCCGCCGAAAAGATCAATGATCGCCACACTCTACCGAAGCAATGGCCAATCGATAAATCTCATCTTCCCGCAGGAGTGGTCAGATTTTTGGCTGTTTATGCTAGCGGGCATTTTTTGCCTTTTTGTGGCTGCGATTCTGGCCAATGTCAAACTTCGCAGTTTTCCCGCAAATCTCCTGTATTGGCATTGGTGGGTTATCGCAAAGGCGAAAAACTCGCCTTTGTTATGTCAAAACATCACTCTGCGAATCTATCGTCTTTATATGTATTTCCGGGCGGCACAGCTGCCTCCTCCGCGTTCAGCAACTCCGAATTCATCACAAAGGGCTGATTATGCAAAATTCACACGGCAAAAGAGTATTCC
>JAJZTZ010000073.1 GCA_021847305.1 Pseudomonadota bacterium | reverse complement strand
TCAGCGCGATTTCAGCGTGTTGATGGTTCGGAATATTTACCCCTGCGATGCGGGCCATATCGTTACCCCAGAAAGCGAAAAGTTTTAAATTTTAACAGCTAGCCGTAGCAAGCGTCAATTACCCTTGACGTTGTTTATGACGCGGATCTTCACAAATCACGCGCACAACGCCTTTACGTTTGATAACCTTGCACTTGCGGCAGATTTTCTTTACCGAAGCCTGTACTCTCATTTGCTTACTCCTTGCCAGCGCTAGCTGTCAGCTCTAATAACAAAAATTACTTCGAACGGAACACGATACGCGCACGAGTCAGATCGTACGGCGTCAGTTCAACCGTTACCTTGTCACCGGGCAGAATACGGATGTAGTGCATGCGCATTTTGCCCGAGATATGTCCAAGTACCACATGACCGTTTTCCAGCTTCACACGGAACGTTGCATTGGGCAGGTTCTCAAGAACCTCGCCCTGCATCTGAATGGTATCTTCCTTCGACATATCACTCTATAAATTGGTTAATAATTACCGCAAAGGCATATTGCCCTTGAAGTTTGCCTTCTTCAGCAGACTTTCGTATTGCTGCGACATCAGGTACGCCTGCACCTGCGCCATGAAATCCATGGTTACCACAACAATAATCAGCAGCGAGGTACCGCCAAAATAGAACGGCACATTCAGACCCACGATCAGAAACTCCGGCAGCAAACACACCAGCGTGATGTAGATCGCGCCGATCAGCGTCAGCCGCCCCATAATCTTGTCGATGTAGCGTGCAGTTTGATCACCCGGACGGATACCGGGCAAAAATGCACCGCTGCGCTTCAGGTTGTCCGCCGTCTCCTTCGGGTTGAATACCAGAGCGGTATAGAAGAAGGCGAAAAACAAAATTGCGGCAGCATACGTAAACACATACAAAGGCTGTCCCGGAGCCAATTTGTCCCCCAGATCACGCAGCCACGAAAGTCCATTGTAGCTACCGAACCAGCCGGCCAACGTCGCCGGGAACAAAATAATGCTCGAAGCGAAAATCGGCGGTATCACACCGGCCATATTCAGCTTCAACGGCAGATGGCTGGTCTGACCGCCGACGATCTGACGTCCCACCTGACGCTTGGGGTAATTCACAATAATCTTGCGCTGGCCGCGTTCCACGAACACCACCACCCAAGTTACGACCATTACGACCGCAAACAGGATCAGCACCAGAGGAATCGAAAATGCCCCCGTACTGGCCAATTCAAGCGTGCCGCCAATAGCATGCGGCAGACCGGAAACAATACCGGCGAAAATGATCATGGAAATCCCGTTTCCCAGACCCCGCTCGGTGATTTGCTCGCCCAGCCACATCAAAAACATGGTGCCCGTCACCAGGGTAATCACCGTGGTAAAGCGGAACATAAAGCCCGGAGTCACAACCAGACCGGCCTGCGATTCCAATGCGATGGCGATACCGAGGGCCTGAAACAGGGCCAGACCGACGGTCGCATAGCGAGTGTATTGCGTCACCTTGCGGCGACCCGCCTCACCCTCTTTTTTCAGCGCTTCCAGCTTGGGCGAAACAACCGACAGCAACTGCATCACAATGGAAGCAGAGATGTACGGCATGATACCCAGCGCAAACAGCGTAAAACGGGACAGGGCGCCGCCGGAAAACATATTCAGCATACCCAGGATGCCGCCCGACTGCGAATTGAAGAATGCCTCCAACTGTGCCGGATCGATGCCGGGAATGGGAATATGCGCGCCGACGCGGTATACGACCAGGGCAAGCAACAGGAAAATCACCCGCTGTTTCAGATCGCCGAACTTAGCGGAATTCACACCTGCTGCCTGCCCTTGCGCCACAATCTGCTCCCTTATTCAGCGATATTGCCGCCAGCGGCTTCAATGGCTGCACGCGCACCGGCCGTAACCGAAACACCAGACAACTTGTACGCCTTGGCCACGTCGCCGGACATGAATACCTTGGCGGACAGCGCCTTCATCGGCACCAGACCGGCCTGCTTCAGCGCCAGCAGATCAATCACGTCTGCCTCAACTGCCGCCAGCTCGGAGGTGCGAACCTGGGCGATCGCGTCACGCGACAGGGAAACAAAGCCGCGCTTCGGCAGGCGACGATGCAGCGGCATCTGGCCGCCCTCGAAGCCCACCTTGTGGAAGCCGCCTGCACGGGACTTCTGACCTTTATGACCACGTCCGGCAGTTTTGCCCAGACCACTACCAATACCACGGCCTACGCGGCGTTTGGCATGTTTGGCACCTGCACCGGGTTTAATTCCGTTCAACTGCATATCAAGCCTCACACTTAACCATGTAGCTGATCTTGTTGATCATGCCACGTACTGCCGGAGTATCTTCCAGTTCGACAGTATGATTCAGACGACGCAGACCCAGGCCGCGCACGGTGGCGCGATGGTCCTGACGAGTACCGATCAGGCTCTTAACCAGAGTCACCTTGATTTTTTTGTCAGAAGCCTTAGCCATTTGCCTGCTCCAGAATTTCTTCCACAGACTTGCCACGCTTGGCCGCAACATCAGCCGGCGTATACAGGGACTGCAGACCATTGAGGGTTGCGCGGACAACGTTGTACGGGTTGGTGGAACCCTGGCACTTGGCCAGTACGTTGGTCACGCCCATCACCTCAAATACGGCACGCATCGGACCGCCGGCAATAATACCGGTACCTTCGGTTGCCGGTTGCATCAGCACTACGGCCGCACCGTGCTTGCCGACAACGGTATGATGCAGGGTACCGTTTTTCAGCGGCACCTTGACCATTTTGCGACGGGCCTCGTCCATTGCCTTTTGCACCGCTACCGGCACTTCGCGGGCCTTGCCCTTACCCATACCAATACCACCGTCGCCATCACCGACCACGGTCAGGGCAGCGAAGCCCAGAATACGACCACCCTTTACCACTTTGGTTACGCGGTTGATGGCAACCATCTTCTCGCGCAGAGAGTCGTTACGTTCTTCCATTTCGTGCTTAGCCATTTGCTACCCCTTAGAATACCAGGCCGTTTTCACGCGCGGCATCAGCCAGCGCCTTCACGCGACCGTGATACTGGAAACCGGAACGATCGAAAGCAACTTTTTCGACGCCAGCCGCCTTGGCTTTCTCGGCCAGGCGCTTGCCAACAAAACTTGCCGCATCCTTGTTGCCGCCGTTGCTCACATCGCCACGCACCTCTTTTTCCAAAGTGGAAGCACTTGCCAGAACCTTGCCGGCTACGCCATCGATGATCTGGGCGTAGATGTGGCTGTTGGTGCGATGCACGGTCAAGCGCGGCACACGCAGTTCGGCAATCTTGGCGCGCGCTTTGCGGGCGCGACGCAGACGGGATTCTTTCTTGATCATGGCCATTTAACGCCTCATCACTTCTTCTTGGTTTCTTTCAGAATCACCACTTCATCGGCATAGCGAACGCCCTTGCCCTTATAAGGCTCGGGTTCACGGTATGCACGGATTTCCGCGGCAACCTGACCAACCACTTGCTTGTCGATACCCTTCAGCACAATTTCAGTCTGACTGGGCGTTTCCACTTTCACACCGGCCGGCATCTTGTGCACAACCGGGTGGGAGAAACCAAGAGCCAGATTGAGGCTGTCACCCTGGGCTTGGGCCTTGTAGCCCACGCCGACCAGGTTCAACTTTTTCTCGTAACCGGCCGTCACACCTTTAACCATATTGGCGATCAGTGCGCGATAGGTGCCGGACAGAGCGTGCGATTCATGTGTAGTAGCAGCCGGAGCGAACAGCAGTTCGTCGTCCTTGCGCTCTACGGTTACATCCTTGTGCGCGCGCTGGGACAACACACCCAGCGGACCTTTAACGGTGATGATATCTGCACCGAGGGTCACTTCCACGCCGCCGGGAACCTTTACAGGATTTTTAGCAACACGGGACATGCTTTACCCCTTTACGCTACGGTACAGAGCACTTCACCGCCGATACCGGCAGCACGCGCTTTGTAATCAGGCATCACACCCTTGGAAGTGGATACGATCGCCACCCCAAGACCATTCATCACGCGCGGCAGATCATTGCTGCCACGATAGATGCGCAGACCAGGCTTGCTCACGCGGTCAATACGCTCGATAACCGGACGACCTGCATAATACTTCAGGGTCACTTCCAGCGAGGTTTTGCCGTCGGTGCTCGAGGTACGGAAATCCTCGATGTAACCTTCGTCTTTCAACACTTTTGCAATCGCCAGCTTCAGCTTGGAAGAAGGCATCACCACAGTCGCTTTTTCAGTTTGCTGACCGTTGCGAATACGGGTCAGCATGTCAGCGATCGGATCAGACATACTCATCTTGACTTCTCCCTAGATTACCAGCTGGCTTTGACCAGACCCGGGATTTCGCCACGCATGGCGACTTCACGGAGCTTGATACGGCCCAGACCGAACTTGCTGAACACGCCACGCGGACGACCGGTCAGCGCACAGCGATTACGCTGACGGGACGGGCTGGCGTTACGCGGCAGCTTGTTGAATTTATCGCGAGCAGCCATGCGTTCTTCGATACTCAGATTGGCATCGTTCATCGCGGCGATCAGCGCAGCACGCTTGGCAGCAAACTTGTTTGCTGTGTCGCGACGCTTCTGCTCACGGTTGATTAGTGCTTTCTTTGCCATGCCAACCTCAATTCTTGAACGGGAACTTGAACGCAGCCAGAAGCGCCTTGGCTTCCGCATCGGTCTTCGCGGTGGTGGTGATGGTAATGTTCATACCACGCAGCGCATCGATCTTGTCGTATTCGATTTCCGGGAAAATGATCTGCTCTTTCACACCCATGTTGAAATTGCCACGACCATCGAAGCACTTGCCAGCCACACCACGGAAGTCGCGAATACGCGGAATCGCGATGGTAACCAGGCGATCCAGGAATTCATACATACGATCGCGGCGCAGGGTCACCTTGCAGCCGACCGGATAGTTATCACGAATCTTGAAGCCGGCAATGGACTTCTTGGACAGGGTCACTACCGGCTTCTGACCGGCAATCTTCTCCATATCCGCCACGGCGTTTTCCATTACCTTCTTGTCGCCAACCGCCTCACCCACACCCATGTTCAGGGTGATCTTGGTAATGCGCGGCACTTCCATTACGGACTTGTAGCCAAACTGCTGCATCAGCTGCTTGGAGACTTCCGCACTATAAAATTCTTGCAGACGAGCCATGCTGAATCCCCTTACGCGCCGAGCACTTCGCCATTGGACTTGAAGAAGCGAACCTTCTTGCCGTCCTCAAGCAGTTTGATACCAACACGATCAGCTTTCTGGGTAGCCGGGTTGAAGATGGCCACATTGGAGGCCTCAACCGGCATTTCCTTGCTGACGATACCGCCAGGATTGCCACTCATCGGGTTCGGTTTCTGGTGCTTCTTAACCACATTCACACCCGCCACAACCACCTTGCCGTTAGCCAGAACGGACTGAACCAGGCCACGTCTGCCCTTGTCCTTGCCCGCGATCACGACAACATCATCACCTTTGCGAATCTTGCGCATGACCTCTCCTTACAGCACTTCCGGAGCAAGCGAAACGATCTTCATGAATCGCTCCGAGCGCAGCTCACGAGTTACCGGGCCAAAAATACGGGTACCGATCGGCTCCAGCTTGTTGTTCAGCAACACTGCCGCATTGCCGTCGAACTTGATGATGGAACCATCGGGGCGGCGAACGCCCTTGGCGGTACGAACGACAACCGCGTTGTACACGTCACCCTTTTTCACGCGACCACGCGGGGCAGCATCCTTGATGCTGACCTTGATAATGTCGCCAATATTGGCATAACGCCGCTTGGAGCCGCCCAGCACCTTGATGCACATAACACTGCGCGCACCGGTGTTGTCAGCAACATCCAGCATGGATTGCATTTGAATCATAGAGAATAAACTCCAACTTATACCGCTCGGCGGAACAGTCTTGGAACCCTGGCAAACCCAGACCGCAGCCGCAGGGATGAAAAAAGCGGAATTCTACCAGCAGGAATTCCGCTTTGCAAGCTAATTCTTCAACAATCGTTTAGATTGCTTTTTGCACCAGCTTGCTGACAGTCCAGGTTTTGGTACGAGACAGCGGACGGGATTCGCAGATTTCCACGGTATCGCCCACATGGCACTCGTTGCTTTCGTCGTGCGCATGGTATTTGTTGGACTTGCGCACGATCTTGCCGTACAGCGGGTGCTTAACCTGACGCTCAACCAGAACGGTCACGGTCTTGTCCATTTTGTCGCTTACCACGCGCCCAACCAGGGTACGCACTACTTTAGCTTCGGCATTCATGCTTGCTTCGCCTTCTCAGTCAGAATGGTACGAACACGCGCGATGTCCTTACGCACCTTGTTCAGCTCGCTGACCTTGGTCAGTTGCTGGGTGGCGTGTTGCATACGCATACCAAATTGAGCTTTCAGCAGGGAAACCAGTTCCTCTTTCAGCTCTTGTACATTCTTGCCGCGCAATTCACTTGCTTTCATCGCTTAGCTCCCAATCTGACGGGTCACGAAGGTCGTGGCGATCGGCAGCTTAGCAGCTGCCAGGCGGAATGCTTCACGCGCCAGTTCTTCGGCAACACCATCCATTTCATACAACACTTTACCCGGCTGGATTTCAGCCACGAAGTACTCGGGACTGCCCTTACCGTTACCCATACGCACTTCAGCCGGCTTGCTGGAAATCGGCTTGTCCGGGAACACGCGAATCCAGATGCGGCCGCCACGCTTGATGTGACGTGTCATGGCACGACGCGCAGCTTCAATCTGACGCGCGGTCAGACGGCCGCGGCCGACGGCCTTCAGACCGAAGTCGCCGAAATTCACCTTGGTACCACGGGTTGCCAGACCGGTGTTGCGGCCTTTTTGCTGTTTGCGGTATTTGGTTCTAGCTGGCTGCAGCATGTTTCACCCCCGACTTTTTACCCTTCTTTTCCGGCTCGGCAGGCGCAGCAACAGCAGCCTCACCGCGACCGATCACTTCGCCCTTGAACACCCACACCTTGATACCCAGGATACCGTAGGTGGTTTTGGCTTCGGACAGCGCGTAGTCAATGTCAGCACGCAGGGTATGCAGAGGCACGCGGCCTTCGCGGTACCATTCGGTACGTGCGATCTCGATACCGTTCAGACGGCCGGAACACTCGATCTTGATGCCTTGAGCGCCCAGGCGCATGGCGTTCTGCATGGCGCGTTTCATGGCGCGGCGGAACATCACGCGCTTCTCCAGCTGGCTGCCGATGCTGTCGGCGATCAGCTGAGCGTCGATTTCCGGCTTGCGCACTTCAGCGATATTCAGCGATACGGGCACGCCCAGCATCTTCTTCAGCTGCGCCTTGAGGGATTCGATGTCCTCGCCCTTCTTGCCAATCACCACACCTGGACGGGCGCTGTGAATGGTAATGCTGGCGCTCTTGGCCGGACGCTCGATGACGATCTTGCTGACAGCGGCGTGAGCCAGCTTTTTCTTCAGGAAATCGCGCACCTTGATGTCGTCTTGCAGCATACCGGCGAAATCACGGCTGTTGGCATACCAGCGGGAAGTCCAGTTACGCTGAACAGCCAGACGGAAGCCTGTCGGATTAATTTTCTGTCCCATAACTCTTCCTTATTTATCGCCAACAGTCACAGTGATGTGACAGGTAGGTTTCAGGATGCGGTTACCGCGGCCTTTGGCACGCGCAGTGAAGCGCTTCAGGGTCGGACCTTCATCGACATAGATGGAAGTCACCTTCAGCTCGTCAATGTCGGCGCCTTCATTGTGCTCGGCATTGGCGATGGCGGACTCCAGCACCTTCTTGATGATTTCAGCACCCTTTTTCGGGCTGAAAGCCAGAATGTTCAACGCCTTGTCCACCGGCAGACCACGAATCTGGTCAGCCACCAGGCGACCTTTCTGAGCAGACAAGCGGGTACCGCGCAAAATAGCAGATACGTTCATCGCACTTACCTCTTGGCTTTCTTGTCAGCCGCATGACCCTTGAAAGTACGGGTCAGAGCGAATTCGCCCAGCTTGTGACCAACCATGTTTTCATTCACATACACCGGTACATGCTGACGGCCGTTGTGCACGGCGATGGTCAGACCAACGAATTCCGGCAGAACGGTGGAACGACGCGACCAGGTTTTCACCGGGCGCTTGTCGTTGGTAGCAATAACGGTTTCCACTTTTTTCAGCAGATGGCCGTCTACGAACGGGCCTTTTTTAATCGAACGTGGCATGCTTCACCCCTTATGCATAGCGGCGGCGAACAATCATGCCGCTGGTGCGTTTGTTGCGACGAGTACGATAACCTTTGGTCGGCGTACCCCATGGGCTAACCGGATCGCGACCGGCTGCGGTACGGCCTTCACCACCACCGTGCGGGTGGTCGATCGGGTTCATCACCACACCGCGAACGGTGGGGCGGATACCGCGCCAGCGCTGAGCACCGGCTTTACCAATTGAGCGCAGGGAGTGTTCTTCATTGCCCACTTCACCGATAGTGGCGCGGCAATCTACATGCACCTTGCGAATTTCACCAGAGCGCAGACGCAACTGAGCGTAGCTGCCTTCACGTGCGAGCAATTGAACGGAAGTACCGGCAGCGCGCGCAATCTGCGCACCCTTGCCCGGCAGCATCTCGATGGCGTGAATGGTCGAACCCACAGGAATGTTGCGCAGCGGCAGGGTATTGCCGATCTTGATCGGCGCCTCGGAACCGCTCACCACCTGGGAACCGACAGCCAGACCGCGCGGGGCCAGGATGTAACGGCGCTCGCCATCGGCGTAGCACAGCAGCGCGATGTGCGCTGTACGGTTCGGATCATATTCAATGCGCTCTACCTTGGCCACGATGCCGTCCTTGTTGCGACGGAAATCGATGAAGCGGTAGTGCTGCTTGTGACCACCACCCTGGTGACGGGTGGTGATACGACCGTTGTTGTTACGACCGGCGTTCTTGCTTTGCTTTTCCACCAGCGCGGCGTGAGGACGGCCCTTGTGCAGCCCCGGGGTAACCACGCGCACTTGCGCGCGGCGACCAGCGGAAGTTGGTTTCATTTTCACGATTGGCATGACATCAACTCCTATTCGCCGGCTGCAAAGTTAATTTCTTGACCCGGCTTCAGGCACACAAATGCCTTTTTCCAGTCCTTGCGGCGGCCCACGGTACGACCGAAGCGTTTTTGCTTGCCCTTCATATTGGCAATCTGCACGCTCTCAACCTGCACCTTGAACAACAGCTCAACGGCGGCCTTCACTTCAGGCTTGGTGGCATCATTCACCACACGCAGAACGATCTGCTCGTTCTTTTCAGCGATAAAGGTCGCTTTCTCGGAGATCTGCGGTGCAAGAATCACTTGCATCAGACGCTCCTGTTTCATAACCGGCGCGTTCATACGTACATCTCCTCGAATTGCTTGACTGCATCGCGCGTCATAACGATGTTGTCGTAGTGCACCAGGCTCACCGGATCGGCAGCCTTCGGCTCAACGACCAGCACATGCGGCAGGTTGCGCGAAGACAGGTACAGGTTGTCGTCGAGAGCATGAGTAATCACCATCACGCTTTCCATACCCATGCCCTTCAGCTTCTGCGCCAGCAGCTTGGTCTTGGGCGCATCCAGCTTGAAGTCGTCTACCACAACCAGACGGCCGTCGGCAGCCAGCTTGGAGAAAATGCTCGCCACAGCGGCGCGATACATTTTACGGTTAACCTTCTGGCTGAAGTTCTCTTCCGGAGAATTCGGGAAGGTACGACCACCACCACGCCAGATCGGCGAAGAGGTCATACCGGAACGCGCACGACCGGTACCCTTCTGACGCCACGGCTTTTTGGTGGAGTGCTTAACTTCTTCGCGGTCTTTCTGCTTGCGATTGCCAGAGCGCGCATTGGCCATGTAGGCCACCACCACCTGGTGAATCAGCGCTTCATTGAATTCACGACCGAACACGTTGTCGGACGCAGCCAGCGTAGATTTCGCCTGGCCCTTGTCGTCGATCAGTTTCAGATCCATTATGCCCCCGCTTTCACTGCCGGACGAACAATCACGTTGCCGCCCTTGGAACCCGGCACAGCACCTTTAACCAGCAGCAACTGGCGCGCTTCATCCACACGCACGACTTCCAGATTCTGGGTGGTGCACTTGACCGCACCCATGTGACCGGCCATGCGCTTACCCGGGAATACACGACCCGGATCCTGCGCCATACCGATGGAACCCGGCACATTGTGCGAACGGGAGTTACCATGGGAAGCACGCTGGGAACTGAAGTTATGGCGTTTGATGGTACCGGTAAAACCTTTACCGTGTGTAGTGCCGGTTACGTCAACCAGTTGGCCGGCAGAGAACAGGGTGGCAGGCAGCGCCTGACCCACTTCAATGCCGTTCAGCTGATCAGCATTCACCGGGAATTCGCGCAGCATGGCTGCGGCATCAATACCGGCTTTCTTGTACTGACCCGCCATGGGTTTGGTAACACGGTTGTTACGGCGCTCGCCGAAGGCGACCTGAACCGCAGAATAGCCATCGCTATCCTGGGTCTTGATTTGCGCGACACGATTATTGGACACGTCCAGCACAGTCACCGGAACGGACACGCCGTCTTCGGTAAATACGCGGGTCATGCCAATCTTGCGACCGACAAGTCCTAGGCTCATATTCTATTTCCTTTAGTTATCAAAGGCCCGGTTTCGATTGACCGGGATACGAAAAGCTGGGCATTATACAATGAAAAAACAAGGGTGAACAAGCATTTTGTTCACCCTTGCACTGCCCAGCCTGTATTTCGTACTGTCTTACAGTTTGATTTCCACATCCACACCGGCCGGCAGATCGAGCTTCATCAGCTCGTCAACGGTCTTGTCGGTCGGGTCGATGATGTCCATCAGACGCATGTGCGTACGAATTTCCAGCTGATCGCGCGAGGTTTTGTTAACGTGCGGAGAACGCAGCACGTCAAAACGCTCGATGCGCGTCGGCAGCGGAACCGGACCCTTTACCACAGCGCCGGTGCGCTTGGCGGTATCAACGATTTGAGCAGCAGACTGGTCGATCAGACGGTAGTCGAAAGCACGCAGACGAATACGAATTTTCTGGTTTTGCATCTTGGTTCCTAAAGAGCAAGGCGGCGTCAGAAACGCCGCGCGGTTTTAAAAAACGACTCGATTACTCGATAACCCGATTACTCGATGACCTTGGCCACCACACCGGCGCCGACGGTACGGCCGCCTTCGCGGATCGCGAAGCGCAGACCTTCTTCCATCGCGATCGGCGCGATCAGCGCAG
>JAJZTZ010000072.1 GCA_021847305.1 Pseudomonadota bacterium | reverse complement strand
GCAATATGCCATACACCAGCGGCGGCTTGCTGACCATCAAGGAAGCGGTCGACCTGGCCGCCTTCATCAACAGCCAGTGCCGCCCCGGCAAAGCAACCGGACCAGACGGCAAGGCCTGCCATATGTAATGAGCTGTGTCAGCGGCGGTGGACTATTCCACCGCCTGGGCATAAGCAATAGTGATATTGAAAGTAGAATTGAAAAAGCCTGCATTTCTGCAGGCTTTTTTATCTGGCGCGCTCGAAGAGATTCGAACTCCTGACCCCTTGGTTCGTAGCCAAGTACTCTATCCAGCTGAGCTACGAGCGCGTAAAGAAGGCGTAATTATAACGATGCAGGGCATGGTATGCAAGCCCTGCATTGCAATTTCATTGCATTAATCCATTTCATCGATCCAGGTCATCTGGATCGCTTCGAGAATTTTTTCATTGGAATGATCCGGGCTGTCGGTGAAGCCGTCCAGGCCACACACCCACTGGTGCAGGTCGGTGAAGCGCACGTATTGCGGGTCGGTGTCGGGGTATTTTTCAGACAGGGCAATGGCGATTTCGCGGGTGTCGGTCCATTTCATGGTGCTGACTCCTTAGTGGTTGGCTTCGCGGGCCAGGTTGATGGTGTATTTGGGAATTTCCACCACCAGATTTTCGTCGGCAACAACGGCCTGACAGGACAGGCGCGAGGTGGGTTCCAGGCCCCAGGCTTTGTCGAGCATGTCTTCTTCGGTGTCGGTGGCGTCTTCCAGCGACTCGAATCCTTCACGCAGGATCACGTGACAGGTGGTGCAGGCGCACGATTTTTCGCAGGCGTGCTCGATTTCGATGTCGTTTGCCAGCAGCACGTCACAGATGGTTTCGCCCTGTTTGGCTTCCAGCACGGCGCCTTCGGGGCAGAGTTCTTCGTGGGGCAGCACAATGATTTGCGGCATTTTCTTAACCCTTAGATTTCGTCGAGTGTATGGCCCGCCAGGGCCTTCTTGATACCTTTGTCCATGCGCCGCGCGGCAAAGTCGTCAGTGGCATGGGACAGAACTTCGCTGGCCTGCTTGACGGTCTGGGCGTCGCCGTTTGCCAACTGGGTTCGCAGTGCGGTAATGGCCTGATCGATCCGGCTGCGCTCTGCGGCGGACAACAATTCGTCGCCATCTTCCTGCAGAGCCGCTTCGGTGGCCTCGATGAGGCGTTGAGCGTCAATCTGCGCTTCGCGCAGTTTGCGTGCATCGACGTCGTCGCGCGCATGATCGAAGGATTCCTGTAGCATGCGGGTGATGTCGCCGTCCGCCAGGCCATAGGACGGTTTGACCATGACCGAGGCTTCCACGCCGGAGGTCTGCTCTTTGGCAGACACGGACAGCAGACCGTCGGCATCAACCTGGAAGGTGACGCGGATGCGGGCAGCACCGGCCACCATGGGCGGTATGCCGCGCAGTTCGAAACGGGCCAGGGAACGGCAGTCGCTCACCAGCTCGCGTTCGCCCTGCACAATGTGGAAGCCCATGGCAGTCTGGCCGTCTTTGAAGGTGGTGAATTCCTGGGCGCGCGCCACCGGGATGGTGGAGTTGCGCGGAATGACTTTTTCCACCAGGCCGCCCATGGTTTCCATGCCCAGAGACAGGGGAATCACGTCCAGCAGCAGCCAGTCGTCTTCTGCCTTGTTGCCGGCCAGTACGTTGGCCTGGATGGCGGCACCCAAGGCCACGACCTTATCCGGATCAAGGTTGTTGAGCGGTTCCTGCTGAAAAAAGTCGCCCACGGCCTGCTGGATTTGCGGCATACGGGTGGAGCCTCCCACCATGACCACGCCTTTTACTTCGTCTACGCTCACGCCCGCGTCGCGTAGCGCCTTGCGAGTGGGAGTAAGGGTTTTGTTGACCAGACTGGCGGTCATTTCCTTGAAGGCGTCCGCCGTCAGCACGGCATCAATGATTTCGCCGGTGGACAGTACCGCCGTGGCGCGCACTTGCGAATGGTCGGTGAGCGCTTCCTTCACTTCACGCGCCTTGGTCAGGAGCAGACGGCTGTCCTGTGCCGACAGCGGCGCCGGTTTGGCCTGTTCGATCATCCAGCAGTAAATGCGGTGATCGAAGTCGTCGCCGCCGAGTGCCGAATCGCCGTTGGTGGCGAGCACTTCGAACACGCCTTTGGTCAGACGCAGAATGGAGATGTCGAAGGTGCCGCCGCCCAGGTCATATACTGCATAAATGCCTTCAGCGGCATTATCCAGACCATAAGCCACGGCCGCTGCAGTCGGTTCGTTCAGCAGACGCAGCACCGGCAGGCCGGCCAGCTTGGCCGCATCCTTGGTTGCCTGGCGCTGGGCGTCGTCAAAATAGGCCGGCACGGTGATGACGGCACCGACCAGATCGCCGCCCAGTGCCGCTTCAGCGCGCTGCTTGAGGACTTTGAGGATTTCGGCGCTGACCTCGACCGGGCTTTTTACGCCGGCAACAGTGTTCAGCTGCGCCATGCCCGGCGCGTCGACAAACTTGTACGGCAGACTGGACAGGTTGGTGATGTCTTTCAGCCCCCGGCCCATGAAGCGCTTGACCGAAACGATGGTGTTCATCGGATCTTCGCTTTGTTTGCTCTGGGCGGCATAGCCGACATCGGTGTGGCCATCGGGGAAGTAGCGCACCACGGACGGCAGCAGCGCACGGCCGCTTTCGTCGTTGAGCACCACGCTCATGGCATTGCGTACCGTGGCCACAAGAGAATTGGTGGTACCCAGATCAATGCCAACCGCCAGACGATGCTGGTGGGGGGCGGTACTCATTCCGGGTTCAGCAATTTGCAACAGTGCCATAGTCAGTCTTTTTCGTGTGGTTCTGTGTTACTCAGGCGCTTCAGGCATCCAATGCATCGTATGCCTGGTTGATTTCCTGCAGCAGTTTTTCGACAAAGCGCAGCTCGCGCACCTGTTCGGCGGCGCGGTTGTAGTCTTTGGCCACGTCAATGGTCTGGCCCAGACTGCTGCTGCGCGCACGCATTTCCTGCCTGAGCTCTTTTTCCAGCTGTTCCAGGGCGTCGATATCGGACGCCATTTTCGCATCCATCAAGGCTTCGCGCCATTCCATTTGCTGCATAAGGAAGGCCGGTGCCATGGCGGTATTGGACTCTTCCTGGGTATCCACGCCATGCAGGCCGAGCATGTAACGGCCACGCGCAACCGGCTGTTTCAGGGTCTGATAAGCCTCGTTGACGTGCGTGGCCCACTGCATGGAAGCGCGCTTTTCCGCTTCTGAAGCATGCGCAAAGCGGTCTGGATGGACCCTGGCCTGCCAGTCGCGGTAGGCTGCTTCCAGAGCATCGGCCGACACATCAAATGTCTGCGGCAGGCCGAACAGTGCAAAGTGGTCCTGTTTGAAATCAAATTCCATGGCATCAAACCGTAGCTTTTAAAAACACAAAACCCGCCAAGCGGGTTTTGCAGTGCGTCTTTACCGCGTGATCAGACGTTGAAGCTTTCGCCGCAACCGCACTCGTCTTTTACGTTCGGGTTGTTGAACTTGAAGCCCTCGTTCAAGCCTTCGCGCACGAAATCCAGCTCGGTGCCGTCAAGAAACTGCAGGCTCTTCGGATCAACAAAAACGGACACGCCGAAACTGTCGAACTTCACATCTTCCGGGTTCGGCTCGTCGACAAACTCCAGCGTGTAGGCCATGCCGGAGCAGCCCGATGTTCGTACGCCGAAACGCAGACCGACGCCCTTACCGCGTTTGCTGATGTAATTGCTTACATGCTTGGCGGCTTTTTCAGTCAGAGTCACTGCCATTGCACTGTCCTCTTACGCGCCGCCGTGCTTTTGCTTGTAATCAGCCACGGCCGCCTTGATGGCGTCTTCGGCCAGAATCGAGCAGTGGATTTTTACCGGCGGCAGCGCCAGTTCTTCGGCGATTGCGGTGTTCTTGATTTCCAGCGCCTGATCCAGCGTCTTGCCCTTGACCCATTCGGTTACCAGGGAAGAGGATGCAATAGCAGAACCGCAGCCGTAGGTTTTGAACTTGGCATCTTCAATCTTGCCATCCGCACCCACTTTGATCTGCAGCTTCATCACGTCGCCACAGGCCGGTGCACCGACCATGCCGGTACCCACGGTATCGTCGCCTTTTTCGAAGGAACCCACGTTACGGGGGTTTTCGTAGTGATCCAGTACTTTATCGCTGTAAGACATATTCGCCTCCTAACTCGCAATGCTCAGTGGGCAGCCCACTGAACGGTGTTCAGATCAATGCCGTCCTTGTACATTTCCCACAGGGGCGACATTTCGCGCAGCTTCTCGATCTTGCCCTTCATCAGGCTGATGACGTAATCCACTTCTTCTTCGGTGGTGAAGCGACCGATGGAGAAACGGATGGAACTGTGCGCCAGTTCGTCGTTGCGGCCCAGGGCACGCAGCACGTAAGACGGTTCCAGACTGGCGGACGTACAGGCCGAACCGGAAGATACGGCCAGTTCCTTGATTGCCATGATCAGGGATTCGCCTTCAACAAAGTTGAAGGACAGGTTCAGGTTGTGCGGCACGCGCTTTTCCAGATCGCCATTGAGGTAGGTTTCCTCGATGGTTTTCAGGCCGGTGTAGAGGCGGTCGCGCAGCGCGCGGATACGCTGGTTGTCGCTGTCCATTTCCAGACGGGCCAGACGGTAGGCTTCGCCCATGCCGACACATTGATGCGGCGCCAGGGTGCCGGAACGCATGCCGCGCTCGTGGCCGCCACCGTGCATTTGCGCTTCAATACGGATACGCGGCTTACGGCGCACATACAGGGCGCCGATGCCTTTCGGACCGTAGGTTTTGTGCGCGGACAGGGACATCAGGTCCACTTTCAGATTCTGCAGGTCAATCGCCACCTTGCCGGTTGCCTGAGCGGCGTCGACATGGAAAATGATGCCCTTGCCGCGGCAGATTTCGCCCAGTGCGGCGATGTCCTGGATCACACCGATTTCGTTGTTGACGAACATCACGGACGCCAGGATGGTGTCCGGGCGGATGGCGGCAGTGAATTTTTCCAGAGTGATGAGACCGTTTTCTTCCGGGTCCAGGTAGGTCACTTCAAAGCCCTGGCGTTCCAGTTCGCGGCACGGGTCGAGTACGGCCTTGTGCTCGGTCTTCACGGTGATGATGTGTTTGCCCTTGCCCTGATAGAAGTGCGCAGCACCCTTGATGGCCAGGTTGTTGGATTCGGTGGCGCCGGAGGTCCAGACGATTTCCTTCGGGTCGGCGTTGATCAGTGCCGCCACTTCTTCGCGGGCGTTTTCCACCGCTTTTTCGGCAGTCCAGCCGAAAACGTGGGAACGGCTGGCCGGGTTGCCGAAATGCTCAACCAGGTAAGGAATCATTTTTTCGGCTACGCGCGGGTCCACCGGAGTGGTTGCTGCGTAATCGAGGTAAATCGGGGTTTTGACCATGTCCCACTACTCCGTCTTCTTTTTACCAAGTTCAACCGGACACCAGGGCCGCCATCTGCCGCAACCGCTGCAGTACGCCGGCCAGTGCCCGAACAAATTCCGTTACATCTTCGGCCCGGGTATCACGCCCCAGGCTGACACGCACCGCGCCCTTCGCCAGGCCGGGCTCTACGCCCATGGCCAGCAGCACCGCGCTGGGCTCGGTTTTACCGCTGGAGCAGGCCGAGCCGCTGGCAATGGCAAAACCCTGCCGGTCCAGCTCCATCACCAGTGTTTCGCCCTCGATAGCGGGGAAAGCGAAAAACACCGTGTTGGGCAAACGCGCTGCGGCCATGCCGAACACCGTTCCACCCAGCTGCACCACTTCCTGCGCCAGACTGTCGCGCCATTGCGCCAATGCGGCATACTGCGGCAGGCGCTCTACGGCAAGCTGGCAGGCCAGGCCGAAACCAACAACGGCCGGCACATTTTCGGTGCCTGCGCGCAGGCCCTTTTCGTGACCGCCACCGGTGAGCAGAGGGGCGAATTCTACCCGTTTATCGAACACCAGGGCACCCACGCCTTTGGGGCCGTAAATCTTGTGACTCGACAAGCTGAGGGTATGTACCCCCAGACTGGCGAAGTCCAGCGGCAGCTTGCCCAGTGCCTGCACGGCATCGCTGTGCATCCAGCCTTTTACGGCGCGCACCCGCTCGGCCAGTTTTGCCACATCCTGCAGCACGCCGGTTTCGTTGTTGGCAAGCATCAGCGTCGCCAGACCAACATCACGATCCAGACTGGCCACCACTTCATCTACCGCAACCCGTCCGGCGGCATCCACCGGCATGCGCCGCAGCTGCCAGCCTTGCGCCTGCAGCTCGGCAACCGGCTGGCGCACACTGGGGTGCTCGATGTCGCTTACCAGCACCGATGCGGCCGGCCGCATCGCCGCAAGCCCTTTAATCGCCAGGTTATTGGCTTCCGTGCCGCCGCTGACGAACAGCACCTGGCTCGGATGGGCTCCGACTGCGGCAGCCACCTGCTCCCGCGCTTCATCAATCGCCGCCCGTGCCTGCCGGCCCATCTGGTGCCGGCTGGACGGGTTGGCATAAATTTCCGTCATATACGGCAGCATGGCTGCCGCCACGCGCTCGTCCATCCGCGTGGTTGCGTTGTTGTCGAGGTAGACCTGCGTCACGCTGCGGACACCCCGACGACCGTGTCAGACGTACGCGGCGGATTTACCCGCCTGAACCGCTTCACGTTTGTCCTGCAGCACGGCAATGTTCTTCACATGCTGGCTTTCCACCAGATCGCCCAGCGTCACGGACGCCAGGTATTCGTAAATCTTGTCGTTCAGCTTGGTCCACAGATCGTGGGTCATGCAGCGGTGATCGTCGTGGCAGTTTTCGCGGCCGCCGCACTGGGTCGCATCGATCGGCTCATCTACAGCGCGAATGATGTCGGCCACGGAAACGCTGTGCATGTCTTTGGCCAGACAGTAGCCGCCACCCGGGCCGCGCACGCTTTCCACCAGCGCATGGCGGCGCAGCTTGCCGAACAACTGTTCCAGATAGGACAACGAGATACGTTGCCGCTCGCTGATACCCGCAAGCGTAACCGGACCCTCGCCGCCTCGCAGCGCCAGATCCACCATCGCGGTTACGGCAAAACGCCCTTTCGTTGTCAGCCTCATGGTCCTTTTCCTCCGGAATACAGTCAGTTATTACTGTAGAGGCAGATAATACCCGATTGTTTTAGTCAAGTAAAGATACCACACTATTTTAGTCAACTATTTTGTTCAAATAGTTCGCATCAAATGCATCGCGTTGCGGAAAATCGTCCGGCAGTTTCGCACCCATTTGCTGCAACTGCGCGATAACCCAGGTCAGGCGCTGATCCGTCGACACCGAATGATCGAGCAAACCATGCAGTGCCTTGACCATGGGATCGTTCATATCCGCGCTGATGGCATAGGCGGAAAAACCCAGCGTGGCGGCCTGCTCGGCACGCTTTTTCTGCGAATCGTCGAGAATGCGCGCCGGAATGCCTACAGCCGTGGCCTCGGCGGGCACATCTTTCACCACTACGGCATTGGAACCGATTTTGGCGTTGGCGCCGATTTGCAGCGGACCGAGAATCTTGGCGCCCGCCCCGACCACGACACCATGCTCCAGCGTAGGATGGCGCTTACCCTTGTTCCACGAAGTGCCGCCCAGCGTGACGCCGTGATAAAGCGTGCAGTCATCGCCGATCTCGGCGGTTTCGCCGATCACCACGCCCATGCCGTGATCAATGAACACGCGGCGGCCGATGGTTGCTCCAGGATGAATCTCGATGCCGGTAAACCAGCGGGCAAACCAGGAAATCCAGCGCGCCAGCCACTTCAGCTTGCGCCGCCAGAACCAGGAAGCCAGACGGTGCAGCAGAATGGCATGCACGCCGGGATAGGTCGTCAGCACCTCCCAGCCGGAACGGGCGGCCGGATCGCGGTCGAAAACCACGGCAATGTCTTCACGCAAGCGGTCGAACACGAATCTTCCTTTGTTTGATCAAGCTCTGTCAGTCCAGCTTAAAATACCCGACAATTTTAGTCAACTTTGCTACCCGCAACGTTATCCGCTGCAGCTTTACTCAAACTACGCTGCGTTTCCGTCAGGATGCCGCGCAAAATATTCAGCTCGGTCGGCTCCAGCCGTGCGCGAGCATACAGGCGGCGCAATCGCGGCATCATGCGTCCCGGGCTGGCCGGATCAAGAAAACCGACCTGCACCAGCACCTGCTCCAGATGCTGAAAATAGCCTTCCAGGGCATCCTGGGTGGCCAGCTCCGTTGTCGCCTCGGATTCTTCGCCGGCCAGGCTGGCCGTGCGCAGTTCGTAACACATCACCTGCACGGCGGCGGCGAGGTTGAGCGAACTGTATTCCGGATTGGCGGGAATATGCACCAGGGCCTGACAGTAACCCAATTCCTCATTGCTCAGACCGTAGGTTTCGTTGCCGAACACCAGCGCCACCTTATGCTGCCGTGCCAGGCCAGCCAGCTCCTCCGCCACCTGGCGCGGGCCGCGCGCCTCCACTGCGAGATTGCGTGTACGGGCCGACAAGCCAACCACCAGCGAGCAATCGGCCAGTGCTTCGGGCAGGCTGGCAAATACGCCGGCTCTTTCCAGCACATCAACCGCACCGCAAGCCATGGTTTCTGCCTGCGGGTCGGGAAACTGGTGCGGCGTGACCAGCCGCAGGTCGCGCAAACCCATGGTTTTCATGGCCCGCGCGGCCGATCCGATATTGCCAGGATGAAACGGACGGCACAGCACAATAGCAATATTGTCCAATGCAACTTGCTCGACCACTCCGCCCCCCGTAAAATTACACTTTGCTCATTGAAAATCTGACGGAATCCCTCATGCACCCGATGCTCACCACGGCCATCAAGGCCGCCCGCACTGCCGGCAACATCATCAACCGCGCCACCAACGATCTGGAACGGCTGACGGTCGGGCAAAAAGGGTTCAACGATTTCGTCAGTGATGTCGATCGCGCCGCAGAAAACGCGATCATCGAAACCCTGCTGGGCGCCTACCCAAATCATGCAATTTTAGCAGAAGAGAGCGGCACACAGGGCGAGTCCGAGTACGTATGGATCATTGACCCGCTCGACGGCACCACCAACTTCCTCCACGGTCTGCCGCAATACGCTGTGTCCATTGCCCTGCAGCACAACGGCCAACTGACCCAGGCAGTGATTTACGATCCGAGCCGCAACGATCTGTTTACCGCCAGCAAGGGCAAAGGCGCCACCCTCAACGAACGCCGCATCCGCGTTTCCAAGCGCGACAAGCTGGCCCAGGCGCTGGTCGGCACTGGCGTGCCCTACCGTGATTTCAGTTTCATGGACCGCTACCTGGCCATTGCCCGCGAGCTGATGCAGAAGACCTCCGGCCTGCGCCGTCCCGGCTCCGCTTCGCTGGACCTAGCCTATGTTGCCTGCGGCCGTTATGACGCTTTCTTCGAATTTGGCCTGAAACCCTGGGACATCGCCGCCGGCGTGCTGCTGATCCAGGAGGCCGGCGGTCTGGTGACCGACATGGACGGCCAGGAAGGCTTCATGGAGTCGGGCGACATCGTCACGGGCAACCCGAAGATTTTTGCCCAGCTGCTCAACGTCATCCAAAGCCACAAGTAAGCCTGCAGCAATGGCAGGAGACAAGCCGGCCCAGCATACGCCGATGATGCAGCAGTACCTGCGCATCAAGGCGGGCTACCCCGACATGCTGCTGTTTTACCGCATGGGGGATTTCTATGAGCTGTTTTTCGACGATGCCATTGAAGCGGCGCGCCTGCTCGACATCACCCTGACCACACGCGGCCAGTCGGCCGGCCAGCCGATCAAAATGGCCGGCGTGCCCTACCACTCAGCCGAACAGTACCTCGCCCGCCTGCTGAAAATGGGCAAATCGGTGGCTATCTGCGAACAGGTGGGCGACCCCGCCACCTCCAAAGGTCCGGTCGAGCGGCAGGTGGCACGCATTCTCACCCCCGGCACCGTCACCGACACCAGCTTACTGGATGAACGGCGCGATGCGCGTATCGTCGCGCTGCTGAACAGCGGCCCCACCCTTGGGGTTGCCTGGCTCAATCTTGCCAGCGGCACGTTCCGCCTGTTCGAAACCGCCACGACGCAGCTCAATACCGAGATCGAGCGTCTGGCCGCGGCGGAAATCCTGCTGGCCGACCAAAGCGAGCTGTCGCTTCCGTCCAATAACGCCGCCGTCACCCGCTTGCCGGACTGGCAATTCGATCTGGACAGCAGCAACGAAACACTCTGCCGCCACTTCGGCGTCGCCAGCCTGGATGGTTTCGGCTGCCAGGGCATGCACACGGCCATTCGTGCAGCCGGTGCGCTGTTCGGTTACATCAAACACACCCAGCGCACGGCCCTGCCGCACATTCGCGAACTGGCGGTGGAGCCGGTGGGCGAATACATCGTGCTGGATGCCAGCACACGCCGCAACCTGGAAATTTCCGAAACCCTGCGCAACGAACCGGCACCCACCCTGCTATCGCTGCTCGACACCACCGCTACTGCCATGGGCAGTCGCCTGATGCGCCACTGGCTGCATCACCCACTGCGCCGGCGCGACGTGCTGCAAGCCCGTCATGACGCCATCGGTCTGCTGCTGCAGACACGCCATTTCAATACCCTGCACAGCCTGCTGCGCCACTGCGCCGACATCGAACGGATTGCCGCCCGCATTGCGCTGGCCAGTGCCCGCCCGCGCGACCTGTCCAGTCTGCGCGACAGCCTGGCGCTGCTGCCGGAGCTGGGGCTGTTGATGGCCAACCTCGCCAGCGGTCGGCTGGCGGCGCTGGGACAGACACTGCTGCCACAAACCGCACTGGTTGACCTGCTCAGCCGCGCGGTCAAAGCCGAGCCGGCTACGGTGTTGCGCGAAGGCGGTGTCATCAACGACGGCTACGATGCCGAGCTGGACGAACTCAGAGGCATCCAGAACAACTGCGGCGACTTCCTGCTGCAACTGGAAATCCGCGAACGGGAACGCACCGGCATCGCCACCCTGAAGGTGGAATACAACCGCGTGCACGGCTTTTATATCGAAGTCGGCCACAGCCATACAGACAAGATTCCCGACGATTATCGCCGCCGCCAGACGCTGAAAAACGCCGAGCGTTACATCACACCGGAATTGAAAGCCTTTGAAGACAAGGCGCTGTCCGCCTCCGAACGCGCTCTGGCAAGAGAAAAGGCGCTCTATGACGACCTGCTGACCCAGCTTGCACCGCACATCGCCATGCTGCAGGGCATTGCCGCCGCCATCGCCGAACTGGATGTACTGGCCGCATTTGCCGAGCGCGCCGAAAGTCTGCAACTCACCGCGCCGCAGTTCACCGAGGAACCCTGTATCCGCATCAGCCAGGGACGGCATCCGGTGGTGGCGCAGCAGATCGCACAGTTCATCCCCAACGACGCTCTGCTCGACCGCAGCCGTCAGTTGTTGTTGATTACCGGCCCGAACATGGGCGGTAAAT
>JAJZTZ010000071.1 GCA_021847305.1 Pseudomonadota bacterium | reverse complement strand
CAAAACGACAAGGGGCTGGTGGTAGTGGACATGCATGCCGCCCACGAACGCATCACCTACGAGCGCCTGAAAACCGCCTGGGACAGCCGCGCGCTCACCTCGCAGCCGCTGCTGATCCCGCATACCTTCAGCGCCAGCCCGGTAGATGTGACCACAGCCGAGGAACACGCCGCCACGCTGCAGGAAATCGGCTTCGACATCACCCCGCTGTCGCCCACCACCCTGGCGGTGCGGGCCGTGCCCTCGCTGCTGGCCAAAGCCGACATCCCGGCGCTGGCCAGGGCACTACTGCAGGACATTCGCGAATACGGCGCCAGCGCGGTGCTCACCGGCCAGCGCAATGAAGTGCTGGCGACACTGGCCTGCCATGGTTCCGTGCGCGCCAACCGCCAGCTGACCCTGCCGGAAATGAACGCCCTGCTGCGCGACATGGAGGCCACCGAACGTTCCGGCCAGTGCAACCATGGCCGCCCGACCTGGTTTGCCCTGTCGCTGAACGACCTGGACAAGCTGTTCATGCGCGGACAATGAAACAGCTGCCGCCGGCCATTTTCCTCATGGGCCCTACTGCGAGCGGCAAGACCGCCGCTGCGGTAGAGCTGGTACAGCACTTGCCGGTGGAAATCATCAGTGTCGATTCGGCACTGGTCTATCGCGGCATGGATATCGGCACCGCCAAGCCGGACGCTGCCACTCTGAGGCTGGCGCCGCACCATCTGATCGACGTGCGCGACCCGCCGGACGCCTACTCCGCCGCGGACTTTCATGACGACGCCCTGACGCTGATGCAGGACATCAGCGCGCACGGCAAAATCCCCCTGCTGGTGGGCGGCACCATGCTGTATTTCAAGGCGCTAAAGGAAGGCCTGTCCGATCTGCCCTCGGCCGACCCGCAGCTGCGCGCAGAACTGGAAGCCGAGGCCGCGGCGTCCGGCTGGCCGGCCCTGCATGCGCGCCTGGCGCAGCTCGACCCGGAAACCGCCGCCCGCCTCAAACCCAACGATTCGCAACGGATCCAGCGGGCGCTGGAAGTCTGCCTTGCCACGGGCGAGGCCATGTCCGCCCTGCTCAAGGAACAACAAGCCCGTCCGCTGCCCTGGAATGTGCTGTCACTGGCACTGCTGCCGTCCGACCGCGCCGTACTGCATCAACGCATTGCCGACCGGTTCGAGGCCATGCTGCAACAGGGCGTCATCGACGAAGTCGCAGACCTGCGTCGACGCTATCCCGAGCTGAGCCTCAATACCCCGTCGATGCGCGCGGTCGGCTACCGGCAAAGCTGGGAATATCTGGATGGTCAGTATGACCTTGCAATCTTGCGCGACAAAGGCATTGCCGCCACCCGACAACTGGCCAAACGCCAGCTCACCTGGCTGCGCAGCATGCCGGAAAACACCGGGATCGACTGCCTGCAGCCGCAACTGGCGCAACAGGTGTTAAATCACTGTAAAGGCTGGATTGATCAGCTATAATCGCCACATTAATTTAAATTAAGTCTAAGGCGTAATCACACGCCCGAAATAATTATTCTCTTAGGGAGACGCACTGTGGAATATGCTCACATCCTGCTGATGCTGGTCATCATCCTGATCGCAGCAGAAATTTTTACCAACGCACTCGAACATCTGGGCGAAAAGCTGCATATTTCCGAGGGCGTAACCGGCTCGCTGTTTGCCGCAGTCGGCACTGCCATGCCGGAAACACTGGTGCCCCTGCTGGCGATTTTCGGCGGCACCGCCAATGCCAAAGTCAACGAAGAAATCGGCGTCGGTGCGATTCTTGGCGCGCCGCTCATGCTGTCCACCCTGTCGCTCTGTCTGATGGCCTTTGCAGTGCTGGGCAAACGCGGTCTGCAAGGCCATCTGCAACCTGAGCGTACTGGCTTGACGCGCGACCTCAACTTCTTCCTCATGGCGTTTGGCCTGTCCTGTGTCGCACTGTTCGTGCCGCACACCAACCCGGCCATGCGCATGGCCCTGGCCGCCGGCATGGTGCTGATCTATTTCGTCTATATCATGCTGACCCTGCGCGCTTCCGCCAAGCTGGTGGAAGACGGCCATGCCACCGAAGCGGAAGAAAAGATGTTCCTCGCCCGTGTCGGCCTGCCGGAAAACATGCTCACCATCCTGATCCAGATCGGTCTGGGCCTGGGCCTGCTGATTTTCGGTGCCAAGGGTTTCATTCACGATGTGGAAATCCTCTCGCCGCAACTGGGCATTTCCGCCCTGGTGCTGTCGCTGATGATCGTCCCCGTTGCCACCGAGCTGCCGGAAAAGGTCAACAGCATTCTCTGGATTCGCAAGCACAAGGACACCTTGGCCTTCGGCAACATTACCGGTGCGATGGTCTTCCAGGGCACCCTGCTGCCGGCCATCGGCGTGATGCTGACCCCGTGGGAGCCGCAGCATGAAGTGCTGGCCGGCGTGATCATCACGCTGGTAGCCGCCGCCTGGATGCGCCTGCTGGTGATGCGCGGCCAGTTGCGCGTCTGGCACCTGTTCCTCAACGGCGCCCTGTACGTCACCTACCTTGCCATCGCCCTGGCCTGATCGCCGGCCTTGCCCTGTCTGCGGCAGCCGTCCCCGGCTGCCGGGATTGCACTCATGGCTCAAGCGCACCATACTTAGGAAAGCGCTGATTTGTTCCATAAATGGAATAAATCAGCGCTTTGCTTAAACAGTTTCGCTTCCTAGCAATATAAGCACGCAACGCACACAAGCCGTATCGGGATACCTGGACGCATGTCGACAACCCTGCGCTGGTTCAAACAATACAGCCCTGCCATCGGGGGGGCGCTGTTGCTGGTTGCCGTTGGCTCCGTATCGGTCGCCTATCTGGAAATGCAGCTGCGTCAGAACCTGCTGGATTCGTTGCGCGCCAGCCAGTCCAGTCTGGAACAGGGTCTTCTGTCCTGGACCCGTCAGCAGGAACATGTCGCCACCCTGTGGGCGCAAGACCCGGACATCCAGGCATATGCCAAACAACTGCTGCCGCTCGGCGACAAACAGGAACTGATTAAACACCCGGCACAGGCAGGACTGCGTAAATTGCTCAGTCCGACTGCCCGCAACTTTGCCTACGATGGGTTTTCCATCATCCGCCCCGACGGGCTTAACCTCTGCTCCAGCCGGGATGCCAATATCGGCCGCCAGAGTGTGGTCCCAGCTGAGGTACGCGCTGCCGCCGCAGCGCGCCGCGCGGCCGTGCTGTCCCTGCCGCTGAAATCCGATATTCCGTTGCCTGACGCTGCCGGCAACATGATTGCGGAACGGCCGACCATGTTCAGCGTGGCGCCCATTTATGATCACGGAAAACTGCTGGCCTACTTCAGCTTCCGCATCAATCCCGCAACCGATTTCTACCGCATTTTCACTGCGGCCCGCCATGGCCATACGGGCGACACCTATGCATTCGACCGGCACTTCAATGTGGTGACCCCGCTGCGCTTTGAAAACCAGCTGGTCGAGCTGGGACTGCTGGCGCAGGGCGAAAGCAGCGTGCTGAACCTGCACGTGTACGACCCCGGCCCCAATTTCATCCATACCGGCATCTACCCCGGCACCCGCACGCCCACCCGGATCGCCGCCACCCTGGCAGCAGACCGGCTGCATAGCGACCTCAAACCCTATCGAGACTACCGCGGCGTGATGGTGGTGGGTTACGGCAGCTGGAACAGCGAGCTGAACATGGGCATCGTCAGTGAAATCGATCAGCGCGAGGCGGATCGGGTCATTTATCTCAACCGTGTTATCGGTGCCGGTTCCACCATTCTGTTGTTGATTCTGTTTCTGCTGTACAGCGTCACGCGCAATCGGGAAAACCGCAAAATGGAATTTGCCATTCTCGAACGTACCATCGAGCTGGAACAGGAGCGCGCCCGGTACAAATCTGCGGAAGAACAACTGCACTTGCTGCTGGACAATGCCGGCGAAGGCATTTGCGGCCTGGACCTCGGCGGATATTGCACCTTTGCCAACAGCGCTGCGCTCAACATGACCGGCTATGCCAGCAGCGAACTGATCGGCAAGCCGCTGCACCCATTAATTCACCACAGTCATGAGGACGGCAGCCCCTACCCGGCAGAAAGCTGCCGCATGTTCGATGCCGTGCGCAGCGGTGATGCGCAAATGATCAAGGATGAAGTGTTGTGGCGCAAGGATGGCAGCAGCTTCCCGGTACGCTACCTGAGCACGCCGATCTGGCAAAACCAGCACATTATCGGTGCAGTAGTGATTTTCAGCGACATTTCCGCGGAAAAGCATACCGACCGGCTGAAGGACGAGTTTGTTTCGATTGTCAGCCATGAATTGCGCACCCCGCTGACAGCCATGCTCGCCGCCTTGCGCATGGTCAATGCCGGAGTCATGGATCAGGTACCGGAAAAACGCCAGGAGATGTTAAGCATCTCGGAAAAAAATGCTCAGCGGCTGCTCACCCTCATCAACGACCTGCTCGACATCAACAAACTGGAAGCCGGCAAAGTCGCTCTCAACCGTGCCATGGTTCCCCTGGCCGCCTTCCTGCATGAGTGTGTCGAGGAAAATGGCGGTTACGCCGAACAGTATCAGACCCATTTCCGCGTTGCCGACTGCCCCGGCGGCGACTTCAAGGTTTACATGGACAGTGACCGGATGAAACAGGTCATGGCCAATCTGCTCTCCAATGCCGCCAAATTCTCGCCGCCCGGCCGGGAAGTGGAAATTTCCGCAGCCAACGACCAGGAAAACGTGCACATCTCGGTACGCGACCAAGGCCCCGGCATTCCGCAGGAATTCCAGGAACACCTGTTCCAGAAATTCTCTCAGGCCGATTCGTCAACGACGCGCAAGGTAGGGGGCACCGGTCTGGGCCTGTCCATTGCCCGGGAGCTGGTTCTGCTGCATGGCGGCACGCTCACGTTTGTCACCGCGGCGGACCAGGGCACCACCTTCACCGTGACCCTGCCGTACCGCGAATAAGCGGTTTACTCCATATTCAGCCGTACCAGGCGGTAGCGCAGTGAACGGAAAGTGATACCCAGCAACTTGGCCGCGGCGGTTTTGTTGTAACGGGTTTTTTCCAGCGCTTCCTGCAGGGCTTCGCGTTCCACCCGATCAAGGTAATCGGGCAGGGGCGACTTGCAGCCGGGGTCGGCCGAATCGCAGCCACCTTCGTCGGCTGCCGGCGTCAGGTACAGGTCCTCGGCATGGATCTCATGGCCGCTGGCAAGAGCCAGAGCGCGCTCAAGAATGTTTTCCAGTTCGCGCACATTGCCGGGATAGTCATACTGCTGCAGCGCTTTCATGGCGTCCGCCATCAGCACCGGCACGTCGGTTCCGCCAGCCAGGCGTTCCAGCACGGCCCCGGCGATGACCGGAATATCTTCGCGCATCTCGCGCAAGGCCGGCATGTGCAGGTCAATCACATTGAGCCGGTAATACAAGTCCTGCCGGAACGTACCGGCTTCAACGCACTGCGCCAGATCCTTGTGGGTAGCACTGATGATACGCACATCCACCGGCTCTTCCTGCGGCGAGCCCACTTTGCGCACTTTCTTTTCCTGGATGGCACGCAGCAATTTCACCTGCATGGTCAAAGGCAAATCGGCCACCTCGTCGAGAAACAGGGTGCCGCCATTGGCGCTCTGAAAAAACCCTTCGCGATCCTGATCGGCGCCGGTAAACGCTCCTTTGCGGTAGCCGAAGAACTCGCTCTCCATCAGGTTTTCCGGAATCGCCCCGCAATTAACCGGCACAAAGGGTTTATCGCGCCGCGGGCTTTTTTCATGGATGAGCCGCGCCGCCAGTTCCTTGCCGCTACCCGATTCGCCGGACACATACACCGGCGCCTGGCTGCGCGCCACTTTTTCGATCAGCTCGCGCACCTGCTGCATGGCCGGCGAATCACCGAGCAACTGCCGGCTGCTGGCAGCGACTCCACTTGCCGGAGCGGCTTCTTCGACATTCAGCGCCGACTTGACC
This sequence comes from Pseudomonadota bacterium, assembly GCA_021847305.1. Taxonomy (GTDB): domain Bacteria; phylum Pseudomonadota; class Gammaproteobacteria; order Burkholderiales; family JAJZQI01; genus JAJZQI01. The sequence goes on along the minus strand of JAJZTZ010000071.1, from coordinate 5,521 downwards.
AGTGCGCGCAGCTGATCGAGGGAGACCGGCTTGGCCAGGTAATCAAACGCACCGGCCTTGAGTGCGGCCACGGCATTTTCCGTGCTGCCGTGCGCGGTGATCACGGCCACCGGGGTATTGGGACAATGGGCGGCGATGTGCCGCACCACGTCCAGGCCCAAGCCATCCGGCAGGCGCATGTCGGTCAGGCACAAGTCGAATTCCTGCTGCTGGAGCGCCGCCACGGCTTCGCCAACGCTGCCGGCGCGGGCCACTTCAAGCCCCATGCGCAACAAGGTCAGTTCCAGCAGTTCGAGAATATCGCTCTCGTCGTCCACAACCAGCGCCGTCAGGCGGCCGCGATCCGAATCTCCGCGTTTTCTCATTCTTCTCCTCCCCGCATACTGATGCGGAACTGCCCGCCCGGGGCCACTTCAATGTATTCCAGCGTCGCACCGTTGGCACTGCACAGCTCGCGGGCGATATACAGCCCCAGACCGGTGCCCTTGCTGTCGGTGGTAAAAAAAGGCTCAAACAGTTTGGGAATATTTTCCGGCGCCACACCCGGGCCGTCATCGACCACATCCAGCTGCACCGTGTCGGCATACAGACTGGGTGCCAGACACACACGCACGCTGCCATCCTGTTTGCGGCCATGACGCCAGGCGTTACGGCACAGATTCCACAATACCTGATGCAAATGCGCCCTGTCGAACGGCACGCAGAAAGTGCCGTTGATTTCCAGCGCCACGCTGGCAAGCGGAATTTTCTCGATCTGGCAGAATTCTTCGGCGAAAACCGGAAGAAATTCGCTCAAATTAATCTCTTCCTGCTGCACGCGGTCCCGCCGTGACAATTGCAGCACATCCTGCACCATGCGATCGAGACGGGTGGTGTTGTTCTGAATGATTTCCAGCAGGCGCGGCCCCGTCGTACCGGTCAACCCCGGCTCCTCGCGCAGCAATTCGCTGGCGTGGCTGATGGCCGACAGCGGGTTGCGGATTTCATGGGCGATGTTAGCCGTCAGCCGTCCCAATGCCGCCAGCTTGAGTTGCTGTGCCTGTGCCTGCACAGCGCTCATGTCCTGCAGGTAAATCAGCACAGCACGTCCACGCCCGGCTTCCAGATCGACAATGCGCACCTGCAGCGACCGGCCGGCCGGAGTGCGCATCACCATCGGCTCTTCCGCCTGGCCGCTGCGCCAGACCCGCAGACGATCAGACAACTGCGGGGCGCGGATATCCAGCCGCTCGCCGTTCTCCAGCGGCATGACCAGGCCCAGAAGCTGTTCCACCCGGGCGTTGTGCTGTCGGATCAGCCCCTGCTGATCAACCGCCAGAATGCCGTCGGACATGTCCTCGATCACCAGCGCATTCACCGCCGCCAGATTCTCCAGATCGGCGCCGCGCTGTTCGGCGATTTTCTCTGTATCCTGAACATAGGCCGCCAGCCGGTGCGCCAGGATGGAAATGGCGAAATAGCCCAGCGACAGCAGGCCAACCTGGAGGAAATCTCCGAATGATGACTCGTCGTACATCACCCGCCAGGTCTGTTCGCCCAGCGCGGCAATGGAGGCCAGCGCGGCGTAGAACAGGGCCATGCGGCCGCGGCTGATCAGCGCTGTGGAGGCGAGCGATGCCACCAGCAACAGCCCCAGGCCGCTGCGCACGCCACCACTGGCGTGCATGAGCACGCTGATGAACACGACATCGCTGACAATCTGAAAAGCCAGCTGGGCATTGAATGCCGGCCAGCGGGTCCGGGTAGTAAGCAGCGAAAGAGCGCAGAGGATGGCATACAGCGCACTGCCCACGAGAAACAGCAGGGGATTTTCCGCACCGATATTGCGGCCCGGACCGAGAAACACCACCATCGCCACAAACAGCGTTGCCAGGGCAAAGCGGTACAGGTTGTATAAAAACAGGGAACGCCAGAACAGTGCGGGAACCTGTGTATTCATGGCGTAACGGGATCAGCCCTGATGTTTGCGGCGGTGCTCGTCGGAGCAGTAAAACTGGCCCTGGCTCATGATGCTCTCGCTACGCGGCAGATGCACGCCGCATTCGGCGCAGCGCACCATGTCTTCCGGCACATCGCGGCCGCGCACCGGCGGCTCTTGCGGTGCAGCCGGGTTACGGCGAAACATGTAATAAATCCAGACGGCGACGGCGACAAGCAGCAGAAACTTGAACATAAAGACCTGTATTTTCCAGAAGAACTACGGCGTCTGCTGTGCCGGCATGCCGCATAACAGACTGCGAAACTGTACTGCCATTGTAGGGGCAAGACCCGAGCGGGACAACTGCATCAATCAGGCTCCCGGCCGGCCGCAATCGCCTCGCCCGCGTCAGTCAGGGACAACCAGCCGTTGAACAGACTGTAGGCCAGCGCCAGCAGGGTCGCGCCGAGGAAAATACCGAGGAACCCCCATGCCAGCATGCCACCCAGGACGCCGACGAAAATCAGCGACAGCGGCAGTTTCGCTTCCTGGCTGATCAGCATGGGTTTGAGGAAATTATCCACCGAACCGACCACCAGGAAACCCCACACCAGCAGGAAAATCGCCCAGCCGAGATTGTCTGTGGCATACAGCCAGCCCGCCACCGGCAAAATGATAATGACCGTTGGCAACTGCAGCACCGCCAGAATAAAGGTAGCCATGCCCAGCAGGGCAATCGCCGGCACCCCTGCCAGGGCAAAGCCGATCACTGCGAGCAGGGCTTGCACCAGAGCCGTACCGACCACGCCGACCATGACACCGCGGATGGTGCGCTCTGCCACGCCAACCAGCACCGCTGCATTGCCGCCGCCTACCCGGCCGGCCATTTCCCGCAGCAGGCCAACCAGCCCCTGACGTCCCACCAGAAAGACACCCGCGAGCACAATAGCCAGCACCATCTGCAGCAATACCTTGGTCAGATGGGTCCCCTGCCCCAGCCCCCAGACCGCGACCTCATTGACATAAGGTTTGATTTTAGCGACAAGCACGTCATTGCCGCTCACCTGCCAGTCAGACAACACATTGCTGACCAGAGGGATATTACTCAACCAGGCCGGCGGATGTTCCAGCCAGCCGGCCAGCTGCAGAATCAGCTGCGACACCTTGGGCACCAGTTCCACCAGCGAATTCACCAGCACGATCATCGGTACCAGCAGCAACACCCCCAGACCGCCCATCAGCACAACGGCAGCCCGCTTGCTCTTGCCGCGCATGCGCGCTTCCAGGCGCTCAAACAGGGGCAGCACCGACACGGCGATGATGGCGGCCCAGACAATCGCGCCCAGAAACGGTTTAACGATGATGAAACAGGCATAAGCCAACCCGCCCAGCAGCGCGTAGCGGATCAGCATTTCCAGCTTTTTGTCGCGTAACTCCATCTTTTCTCCCTGTTTTTTGCGCAGTTTAGCAGCCAAGCGGTTAAAATAGCAGCCTTTGCAGACTTCACCACGCATAAATCCATGACGCGCAACATCCTCGTTACTTCCGCCCTGCCGTACGCCAACGGCAACATCCACCTCGGCCACATGGTCGAATACATCCAGACCGACATCTGGGTGCGCTTTCAGAAAATGCAGGGCAACGCCTGCCACTACGTGTGCGCCGATGACACCCATGGCACGCCGATCATGCTGCGCGCGCAGAAGGAAGGCATTACGCCGGAGGAACTGATTGCGCGTGTATGGAACGAGCACAAGGCGGATTTCGACGGCTTTGGCATTGGCTTTGACAATTTTTACTCCACCAACAGCCCGGAAACCCGCGACTACGCCTACGCTATTTACGGCAAATTGAAAGACGCCGGCCTGATTGCCGTGCGCTCGATTGAACAGTTTTACGACCCGGTGAAGGAAATGTTCCTGCCGGACCGCTTCATCAAGGGCGAGTGTCCCAAGTGCCACGCCCAGGACCAGTATGGTGATTCCTGCGAGGTGTGCGGCGCGGCCTATCAGCCGACCGAGCTGATCAAGCCCTACTCCGCCGTATCCGGCGCCACCCCGGTAAAGAAAAACTCCGACCACTATTTTTTCAAACTCGGCGAGTGCAACGACTTCCTGCAGCAATGGGTGCACGAACCGGGCCGCCTGCAGGCCGAAGCAGCCAACAAGCTGGACGAGTGGCTGGAAGGCGGTCTGTCGGATTGGGATATCTCCCGCGATGCGCCTTATTTCGGTTTTGAAATCCCCGGTGCACCCGGCAAATACTTCTATGTCTGGCTGGATGCCCCGGTCGGTTACATGGGCAGCTTCAAAAGCCTGTGCGACAAGACCGGCCTTGATTTCGACGCCTACTGGAAACCGGGTTCCAATGCCGAAATCTATCACTTCATCGGCAAGGATATTCTCTACTTCCACGCTCTGTTCTGGCCCGCCATGCTCAACTACGGCGGCTACCGCACTGCGACCGGCGTGTTTGCCCACGGCTTCCTCACCGTGGACGGGCAGAAAATGTCCAAGTCGCGCGGCACCTTCATCACCGCCAGCAGCTATCTGAAACACCTGAATCCGGCTTATCTGCGCTATTACTTCGCCGCCAAGCTGTCCAGCCGCATCGAAGATATCGATCTGTCGCTGGAAGATTTCTCCGCCCGCGTCAACAGCGACCTGGTGGGCAAGTACGTCAACATCGCCAGCCGCACCGCCAACTTCATTGCCAAGAAATTCGACGGTCAGCTGCAGGACGTGGCCGGCCACCCGCTGATCCAGCAGGTACAGAAAGCCGCGCTGGAAATCGCCGACCACTACGAGGCCCGCGAATTCGGCCGTGCCATCCGCGACATCATGGCGCTGACCGATCTGGTGAACCAGTACGTGGACGAAAACAGACCGTGGGAGTTGAACAAACAGGACGGCATGGAAGCACGCCTGCATGAAGTATCCAGCGTGTGCGTCAACCTGTTCCGCCTCTTGACCCTGTACCTCAAGCCGGTATTGCCGGCGCTGGCAGCACAGGTGGAAAGCTTCCTCAACATCGAACCGCTGACCTGGGCCGATGCCGCCGCCACCTTACCGACCGGTCATCGCATCAACGCCTACCAGCACCTGATTACCCGTATCGACCCGAAACAGATTGAAGCCATGATTGAAGAAAACAAGGAATCCCTCGCCGCTGCCGCTCCGGCTGCAGCCCCCGCCGCCGAAGCCAAACCCGCTATTGCGCCGATCGCCGAAACCATCACCATCGACGACTTCAGCAAGATCGACCTGCGCGTGGCCAAAATCGTTGACGCCAAAGCGGTGGAAGGCGCCGACAAGCTGCTGCAGCTGACGCTGGACATCGGCAGCGAACAGCGCAACGTGTTCGCCGGTATCAAGTCCGCCTACGCGCCGGAACAGCTGATCGGCCGTCTGACTGTGATGGTTGCCAACCTGGCGCCGCGCAAGATGAAGTTCGGCCTGTCCGAAGGCATGGTGCTGGCCGCCTCCGGCGACACCCCGGGCCTGTTTATCCTGTCGCCGGACAGCGGCGCGCAACCGGGCATGCGCATCAAGTAATTTTTATTGTCGGGAGAAACCGATGAGACTGTGGCGTATTTGGATTGCT
>JAJZTZ010000070.1 GCA_021847305.1 Pseudomonadota bacterium | reverse complement strand
CTGACTGCACAAAACGCCAGCAATGCGACCACGGTAAACTATGCCGGGGCGCTGGCAAAACTGGATTTGTCGACTGCTGCCATGCTAGGCTTGGGCGCATTCAATAATCTGAATGATCCTGCCCTCAATACGCCGCTGAGCGCGCGTTTGTCCGGCGGTGTGCCGACGGGTAGCTGGTCCGCGGGTACTGCGCCGGTCACCGTTCCGGTTACATTCCAGCGTTTGACGGCAGCGCCCTATGTCGATGGTCCTTATGATTCGCTGGATGTCGGTGTGGTGCCGCAGGATTCCGATGGTGTCACACTGCTGGCGAGCGCGCTCAATCGGGACATGGATAATGATGCCAGTCACGTTAACGACCATCAGTATGTGGCCAGCACCAAAGTGCGCTTTGGCCGTCTGTGGCTGGGTAATGCCTATGGCTCCGACAAGCTGGCATTGACCGTGCCGTATGAAATTCAATACTGGAACGGCAATGCCTTTGTGAAAAATACGCAGGACAGCTGTACTGCGTTGACGGCAGCCAATTTTGGTCTGGGTAATTACCAAGGGGGCGTAAGCGGGAGCAATTTGCCGGCCAGTGCCATAACTGTCGGCAGCTACGCGTCCGGCGCTGGGTCGATTACTCTGCCTGCCCCCGGAGCGTCAGGTAGTGCAGACCTGGTGGTGCGATTGGCAACAACAACCGCTATGTGCTCCGGCTGGACGCCAAGCTATCCGGCCGGCTCGCCGCTACAGGCCGGATATTTATTGGGTAAATGGTGTGGATCGACGTTTACGAAAGACCCTGTATCGCGCGCGACTTTCGGCATTTTTGGCAGTAGCGCAAAGAAAGGTCCGATTTACCTGCGTGAGAGTTTCTAGGCTGGCAAAATTGACAAGCCGCTGGGCATAAGTTACCGTTTTTGAAACAGGAACTGGCCGTTGGTCATAAAACATTGAATAAGTTAAAAACTGTATCTCAGGGGTGGGTGGCCGTTCGTCTGACGGAGGGGGAGGTATGCTATGCGCATGTTGTCCCTGTCAAGGGCGCGCGCCCCCGCATTGAGGATGCGGCATGTGTTGATGAGGCCACTTTTTTGCACCGGGCGGCTGTCTGGCAGCGGCAGCGTATTTCCCTGCTGCTCGAGCGCGGCGAGTATCAATTGTTGACTGCTGATATCCCTCCGGGCGTGGCTGAGGCTGAAATGCGTAATGCCATGCGCTGGCGCATCAAGGATTTGCTTGACTACCCTGCTGATCAGGCGACGCTCGATATTCTGCATATCCCAATGGAAGGCGGGCGTTCAGCGAGCCATCTGTTCGTGGCTGTGGCGCGTAATGACACGTTGCTGAATCGTCAGTTGTATTTCCGCTCCGCAAAATTGCCACTAAAGGCAATTGATTTGCCCGATATGGCCCAGCGAAATATCTCGGCGCTGCTGGAGGAGCCTGGTCGTGGCACAGCAGTGCTGGTGTTTGGACCGGACTCGAGCCTATTGACCGTGACATACAAGGGCGAGCTGTACTTGTCGCGCCGGCTTGATGTCGGCATAAATCAGTTGGAAGTGGCCGACCAGGAAAAACGCGATGCTTATTACGAACGGGTTGCGCTGGAGTTGCAGCGTTCGCAGGATGGTTTTGAGCGCCAGTTCAATTTTATCAGCATGTCACGCTTGTGGCTCGGTGCGGTCAAACATGCCGAGGAACTGAAACGCTACCTTGCATCGCAGCTTTATGTGGCGGTCGAGTCGCTGGACTTGGCCGGGCTGTTTCAATGCAGGGACGAAAAAATGACCCACGCTTTACAGGACGAAGAGACGTTTTTGCGATTGTTCGCCGTGATTGGTGCCGCTTTGCGGGAGGATGAGGCGGCATGAGTCAGCAGATCAATCTTTACAATCCTCAGCTTTTTCCGCGGCGAGACTGGCTGGCAGCCAGCACAATCATGCAGTTTGTGCTTGTGGCGGGGCTGCTGGGTGTGCTGGGCGGGGGGATACTGGCCGTAGAGGTGTATGCCAGCGGGAAGCGCTTGGCAGTCATCGGTCAGGCGGTTGCACAGCAGGAGAATGCAGTGAAGGCGTGGCAGAGCAAGCTGCACCCCAGGCAGCCGGATGCCGCGTTGGTGGAGCAGGTGCAGCAACGGGCCAATGCCGTTGATCGGATGTCGCGCGGCTTGCGTTTGCTGGAGCAGGGCGGGCTGGGGGAATCCAAGGGGTTTTCGCCATTCATGCAGGCATTTGCCCGCGAGACGATGGATGGCGTCTGGCTGACCGGGTTTACTATTGGCGAAGACGGGGAGTTTGAGTTGAAGGGCCGTACGCTTAAAGCCAATAGCGTGTCAGCTTTCCTTGCGCGGTTACAGCAGGAAAAAGTGCTCAGCGGCAAGAAAATTGAGGGATTCCGTTTGTGGCGCGGACAGGAACAGGGCGCCAAAGAGGCGGAAGCCGCTCCCCGGCCGCTGCCCTATCTCGATTTTGTAGCACGTTCCACACCTCTCAAGAGTGCTGCGGCAACCAATTCCGGGGTGGGACAGAATGGCGGCTGATAAGCGAAACACGTCGGCATGGCGCCAGTGGCAGCAAAAATTTGATGCCAGGCAGCCGCGCGAACGTTTGCTGCTCGGAGTGATGGCGCTGGCAATTGTTTTGTTTGCCATGAACCTGTTTGTGCTGCATCCTCTGCAACAGAAACACGCGGTGCAACTACAGGCAATCAATGCGCAGCAGGATCGTCTGCATCAGTTAAACACCCAGCTTGCTGCGTTGCAGAGTGCACAAAAGATTGATCCCGATCAGGAATTGCGTGCCCGTCTCATGCAATTGGGGCAGCAGGAGCAGGAGCTGTCCAGACGTCTGGATGCCGCTCAAAGTGGGCTGGTGCGCGCCGAGCAGATGCCCGATCTGCTTGAAAGCATGTTGCGCCAACAGGGCCGGCTGGATCTTGTTTCGCTCAAAACCATGCCGGTTGAGCCGGTGGTTGATGCGGCTGACGCGGCAATAAAGGACAAGGCGGCCCTGGCATTGCTCTATCGTCACGCGGTGGAGCTGGAGGTGCGTGGTTCGTATTTCGATCTGGTGCAATATCTGCAGTCACTGGAAAATGGCAAATGGCACTTTTACTGGCGCAATCTTGATGTCGATACCGAAGAGTATCCGCTGCTGCGAATGCGTCTGATTGTGCAAACCTATAGCCTGGATCGCAGCTGGCTGAGCTTCGGTAAGAACGGATGAACAAGATACTGTTTCCCCTGATATGGCTGTTTTGTGCTGCGCCGGTGCACGCCGACTCGATGCAGGATCCGATGCGTCCGCCGTCAGTAATGGCGGCAAGCGGAGCGACCTCCGCAGTGGCAACCGAAGTGCCGCAGGTTGAAGCAGTAAAAATTGCCGGACGGCAAAGGCTGGCTGTGCTGGGAGGGCAGACCGTGCGCGAGGGTGATAACTGGCAGGACGGCAAAATCAGTCGTATAACAGACACCGGGGTGTGGGTGACTCGCCCTTCCGGCAGGGAATTTCTCAGCCTGTTTCCTGCTGCGGAAAAGAAAGTGCAGCAGAAACGCTGACACCCGGATTTGAGTGTCAATGGTTGGAAAACTCGCGGCTTTCGCCCGCTGGGCGAATGAATGAATTTGGCAGGATTAGGGCATTGAAAATGCAATTGAAAAGCTGGTTGTGGGCAGGTCTGGCGGGGTGTGTTTTGACAGTGTTGTCAGGATGCAGCACCCATCCTATCAAGCAGGATACGCTGGAACATATCAATGCTGAAATGACCCAGGCAGCCAAAGTTCGGCCGGCATCCGAATCAGCCGCCACTGCGGCATTGATCCCGCCCCTGCAGGTGCGGTTACCGAAGAGTGTGGCGCCGGTTGAGCAGCGTTTCGATCTGGTATTGTCAAATGCGCCGGCGCAGCAGGTATTCATGGCGATTGTTGCCGGTACCCCATACAGTATGCTGGTGCACCCTGATGTCAGCGGCACAATTTCTGTCAACCTGCATAACGTCACCGTGCGCGAGGCGCTGGACTCGATCCGCGATATGTACGGTTATGATTACACCATTTCCGGGCAACGCATTCTGGTCCAACCCTTGACCATGCAGACGCGCGTTTATCACATCAATTATCTCGCCGGTACGCGCAAGGGCAGTTCCGATCTGCGAGTGATTTCCGGCTCAGTGTCTGACACTGTGACGGGGCCGACTAGCCCGACTGCTACAACCCCTGGGGCATCGCCCGCAACTGGCGCGACAAGATCGGCTGCGCGCGACGCCAGCAAGATCACCACCAGTTCGACCAGCGATTTCTGGGGTGAGCTGAAGGCGGTGCTGGACGGAATAGTCGGTCAGCAGCAAGGCTCTACTGTTGTGGTGAGTCCGCAGGCCAGTATGGTGGTGGTGCGAGCAATGCCGGCCGAGTTGCGGCAAGTGGGTGATTATCTGAAGGCCGCGCAACTGGTGCTCGACCGGCAGGTCATTCTGGAGGCCAAGATTCTGGAAGTGCAGCTGAATGACAGTTACCAGTCCGGCATCAATTGGGCCAGTCTGTATAACGGTCAGTTTCGTGCAGGCGTTGGGGTGAACGGCGCAGGTATACGTTTTCCGGATGGCATGCCGGCCAGCAATGTGGGGATTTCCGATATGCTGGCGAGCGGTTTGCCGGGCGTTACCCCAATCAGCTCGGCCGCCGGTATGTTTGGCCTTGCGCTGCGAACCACCAACTTTGTTGGCTTGATGCAGTTCCTCGAAACGCAGGGAACCGTACATGTGTTGTCCAGTCCGCGCATCTCTTCGCTGAATAATCAGAAAGCGGTGCTGAAGGTGGGCACAGACGAGTTTTTTGTGACCAACGTCAGTACTACAACGACAACGAGTACGACCGGCAATGTCGCTACTCCCAGTGTAACGCTGCAATCATTTTTTTCCGGTATAGCCCTGGATGTCACACCGCAGATTGATGGAGAAGGCAACGTCATCCTGCATGTTCATCCATCCGTGAGTCAGGTCAGCACGGTCAACAAGGAAGTGAATCTCGGCAGCACCCTTGGCACTATCAATCTGCCACTGGCGTCTAGCAATGTGTCGGAAACCGACAGTGTGATTCGTGCGCATAATGGTCAGGTGGTGGTGATCGGCGGTCTCATGCGCCAGGCATCCAACAATGATCGCTCGCAGGTTCCTGTCGTCGGGGATGTGCCGGTGTTCGGCCAGCTGTTTAAACACACCGCTCAGACGGCACAAAAACGTGAGCTGGTGATTCTGCTCAAACCGACGGTCATCGAGAATGATGCTGATTGGGCTCAGGATATCGCGGCCAGTCAGCAGCGCATGCAGGCGCTCGGTCGGCCCATAGAAAAACCGACTCCCTGATGTATCTGAAACACTTCGGGCTGGCTGAATTCCCGTTCGGATTGACCCCGGACACCAGCTTCTTTTTTGCCAGCAATGTCTATCAGGAGGCGCTTAATACCTTGCTGGTGGCGGTCGCGGGCGGAGAGGGCTTCATCAAGCTGACGGGCGAGGTGGGCACTGGCAAAACACTTCTGTGTCGCAAATTCATGGCCGCGCTGGATAAACGTTTTTATACGGCGTACTTGCCCAATCCGCTGCTCGAGCCGCGCACTCTGTTGCTGGCTCTGGCGGAGGAACTGAAGATCGATGTGCCGCCGGACGTCGATCAGCACTATCTGCTGCGTTCCATCAATCACCGCTTGCTGGACATCACCCGTGGTGGGCAGCGTGTGGTGCTGTGCATCGATGAAGCGCAAGCCATTCCCATCGAGACACTGGAGGCGTTGCGCCTGTTGACCAACCTGGAAACAGAAAAACGCAAATTACTGCAGATTGTTCTGTTTGGCCAGCCGGAGTTGGATGTGCGGCTGGCGGACCCGACTATCCGGCAGTTGCGCCAGCGCATCAGCTTTCACTATGAAATGCGCTCCCTGGCGCGCGAGGATATCGCTTATTACCTGGCGCATCGGCTCCATGTTGCCGGTTATGCCGGCGGCCCGCTGTTTCGCAAGCCGGCGCTCACGGCGCTGCATGCAGCCAGTGGCGGTGTGCCGCGCCTGGTCAATATGCTCGGGCATAAATGCCTGATGGCGGTATATGGCGAGGGCGGGCATCAGGTGAAGCTAAGGCATGTTCTTGCGGCGGCCGAGGATACGGTTGCCGCACGGCGCCCGGGTTGGTGGGTGCGCATGGGGTTGGCGCGATGAGTGTAATCAATAAGATGCTGCAGGATCTCGACAGTCGACAGGTCGGGGACGACTCTAATGCGACCGGGCTGGCCGGAATTCACGCAACTGCCGCGGTCGAGATGGAGAGCGAAAACGGTTTGCGCTTGTGGCTGATCGCGCTGGGTGGCACGTTTATTATTGTGGCGGTTTCGCTGGCCGTTCTGTGGTGGTATGGCAGTCGACCTGTGCAACGTTGGGAGCAGGTGCCGCCCCGCTATTTCCAGCGTGAATTCCAGTTGGCCGCTACTGCGGCTCCGACTGCATCAGCGCCGGTTCCGGCTCTGGCACCCGCTTTGACGCTGGCCGTTCCTGCTGTTTCGCCGATGCGGCAGCCCGCAGCCGCACCGGCGGTGTCCCCAGCTTCGGCGGTTGCTGCCAGTGCCACGGTCGGGGCGCACGCGAGAGATGATGAAGAAATATCAGCATCGGGCGGACCGGTGGCGACTCCTCGGGTTCTCAGTGCCCGGGAGCAGGAGGCCATTTTGCAGGCCAAGCGTGTGCGTGCTCTGACGCCGCAGGAGCAGGCAGAGAATGCCTACCGGCAAGCAGTTCAGGCGTTGCAGCATAGCAATGCCACTGCTGCCGAAACCTTGTTGCGTCAGGCCTTACAGCTGGATGCCGGGCACTTGCTGGCGCGCCAGGCGCTGGTCGCCCTGCTGGTCGACGCGCGGCGTTTGAGTGAGGCCGAGCAGGTATCCCGGGCCGGTTTGTCCGGCAGCGATCCGGCTGGCTTTGCCATGATCCTGGCGCGCCTCCAGCTGGAGCGCAAGGATCGTTCAGCGGCCCTGGCGACGCTCAGACAATATTATTCGGCAGGGCAGAGCCGCGCTGAATATGAGGCTTTCTACGCGGCGCTGTTGCAGGAAGACGGCCAGCACGGCGAGGCTGCGCGGCACTATCGTATGGCGCTGCAGCAACAGCCGCAGCAAGGTGTCTGGTGGATGGGGCTGGGGCTGGCGCTCAAGGCAGATGGCAATCTCGCTGAAGCGCGTTCCGCATTTACTCAGGCACTGCAAAGCAACAGCCTGACGCCGGCACTCACTGCATTTGTCCAGCAGCAGCTGGCGCCCTGAGGGCTTTAATTGTCCGGCGTGCGCGCCATACTCCATACCTCCACTTGAGCGGCACCGGCATCCAGCAATGTCCGACAGAGACTGTCGGCAGTACTGCCGGTGGTGATGACGTCATCGACTACCGCCAGATGCAGCCCCCGTACATTTCCGTTGCAGGCAAACGCGTGGCGCATGTTACGTGTGCGTTCTTTGCGGCTGAGGCCGGCTTGTTGCGAGGTGTCGAGGGTGCGTTGAACCAGATCGGGCAGGTGAGCCCTGTTGAGTCCCCGCGCAAGTTTTTCGCTGAGCAGCTGACTTTGATTGAAGCCACGTTGTTTCAGCCGGTTCGGGTGCAGGGGTACCGGCACGATAACGTCAGCGGCAGTGCCGGTCAGCGCGAGGCGCTGGATAAATTGCTCGGCAAACCAGTCGGCCAGGTGCAGCTGCTGGCCATATTTGAAGCGACTGATCAGATGGTTGGCTGGAAAGCGGTATTCCAGCAGTGACAGGGTGCGGTAAAAAGCGGGCGGGGTTTTGAGGCAGTGGCCGCACACTTGGCCGGTTGGCGAGAAGCGGGCACACACCGGGCAGATATTTTCCTGAGCGAGCCATGGGAGCGCACCGGTGCAGGCGTCGCATACCTGGGCGGCGGACGTGGCAGCGCACAGAGTGCAGTGCTGAGGCGGAAGCAGTTGCACAAGAAATCGACGCCAGTTCATTTTTTCCATTAAAATATTTGACAGAGGGGGGCGGACCCGTAAAAATTAAGACCCTACGATCTTTTTTATTGGAGAGATGGTCATGTCGCTTACCCTGACGCCTGCATCGCAACGGAAAAATGCAATCCTGTTCAATATGGCCAGCATTATTGCGCTCCTGGTTGCGCCGGCGGTATGGGGTTTGTCTACAGTAGTCAACTTGCCGCCCATGATCAAGTATGTCGTAGTGGTGGTGCCGGTCATGCTGTGGCTGGCTGGCTCGATTTTTGTCTACGCGGCGATTGCCCATCATCCCAATATGCGCGTGCGTCACTTTAACAAGTGGGCGGGATATCGCTTTTACGGTGCGGCAGGTGCCATGGTGGTGTTTGGCCAGCCGATTTACGAATTTTTCGGTGATGCCTACGGTATTCTGGCGGTATGGGGAGTAATGGCTCTGGTGGTGATTCCCTGGAGTCTGTGGGACGTTGTTACGGCGGTACGCGAGCCGTGGCTGGAACTGAAAGTGGAGGAAGCAGTACATGGGTAATGCAGCAGTAGTGGAGCAAGCCGGTGAAACCGGGCAGCGCGAATGGCGTGTGGCCGAGGTAGAAGCCCTTTTCGAATTGCCTTTCAACGAGCTGCTGTTCCGCGCTCAGACTGTGCATCGCCAGCACTTTGATCCCACCGAAGTGCAGCTGTCCACGCTTATTTCGATCAAGACCGGCGGCTGTTCCGAGGACTGCGGCTACTGCCCGCAGTCGGCCCACTACGATACTGGCGTGGAAAAGCAGGGGTTACTGCCGGTCGAGCAGGTGGTTGCTGCCGCCAAAGCGGCCAAAGCCAACGGCGCAACGCGTTTCTGTATGGGGGCAGCCTGGCGCGGCCCGAAGCAGAAAGACATCGAGCCGGTGGCGCAGATGATTCGCGAAGTGCGCGCGCTGGGGCTGGAAACCTGCGCCACGCTCGGCCTGTTGCAGGAAGGCCAGGCTGAGGAACTGCGTCAGGCCGGTCTGGACTACTACAATCACAATATTGATACGGCGCCGGAATTCTACGGCAACATCATCAGCACCCGCGAGTTTGAAGACCGTCTGGAAACCCTGCGCAAAGTACGCAATGCCGGTATTCATGTATGCAGTGGCGGCATTATCGGTATGGGCGAAAGCCGGACCCAGCGTGCCGGTATGCTGGCGGCGCTGGCAAGCATGAATCCGCCGCCGGAGAGCGTGCCCATCAACCAGCTGGTGCAAGTGGAAGGTACGCCGCTGCACGGTATCGATGAACTTGATCCGCTGGAGTTTGTGCGCACCATCGCCGTTGCCCGCATTACCATGCCCACCAGCTATGTGCGTCTGTCGGCCGGTCGTCAGCAAATGGCTGAGCATCTGCAGGCCATGTGCTTTTTTGCCGGTGCCAACTCGATCTTCTACGGCGACAAGCTGCTGACCACCGGCAACCCCGAAGTCGAGCGCGACAAGGCGCTGCTGCAAAAGCTGGGGATGCACCCGAGCGTCCAGGCCGCTCACTGAGCAATGGCGTGGGAGCTGGAATCCCGCCTGGCGGAAATTCGTCGGGCCGGCCTGCAGCGGCGGCGGCGCACTCTGTCCAGCGCTCAAGGGCCGCTGATCCGGGTCGAGGGGCGCGAGTATCTGTCTTTCTGTAGTAATGACTACCTCGGTCTGGCGGCGCACCCCGCCATGGCCGAAGCGGCCTGTCGCGCAGCCTTGGAGGCCGGCGTGGGGGCCGGCGCCTCCCATCTGGTGCTGGGGCATCATGATCTGCACGAACTGCTGGAGCAGCGTTTTGCCGCCCTGACCGGTTTCCCCCGCGCCCTGCTGTTCTCAGCCGGCTACATGGCCAATCTGGGTGTGATCACCGCCCTGCTCGGGCGCCATGATGCCATTTTTGCCGACCGCCTCAACCACGCTTCGCTCAACGATGCCGCTCTGCTGTCGCGCGCTGATCTGCAGCGTTTTCGTCATACCGATGTGGCACATCTCGAGGAACTGCTCAGTCGCTCGAGCGCGCCGCGCAAGCTGGTGGTGACTGACGGTGTATTCAGCATGGACGGCGATATGGCCCCGCTGGCGGATATGCTGGCGGTGTGCGAGCGGCATGATGCGCTGCTGTTTGTCGACGATGCCCATGGTTTCGGTGTGCTGGGTGAGGGTGGTAAGGGTATTCTGCAGCACTTCGGTCTGCAATCAGACCGTCTGGTCTACCTGGCTACCCTGGGTAAAGCGGTGGGCAGCTTTGGGGCGCTGGTTGCCGGCAGCGAAACGGTCATCGAGTACCTGCTGCAAACAGCCCATACTTATATCTATACCACGGCACTGCCGCCACTGCTGGCGCAAGCCAGTCTGACAGCGCTGGATCTGCTGGCCGACGATGGTCTACGTCAGCATCTGCAGCAGCTGATTGGCCAGTTGCGCGCCGGCATGCAGGGGTTGCCCTGGCAACTGCTGCCCTCAGCAACGCCGATTCAGCCTTTGCTGGTGGGGGAGTCGCTGGCGGCCGTGGAGTTGGCCGATGCCCTGCGCGAGCATGGCATCATGGTGCCGGCGATTCGTCCGCCGACGGTGCCGCAGGGTTCCGCGCGACTGCGTATTTCTCTTTCTGCCGCGCACACGGCAGACGATGTTGACCGGCTGCTGCAGGTGCTGGCTCATCTGGCGAGGGAACTCTGATGCACCTGTACCGCAAACACGGGAACGGTCCCGATCTGGTTTTGCTGCATGGCTGGGGAATGCACGCCGGTGTGTGGAACAGCGTGGCCGAACAACTGGCGGAGCGGTTTACCGTATGGCAGCTCGACCTGCCCGGCTATGGAGGCAGTGATACGGTGTCGCCGTATACCCTGGAGCAGGTGGTGGATGTCCTGGCGCCACAGGTGCCGGCGCATGTGCATTTGTGCGGCTGGTCGCTTGGCGCCTTGCTGGCGCAGCGCTGGGCACGTCGGCACCCCGAGCAGGTGCGTTCGTTGGTGCTGGTCGGGGCAACGCCTTGCTTCGTGACGCGCGAAGACTGGGATCGCGGTGTTGCCGCGAAGGTGTTCGACAGTTTTGCCGAGCAGCTGCAGCAGGATTATGCGGCCACGCTGAAACGTTTTCTTTCTTTGCAGGCGCGCAGTGGCGACGCCGCGCGCGAGGTGATCGCGCGCTTGCGTCAGGAGTTGTTTGCCCGGGGTGAGCCGGCCATGGAGGTGCTCAATGCCGGACTGCGTCTTCTGGCGGAGTCGGACTTGCGCCATGATACCGTGCAGCTGGCGGTGCGTACCCTGTTGCTGGCGGGCGAATATGACACCTTGACGCCGGCAGTCGCGGCGGCCTGGCTGGCCGAGCACATGCCGGCGGCGCAATTGAATGTGTTTCGTGGCGCAGCGCATGCGCCGTTCCTGTCGCACCCGCAGGAATTTGTCGCTGAAGTGAAGGATTTTCTCCATGAATGAACCGGATACACTCGATAAGCGCGCCATCCGGCGCTCGTTCGAGCGGGCCGCCCAGACCTATGATGCCGCCGCTGTACTGAGATCG
>JAJZTZ010000069.1 GCA_021847305.1 Pseudomonadota bacterium | reverse complement strand
GTAAGGTGCTCGGCGTCGTGTCCTGAGTGTTCTTATCGGTGTAATCATCGAACAGGTCGATGCGCCCCACTGCCGCACTCACCCGGGCGCGGTAGTGTTCCGTGTCGTCGTACTCGTCCAGCAGGCGCACATAATCGCGCCCCTGCTTGCCCCACGCTGCCAGCAAGGGATTGGTCTGGGCGTGCAGTTCAGACAGATCCAGTCCTGCCGGCAAACCGGGTTTATCCGCCTGACGCCGGCGGTTGGCGCGCAATAGCTCGCGGCCGTCAATGATATCGCCCCAGTAATGCTGGCAGGGATTGAGCACACACAGCACAATCTGGCTGAAACGGCCCAGATGTGCCAACGCCTCCAGTGTCTGTGCCGGCAAAGAGGAAATACCGAACACCACCAGTCGCCGCGGCAAACCGGCCGGCGCCGAATCAAGACGAGCAAGCGCAGCGATAAAACGGCCATGCACGGCTGAACGGCTGCTGTCGCGCAAATGGGGCGGCAGGTCCGCCAGCAGGGCTCGCCACAGCTTAGGTTGCCAGGGCTGCGTCCGGCTTTCTTCGCCCTCCTGGCCGAAGGCCCAGCGGCTCAGCCATTCGGCACGGTAAACCTGGTACTGATCGAACAGGTCGGCCAGCGCCAGAGCAAGGTCATAACGCTTGCGTCCCTGGCTGTCGTCGTGCAGATAATGCCGCAGCAGGGCAAAATCCTCGTCCTGCAGCAACGCCGGCAACAACCGCATGAGCCGCCAGACTAGCCGCGACTTGTCGAACAGCAGCTCGCGCGGCACCGCCGCCTCGCCCAGGACCGTGCGGTAGGCCTGCCACATGAAGCGCAGCGGCATCAATGCTTCTACCGCGGCACAGATACCCAGCCCGCCTTCGTCGACCGGCTTGGCCAGAGCAAATTTGAGCCACTGGGCCATGCCGTTGCTTTGCACCAGCACTGTCTCGTTTTCCAACGGCGCAAGCGGATGCTGCTTCAGCCAGGCAACCACCACATCGCGCAGGGATTCCAGTTTATTGGCGTGCAGAACAATCAGACCGGGTTGCATTATTTCCGAGTCGAGGTTGAGTAAAAGCCCAGTTTAGCCCGCAGCGGGCTCACCAGATGAGCCTGTGGCGCTGCGCCATACACAGCTGCCTTTTACTGTTTTATCCAGGCTGTCCAGATAAGCCTCATGCTCACCCAGTTCGGCCGCGCTGGCCGGCAAAACCAGCAAGTCGGCCGGGTTGAATTCTGCCAGCGCATCCTGCTGCGCTTCTGCCCCCAGGTCGATGATGAACGACTCCTGTCCGCGCGTCATGGCGAGGAAAACTTCGGCCAGCAGCTCCGTATCCAGCAGCGCGCCGTGCAGGGTACGCGAGGAGTTGTCGATGCCGTAGTGCCGGCACAGCGCATCGAGGTTGTTCTTTTGCCCCGGGCGCATGTTTTTGGCCATTTTCAGGGTATCAGTGATCACCGGACAGTAATCCTGGATCCGTCCTTTATCCAGTCGCGCCAGCTCAGCATTGAGGAAGCCCACGTCAAACGGGGCATTGTGAATAATCAACTCGGCGCCGCGCACGAATTCGATGAACTCGTCAGCAATGTCTTCAAAGCGTGGCTTATCCTGCAAAAACTCCAGGGTAATGCCGTGCACCTGCTGCGCCCCCTCGTCGATTTCCCGGTCGGGATTGACATAACGGTGCAGGTAACGGTCTGTAACACGCCGGTTGCTCACTTCCAGCGCGGCCACCTCGATAATGCGGTGGCCCTGAGCATGTTCCAGACCGGTGGTTTCGGTATCGAGAACAATCTGTTTCATAAATTTTCCACACCCTTGTTGGCCAGTTGGTCGGCCCGTTCGTTCTCGGGGTGTCCGGCATGGCCTTTCACCCAGTTCCATTCAATGTCGTGCTGCGCGGCCAGAGCTTCCAGCTGCTGCCACAAATCGACGTTTTTCACCGGCTCTCTGGCAGCGTTTTTCCAGCCCTTTTTCTTCCACCCCGCCAACCATTCCGTCATGCCTTTTACCACATACTGGGAATCGGTAAACACATGAATCCGGCACGGCCGTTTGAGTGCTTCCAGACCGCGAATCACCGCGGTCAGCTCCATACGGTTGTTGGTGGTGTCGCGCTCGCCGCCGAACAATTCCTTTTCATGCGAGCCGGCGCGCAGAATAACCCCCCACCCGCCGGGGCCCGGGTTTCCCTTGCAGGCGCCGTCGGCGTAAATCTCAATCTCATCAGCCATGCTTTATTTCATTACCTGTTTTTTGTGTTGCCGCCGCCACGGCGCGGCGCGGCTTGATTTGTTCGTGCCAACCGGGCTTGATCAGGCGCATTCCATGCACCTTCTTCTGCACCAGCAACATGTAAACGCCCCCTCCCATAGCCCACCAGCGATCACCGGCCGCCTCCAGAAAGGCAAACCGCTCGATCAGCGCCGGCGAGTCAAACGGCGGTACATAGCATCCCATCAGCCCGGCCCGCTCCTCCATGCCCAGCAGGGATAGCCAGTCCTTCAGCCGGATCAGCGGCAGCCATTTGCCATTCCACGGAAACTGCCCCTTGCCGCGGTAATACCAGTGCTTGATCTGCCACAGGCTGAAGGGATTGAATCCGCTGATCAGTATATGTCCTTCCGGTATCAGCACCCGCTCGGCTTCACGCAATATCTGGTGCGGATCAGCGGCAAACTCAAGTACATGGGGCAAGACAATCAGGTCGACGCTGTGACTGGCTATGGGCAACTGCAGGGCATCGGCTCGCAGTTCCACCGTGCCGGAGGAAGCCAGACGGAATTTGAACGGTATCCTGTTGCCGCGCAGATAATCATATTCCGGCATGCCAATCTGCAGGGCATTAAAGCCGAACACATCGCTGACAAGCCGATCGGCACGATGCAGCTCTGCCGCCAGGACATATTGCCCCAGTGGAGTCTGGTACCATGTTTCTGCCGTCAACAAGTCATCTTCCCCGATTATAATGTGTTTATGCACATCGATATTCTTCCCATTCCGGCGTTCCGCGACAATTACATCTGGCTGATGCATGACGCCCACAACGCCGTTGTCGTCGATCCGGGCGATGCGGCACCGGTGCTGCGAGCTTTAACGGAACGAGGCCTGACGTTGAGCGACATTCTCATCACCCATCATCATGCCGACCACACCGGCGGCATCGCCGAATTGCGTCAGCACTACCCCGCCATCAACGTCTATGCGCCTGAAGCGGAGAATATCGACGGCACCACGGTTGCCCTCGCAGGCAACGAGACTATCTTCATCGCCTCGCTGCAGCTTGAACTTCAGGTGCTGTCCTTGCCGGGGCACACCCGCGGACACATTGGCTATTATGGCGCAAACCGGCTGTTCTGTGGCGACACCCTGTTTGCCGCCGGGTGCGGCCGTCTGTTTGAAGGCACCGCTGCGCAGATGTTCGCATCACTGTCACATCTGGCCCGTCTGCCGGCAGACACCCAGGTATTCTGCACCCACGAGTACACCGCCGCCAACTTGCAGTTTGCCGCTGCGGTGGAGCCTGGCAACCCGGCGGTGACAGCACGCATTGCCCGGGTCAGTGCATTGCGCAGCGCCAATCGCCCTTCCCTGCCATCCACCATAGGTGAAGAACTGGCCAGCAATCCCTTCTTGCGTTGCGACAGCCCTGAGGTGATAAAATCGGTCTATAACCATACGGGAACCCGACCCGCAACGCCGGTCGAGGTATTTACCGCCCTGCGCCTGTGGAAAGACACCTTCACGGCCTGATAAGAGACAACCATCACATGGCACAGATGCAACCCGATACACTCGGCCGTTACCGGATTCTTGGCGAACTCGGCCGCGGCGCCATGGGTATCGTATACGAAGCGCTTGATCCGCTGATCGAACGTAAAGTGGCGATCAAAACCATTCGCCTCGACCTGTCGGACAGTGAACGCCAGGCGTTTGAAGAACGCTTCTTCCGCGAAGCCAAATCGGCCGGGCAACTGATTCACCCCAATATCGTCACCATTTTCGATGCCGGAAAAAGCGATGACCTCGCCTATATCACCATGGAAGTGCTCAACGGCCCCAACCTGCGTGACCTGCTCGATAAACACGCTCCGATCACGCCCAGCGAGATTGCCAATATCCTCGCACAGGCCGCAGAGGCGCTTGCATTTGCTCATTCGCGCGGCATCGTGCACCGGGACATCAAGCCCGGCAACATCATTCTGCTGGACAACCGGCACGTCAAAATCGCAGATTTCGGCATTGCCCAGCTGCCTACGGGGTCACACACACTGGCCGGCACGATATTGGGCTCGCCCAAATACATGTCGCCCGAACAGCTGAGCGGCAAGGAAATCGACGGTCGCTCCGATATATTCTCTCTCGGCGTGGTGCTATACGAAATGCTCACTGGGGAAGCGCCATTTTATGGCGACAACGTCAGCGCCATCATGTATCAGGTGCTGCATGACGACCCGCCGCCACCATCGAAGCTGAATCCCCGTTTGCCCACGCTGTTCAACCAGATCGTCGCCAAAGCCCTGCACAAAAACCCGGATGCCCGTTATGCCAGCGCCGCAGAAATGGCACGCGAGCTGCGTGAAGCCGAATCCATGCTGGCCATTGCTCCGACAGTCAGTACCCAAACCGCGGCAGAACCGAGAAAAAACAGCCGCGCAGCGGAAATCACGGATGCTACAATTGTTATATTGCCCGATCCGACACATAGTCATCAGGCATCTGGCAATCTGACATCAAGTGAACCCGTAATCGCGAGCGCATACCAGCCGGCCCATACCGACATGACATCTCCACCACCGACAAAACGCTTCCATCCCTGGCGCTGGGTCAGCGGCTTCGGCCTGCTGATTGCCGCAGGTGTACTGGTGTTTGTCACGGCATGGTGGCTCAGCCACCGGATTGCCGGCAGCCTGCATCCGGTTGACTCCGCTCCGCTGATCAACAACGAAGAGAAAACCGATAAGCCCGTCCCCCTGCCCAACTCGCATACCCGCTCAGCCATTCCCCAGGAAAACGGGCCGGCAGCCGCCACGGAAAAACAGCTGAGCAAGGACGTCAAACAGGCCGCTCCAGCCGCCACAAACGCGCCAGCAACGGTTGCTCCGGCCGCGACCGCCACGCTCAACCTCACAGTACTTCCCTGGGCAGAAGTGTACGTCGATGGTGAAATGAAAGGGGTATCGCCCCCGCTTGTATCGCTTGAACTGCCGGCCGGAAAACATACCATTGAATTCCGCAACAGCAGCTTGCCCACATACTCGATCCCGGTGCGTCTCAAGCCGGGCGAAAAACGTAAAATCCGCTATCAATTCAAGTAGGACTTTGTTGTCATGATGCGTCTTATCTCACTTGCACTGCTGCTCGTCAGCCTGGCTGCCTGCAGCCACTTTCCTTCCTTTGGCAGCCCCTCCGCCGCGGAACAGGAAAAAACCGCGCACAAAAAGGCCAAGCAGGACCTGGCCACAGGTATCGCCTACTATGAGGACGCCAACTACATCGCCGCACAGCGAGCCATCCAAAGCGCTCTTAACCTCGGTTTGACCGACAGGCAGGATAAGGTGGAGGCGCGCAAATACCTGGCTTTCATCGCCTGTCTGAATCAGCGTCAGGCCGAATGCAAAAACCAGTTCCGCGCCGCATTTGAAGCAGACCCGAAATTCACCCTGAGCCCGGCGGAAATCGGTCATCCACTGTGGGGCCCGGTATTCAAGAGTGTGCGCGAAGAACAGGCGCGCAAAACGAAGTAAGGAAACGCCGGCCTGAGGCGCCTCAGGCCTGACGCAGATTGAAGCGCAGCGCCGTGCCGGCGACTTCAATCTTGTCGCCCGACCTCAGCGGACCGGCATCTTTGACTGACTTGTCATTCAGCTTGAGCATGCCGTTGCCTTCGACCTGAGCCAGAAAATACCCGTCTGAACGCCGGGTAATCACCGCCACCTGGACGCCGGGTTTGCCAAGTGTTGTCAAAGTGCGGTTCAAAAGCAGTTCCTTGCCGGTGCCGGGCCCCTCAATAATGGCCAGCGAGCCGACCAGCTTTTCATCCAGCTTCGGAGCGACCATGACCGTCTCGGCATTGCTGAGCGAATTACCGCTCCAGGCCGTGTCATGAATGATGCTTTTCATACCGTCCGGGACAGGCGGCAGACTGATGTTGGCAAGCGTGGCATCATCTACAAAACGCAGCGTGAACTTGCCGATACGCACTTCATCGCCGTCCTTGAGCAGGCTTTTGCCGATCTTGTTGCCATTGATGCGCACCCCGTTGGTGCTATCCAGATCTTCTATGAACGAGTCGCCGCGAATGGTGACGATCTTGGCATGGGTGCCGCTCACGGTGGGGTGCAGCAGCTGGACATCATTGCCGGCGCGCCGGCCGATGACAATGCTCTCCTTGTCCAGCATGTGCTGGCTCTGCTCTTCCCCGTCAAGATAAACGATTAATACGCTCATACACCATTCTAGGCATCGCGCCGGCAATACTCAACTGCATCAGCCAGACGGCCGACCGCAATGATTTCCAGACCATCGACCGGCTGTTTCGGTGCATTACCCGCCGGAATCAGGGCACGGGTAAAGCCCAGCTTGGCCGCCTCCTTCAGCCGCTCCTGCCCGCGCTGTACCGGGCGGATCTCGCCTGCCAGCCCTACTTCGCCGAAAACCACCATTTTATCCGGCAACGGCTTGTTGCGCAGACTCGACATGATGGCCAGCAGCACCGCCAGATCGGCGGCCGGTTCGCTGATACGTACGCCACCCACCGCGTTGATGAACACATCCTGGTCCGACGAAGTGAGCCCGGCATGGCGATGCAATACCGCCAGCAACATAGCCAGCCGGTTTTGTTCCAGCCCCACGCTCAAGCGGCGCGGCGACGCACCCTGGGCACTGTCAACCAGCGCCTGGATTTCCACCAGCAAGGGACGCGAGCCTTCCTGGGTGACCAGCACGCAGGTACCGGGCACAGCCGCCTCATGACGGGACAAAAACAGCGCCGAGGGATTGGTGACTTCGCGCAATCCCTTGTCGGTCATGGCAAACACACCCAGCTCGTTGACGGCACCGAAACGATTCTTGAACGCCCGGATCAGACGGAATGAAGAATGTGTGTCGCCTTCAAAATACAGAACCGTATCGACAATGTGCTCCAGCACACGCGGTCCGGCCAGCGCGCCTTCCTTGGTGACATGGCCGATCATCAGCAACGTCACGTGATGCTGTTTGGCATAGCGGGTCAGCTGCGCGGCGCACTCCCTGACCTGAGCCACGCTGCCCGGTGCGGACTGCAGATTTTCGCTGTATAGCGTCTGGATCGAATCGATCACCACAATCTGCGGCTTTTCGCTGGTCATGGCGTTCTGCACCTTTTCCAGCTGAATTTCCGTCAGCAGACGCACATCTTTCAGTTCCACCCCGAGACGCTTGCCGCGCAGGGCGATCTGCTGCGCCGACTCCTCGCCGCTGACATACAGCACTTTGGACTGGGCAGCCAGTTCGCCCATGGTTTGCAGCAGCAACGTCGATTTGCCGATGCCCGGATCGCCGCCGAGCAGAATCACGGCCCCCGGCACCAGCCCGCCGCCCAGTACCCGGTCGAGTTCGGCACTGCCGCTCGGCACGCGCGGATAATCCTCCGCCGCCACCTCGCCCAGGCTCTGTACCGTGGTCGTCCCGGCAAGCGAATGGAAACGCGACACAGCCGGTTCGGCAACGCTTTCTACCAGTGTATTCCACGCCTGGCAGTGCGGACACTGGCCAACCCACTTGGGGTTGATACCGCCGCACTCGGTGCATTGATAGACGGTTTTGCTTTTCGCCATCAGGGCAACTCCCGCACCGGCACGCGTGCAGCCAGCGCCGTCAGCAACTCGTAACTGATGGTCCCGGCAGCCGCGGCCACCTCTTCCACCGGCAATCCTTCACCCCACAACACCACAGTGCTACCCACGCCGGCAAGCGGCACAGGAGTCAGATCAACGGCCAGCATATCCATCGACACGCGCCCGAGCAGACGGGTACGCTGCCCCTCCACCAACACCGGCGTACCCGTACCGGCGTGGCGCGGATAACCGTCGGCATAGCCGCAGGCGACAATCCCCACCGTCATCGCCTGTTCGGCCACAAACGTCCGCCCGTAACCTACCGCTTCTCCGGCGCTGACCGACTGCACGGCAATCAGCTTGCTCTTCAGCGTCATTACCGGGCGCAAATCCAGTGCAGCGGCGGTCTGATCGGCAAACGGCGAAGCGCCATAAAGCATGATACCAGGGCGCACCCAGTCGGCATGCGCCTGCGGGTAGCGCAGGATAGCCGCCGAATTGGCCATGCAGTGCTCGCCCCGTACGCCATCAGTGGCCGAAGCAAACTGCGCAAGCTGATCGGCAATGCCGCGTTCATCGTCGGCCGTAGCAAAATGAGTCATCAATACGCAGCGATCCAGTCGCCCGCCCAGACGCAATGCGCGGCAGGCATCAGCCACTTCATGCGGCGGAAATCCCAGCCGGTTCATACCGGTATTGATTTTGAGAAACACATTCACCCCCGTAACCGGGGCCGAATTGATGGCAGCCACCTGCCAGGGCGCATGCACCACCACAGCGACACCCAGCTTGGCGATTTGCGGCAGCTCGTCGGCAGAAAAAAAACCTTCCAGCATGAGGATAGGCTGCTCAAATCCGGCTTCGCGCAATTGCTGCGCTTCACTCAGACTGAGCACGGCGAAACCGTCCGCTTCCTTAAGCGCGGCCGCCACACGCAACATGCCGTGTCCATAGCCGTTGGCCTTGATCACGGCAAACGCGCGGGAAGCCGGCGCGCAACGACGCACCACGGACAAATTATGGCGCAGTGCGGCAAGAGAAATTTCAGCGACCAGCGGACGGGACATGGAATCAGTAAGCGCCCGCCGTGGCGTGGTTTTCAAAACGGGTGTATTCACCCAGGAAAGTCAGGCGCACGGTACCGATCGGGCCGTTACGCTGCTTGCCGATGATGATTTCTGCCGTCCCCTTGTCGGGAGAGTCGGGGTTGTACACTTCATCACGGTAAATGAACAAAATCAGGTCGGCATCCTGCTCAATCGCGCCTGATTCGCGCAAGTCGGACATCACCGGCCGCTTATTGGGGCGCTGTTCCAGGCTGCGGTTAAGCTGCGACAGAGCAATCACGGGCACCTGCATTTCCTTGGCCAGGCCTTTCATGGCGCGGGAGATTTCCGAAATTTCCGTTGCCCGGTTTTCGCCCTGGCCGCTACCGGTCATCAGCTGCAGGTAATCGATCACGATCAAACCCAGTTTGCCGTACTGGCGCTGCAGGCGCCGGACCCGCGCACGCACTTCCATGGCGGTCAGCGCCGGCGTTTCATCGATATGGATCGGCGCTTCGGACAGTTTGCCCAGCGCCATGGTGAGCTTGGACCAGTCCTCGTCTTCCAGCTTGCCGGTACGCAGCTTATGCTGGTTCAGCCGACCGACCGAACCGATCATACGCATGGCCAGCTGGGCACCGCCCATCTCCATACTGAAAATCGCCACCGGCAGCTTGGAATACAGCGCGATGTTCTCGGCAATATTGATGGAGAAAGCCGTCTTACCCATGGAAGGACGGCCGGCAACAATAATCAGGTCGCCCGGCTGCAAACCGGCAGTCATTTTATCCAGATCTGTCAGCTCGGTGGGGATGCCGGTCACATCGCTGGTGCCTTCGCGATGAAACAGTTCGTCGATACGCTCCACCACTTGCTTAAGCAAGGGCTGGATATCGACAAACCCGCCCTGACCGCGCGCGCCGGCCTCAGCAATCTTGAATACTTCCGACTCGGCCGCATCGAGAATTTCCGTAGCGCTACGGCCTGATGGCGACAGCGCACTGTCGGTAATCGTGGTGCCGACCTCGACCAGTTTGCGCAGCACCGAACGCTCGCGCACGATCTCGGCGTAGCGGCGGATATTGGCTGCCGACGGGGTGTTGTTGGCCAGCCCGGCGATATACGCCAGCCCGCCCACAGTTTCCAGCTCGCCCATGGTTTCCAGTGCTTCGGCCACGGTAATCACGTCGGCCGGCCGGCTGTTTTCCACCAAACGGGAAATAGCCCGGTAAATCAGTTTATGGTCGTGGCGATAGAAATCTTCGCCATTGATCAGATCGGCAATACGATCCCAGGCACCATTGTCGAGCAGCAAACCGCCCAGTACGGACTGCTCTGCCTCCACCGAATGGGGTGGCAAACGCAGGCCCTGGACTTCGCTGTCGTTAGCCGGAATCGGAGCAGTTGGATTGGGTGAATTCATGCTGCCTAGTTTAGCATTTTTGACCGGCGCGCATGAGAGCTGAAAATAAAAAAGCCGGGGCACGCCCCGGCTTTTTTACTGGACAACAGGAGCCGATCAGGCTTCCGGTGCCACGTTGACAGTGATGTCGACTACCACGTCGGTGTGCAGTGCCAGAGAAACCGGGTGTTCACCGATCATCTTCAGCGGGCCGTTCGGCATGCGCACGTCAGCTTTCTTCACGTCAAAGCCTTGAGCCTGGAGAGCTTCGGCGATGTCAGAGGTGGTTACGGAACCGAACAGACGGCCATCCACACCAGCTTTCTGAGCAACAGCCAGAGTCATGCCGCTCAGCTTTTCGCCGCGTGCCTGGGCAGCAGCCAGTTGCTCAGCCTGGATTTTTTCCAGTTCGGCACGGCGAGCCTCGAAGGCAGCCATGTTTTCCTTGGTCGCACGCTTGGCTTTGCCTTGCGGGATCAGGAAGTTGCGGGCATAACCGTCTTTAACGCGAACCACGTCACCCAGTTGGCCCAGGTTCACTACTTTTTCCATCAGAATAATTTGCATGATCGCGTCCCTCTTAGTGCTGGTCGGTATACGGCATCAACGCGAGGTAGCGTGCACGCTTGATCGCTTCGGACAGCTGACGCTGGTAGCCAGCCTTGGTACCGGTAATACGAGCCGGGATGATTTTGCCGTTTTCAGCAATGAAGTCCTTCAGAACTTCAACATCCTTGTAATCGATTTCTTTAACACCTTCTGCCGTAAAGCGGCAGAACTTGCGACGCTTGAACAGGTTACGAGCCATTTTATGCTTCCTTTACTTGAACGATTCCGAATGGTTCAGCATTCGGTACGCTGTAATTCGCTTACATGGATAATCAGCCGATCATTTTTCTGGCTTTTCTGCGCCAGGAACCCGCTGATCACCACTTTGTCATCCACTTTCAGAGTTGCCGCCATTTTTGCCAGCGGGCCAATCACCACTGCTTCTGCTGCCAGCCGGACCTGCCGTTGCCCATTGGCTTCGACCTGAACCGATTCATGCTGTATGCGCAGCTCCACAACGGGAATGCCTGCCGGGGTATGACGCACTTCCCCGCATTGCACCACACTACCGGAAAGCCGCAGTTGGTTCATTCCGGCAGCCAACTGCCATTAGGCAGCGGATGCAGCCGCTTCTTCGCCAGCTTTACCGCCGGCCAGAGAACGGGCTTTTTCTTCCTTCATCATCGGGGAAGGAGTGGTCACGGCTTCTTTCTTGCGGATGGTCAGGTGACGCAGAACCGCATCGTTGAAGCGGAAAGCATGTTCCAGCTCGTCCAGCACAGCCTGGTCGCATTCGATGTTCATCAGCACGTAGTGTGCCTTGTGGATTTTCTGGATCGGGTAAGCCAGCTGACGACGGCCCCAGTCTTCCAGACGGTGGATGGTACCGCCACCTTGGGTGATGGTGTTGCGATAACGCTCAACCATCGCGCCAACCTGTTCGCTTTGATCAGGATGCACGATAAATACGATTTCATAATGCCGCATACAAGCTCCTTTTGGAAACGGGCAAGAATCC
>JAJZTZ010000068.1 GCA_021847305.1 Pseudomonadota bacterium | reverse complement strand
ACCATGCGCCGGTACAGGGTTACACCCCGCCCAAGCCGACTTTCCTCGGCACCCGCGTGTTTAAGGACTATCCGCTGAAAGACCTGGTCGAGCGCATCGACTGGTCGCCCTTCTTCCACGCCTGGGAACTGGCCGGTCGCTACCCCGCCATCCTGCAGGACGAAGTGGTGGGCGAAGAAGCGCGTAAATTATTTGCCGACGCACAGGCCATGCTGCAAAAAATCGTCGAGGAAAAATGGCTGCAGGCAGCCGCCGTGATCGGCTTCTTTCCTGCCAATCAGGTGCACGGCGACGATATCGCGCTGTATGCCGACGACAGCCGCACCACCGAAGTGGCCGAACTGCACCACATTCGCCAGCAGATGGAACGCCAGGCAGGCAAACCCAACTTGTGTCTGGCCGACTTCATTGCTCCGGCTGATTCCGGTGTACCCGACTATCTGGGTGCCTTTGCCGTCACTGCCGGCATCGGCATCGACAAGAAAGTAGCCGAATTTGAAGCCGCCCACGATGACTACAACGCCATTCTGCTCAAGGCGCTGGCGGACCGGCTGGCCGAGGCGTTTGCAGAAAGAATGCATGAACGCGTGCGCACCGAATTCTGGGGCTACAGCACCGAGCACTTTACCAATGATGAACTGATCGCCGAAGCCTACCGCGGCATCCGCCCGGCCCCCGGCTACCCGGCCTGCCCGGATCACACGGAAAAAGGTACGCTGTGGCAGCTGCTCAAGCCGGATACGGAAATCGGTCTCAACATCACCGAAAGCTTTGCCATGTACCCAACCGCCGCGGTATCCGGCTGGTACTTCGCCCACCCCGATGCGCAATACTTCGGCGTCGGCAAAATCGGTCGCGACCAGGTGGAAAACTATGCCCACCGCAAAGGCTGGAGCATTGCCGAAGCGGAAAAGTGGCTGGCGCCGATTCTCGGTTACGACGACTAGCCTCGTGCAGCAGGCCGGCAACATTGCATTTCTGTCGGCGGGCGCCCTATAATGCAGTTGTACCAAAGGAGATGGCATTCCTCCTCATAACCGCCTCGTGCTGATGATGCCTACAGTTTCCCCGGATGGGGGAGGTGTGGGTGTGCACGTGTGCTTCTTGGCTGATCATCCTTCACACCGCACCCTCCGGCATTGTTTTTATCAAGCCTGAGGAGAATAAATGTGGGCTTAAGCAGCTTTCTTGCCGTCGGTGTCGGCGCAGCCATCGGTGCCTGGCTACGCTGGGCGCTGGGTATTTACTTCAATCCCGTCCTGCCGGCCCTGCCACTGGGCACACTGGCCGCCAACCTGATCGGCGGTTATCTGATCGGCCTGGCTATAGCGTATTTTTCCAGTCATACCGGTCTGCCGCCGGAGGTCCGCCTGTTTATCATTACCGGTTTCATGGGTGGGCTTACCACCTTTTCCACCTTTTCCGCCGAAGCGGTTTCGCTGTTCTCGCGCACCGAATGGCTCTGGGCATTCACGCATCTGGCTGTGCATGTCGGCGGCTCGCTGCTGATGACCGCGCTGGGCATGTTCACATTCAATCTGCTGCGCGCAAAAGGCGGTATGTAATGTCACACGCCATAGAAAACTGCCCGTTTTGCCGGCCAGATGCCTCGCTGCTGCAAAATGAGCTGGCCTATGTGCTGGAAGACAGGTTTCCGGTCAACCCCGGCCATCTGCTTATCATTCCGCGTCGTCATGTCGGCGATTTTTTTCTGCTCGACAGGGCCGAACAGGCCGCCTTGCTGGAATTGTTGCAGCAAGCCAAAGCCTATGTGGACAAGCAATACCAGCCGGCCGGTTACAACATCGGCATCAATGTCGGCGAGACCGCCGGGCAGACCATCAACCATGTGCATGTACACCTGATTCCGCGCTACCACGGCGATACCGCCAATCCACGCGGCGGCGTGCGCGGGGTTATCCCAGCCAGACAGGCATACTAGCGCGTCGGCGAATTATCCGGACAACA
Source organism: Pseudomonadota bacterium (assembly GCA_021847305.1). Lineage (GTDB taxonomy): Bacteria > Pseudomonadota > Gammaproteobacteria > Burkholderiales > JAJZQI01 > JAJZQI01. The sequence continues at coordinate 10,074 of JAJZTZ010000068.1, read as the reverse complement.
CATACAAGGAGACTTTCATGAAAACAGGTATCTATCTTAAGTTTTTCATGCAGGAAAACCAGCACTACCATCACTTGCCGCTGTATGAATGGATTCTGCAGCAAGCAAAAAGGCTGGGCCTGCCCGGTGGCTCGGCCTTCAAGGCTATTGCCGGCTATGGGCGCGACGGTGTCATGCATGAGGATCACTTTTTTGAACTGGCCGGGCAATTGCCGGTTGAGCTTGTGTTTATGCTCGACGAGGCACAGGCGGATCAGTTGCTCAATGTGGTGACAGAAACCGGGTTGTCGGTATTTTATATCCGTGTCCCGGCGCAATACGGGACGCTCAATGGGCCACAGGCATGAGGCTCGGAGGGTCATCGGCGCGGCCATGGATAAAATGGTTGCGTCGGCTGCTGTTGCTGGCGTTGCTGGTCTTTCTTACGCTGCTGGCTTTTGCCGGCTGGCTGCGCTGGACAGGCAACATGCATCCGCTTATCGGCCACAGTTATTACCGCTCTGCGCAGCTGGATGAATCGGGCTGGGAAAAGGCCTTTCAGACATACCACATCCGTAGCGTGCTCAATCTGCGCGGCGCCAATCCCGGGCAGTCATGGTACGATGAGGAAGTCCGGGTGGCGCAGCAAAATCAGGTTATGCATTACGATTTTCGCATGTCCGCCGGGCAGCGCCTCAGTCCGGCCGACATTGACCACGTACTGGCATTGCTGGCGCAGGCTCCCAAGCCGGTGCTTATTCACTGTCAGGCGGGTGCAGATCGTACCGGGCTGATTTCCGCCGTTCTGCGGCTCAAGCAGGGAGACTCGCCGGAACAGGCGCGCCAGCAGTTGTCGCTACGTTATGGTCATTTCCCTTATCTGGGCAGCAGCACAATCGCCATGGATCAGAGCTTTGATGCGTATCTGCAGGCACGGAAGTCCGCTGTGGGCGCTCAATATTAACCACGGAGAAACCCATGAAACGTGCATTGTCCGGTTTGCCGGCCACCGTCTGGCTGCTGGGGCTGGTCAGCCTGTTCAATGATACCGCCAGCGAGCTGATTTACCCGCTGGTGCCGCTGTATCTGGCTTCTGTGCTGATGGCTGGGCCGAAAGCGCTGGGTATTATTGAGGGCATTGCGGAAACCGTGGCCAGCCTGCTGAAGCTGTTTTCCGGCATCATCGCCGACCGCGTGCATTCGGCCAAATTTCTTGTGGTCGGCGGGTATAGTCTCGCCGCGCTGGCCCGCCCCCTGTTCGCGCTGGCTGCCAGCTGGCCGGCCGTGCTGCTGCTGCGCTTCATGGACCGGCTGGGAAAGGGTCTGCGCAGCTCTCCGCGTGATGCAATTCTGGCCAGCAGTGTTGGGGCCGATCGGCGTGGTCTGGCTTTCGGTGTACAACGCACCATGGACAATGCCGGCGCCGTCATCGGCCCGCTCGCCGCTGCCGCCCTGCTGGCCGCGCACATGCCGCTCACGCACATCTTCCTGTGGGCTGCCGTACCGGGCGCCATCACGGTACTGCTGGTGCTCGGCATCAAAGAACCGCCGCGCCAGCACATTCCCGCCAAAACACCGTTCAGCTGGAATCTGCAGGCCCTGCCGCCGCGCTACAAACGTTACCTGCTGGTGCTGGCGCTGTTCACGCTGGGTAACTCCTCCAATATGTTTCTGCTGTTGCGGGCACGTGACATGGGTCTGGCGGAATACCAGGTTCCGCTGCTGTGGGCCACCGTTTCGGCTGTCGCCATGCTGTTTTCTGCGCCGCTATCTGCCCTGTCCGACAAAGTAGGGCGTACCCGCCTGATTATTATCGGCTGGGCGGTATATGGCCTGTTTTATCTGTTTATGGGGCTGAATGGCCACTCATTATGGTTGTTATGGCCGCTGTTCGGTTTTTACGGCCTGTTCATGGCCGCCACCGAAGGGGCAGAAAAGGCGCTGGTGGCGGATATGGCGCCGCCTGCCTTGCTGGGTACGGCCTACGGCTGGTTTCATCTCACCACAGGATTCATGCTGCTGCCGGCTTCCCTGCTGTTCGGTTGGTTGTGGCAGAACTTTACACCTGTAAGCGCTTTTGGTTTCGGCGCCGCTTGTGCAATGCTTGCAGCGATTTTGCTGAAATTCTGGGTGCCTTGTGAACGGACCGGCGATGCTTGCATCAGCTAGGCTACCATTGTACAATCCGCGCACCTCATTCTAGGGAGACCTTTCACTGTGGACAGTTCCAGTTGTTATAACAACAGTTTAAACCACAGGCAAGGTCGCCGCTGATTCATCCGCTGCTGCCTTGCCGATCAGGCGGGTAGTAGCCATTCTCCAGCTCCCATCCTAAATCTTGGGGTGGTTGTCGCATGGCTTCCCCGGTTATTGACCGGTTCGCGCATGAATTTCATGCCGAACTCCGATGGGAGCTTACCATCATGCGTAACATTATTTACCCGGCAGCCGCCATTGCAGCTGTCATGGGGCTTGTCACCCCAGCCTGGGCGGCGCGCCCCATGATCACCGACGACGCCCGTATTGTTGACGCCAAATCCTGCCAGCTGGAAAGCTGGGTCAAAAACAACCGCCAAGGCGGTACCGAATACTGGGCGCTACCCGCCTGCAATTTCACCGGCAATCTGGAATTTACCGTGGGTGGAGCCTTAACCGACGACGCCGCAAGTCACCAGATCAGCGACCAGGTGGTGCAGATCAAAACCCTGTTCCGCACTTTGCAGCCCGGCGGCTGGGGTGCCGGGCTGGCTTCGGGCATCAATCGTCATCCCGAACTGCCCGGCGGCAACGACTGGTATGCCTATGTGCCAATCAGTTTTTCCTTTGGCAATGATGCCTTGGTACTGCATACCAATACCGGCTGGAAGAAGGACCAGATCAGTCGCCGGGCAGCGTTCACCTGGGGCCTCGGGTCGGAGCTGGCAATTAATAAACGCAACTGGCTTATTGCCGAAACCTTCGGCAATAGCGAAAGCCGGCCGTATTACCAACTTGGCATCCGCCACTGGATCGTGCCGAATCGCGTACAAATCGACGCTACCCTGGGCAACCGTCTAGGTACCGGGGCCGGGGATGCCGAGCAGTGGCTGTCTATCGGCCTGCGTCTGCTGTCATTACCTTTTCTGCCTTGAGCTCATCATAAAAATGCAACAAGGCTTCGGCACTCTCTATAAAGTTGTTGACTGCACTTGCAGTTGAAAATACGGGTCTACAAAAAGGAAAATTAAAATGAAACTTTCCGCCCTGAAAGAATTTTTCGCCGGCTTCATCCGCACCCGCCATCTGGCGCGGCATTTCCGTCGGCTGGCTCTGCTTGAGTCGCTCGATAGCACCAGCGTCAGCCGCGAAATCCCATCCGGGCAGGGAAAAATCCTGCTTGATGCCGCCCATGCGCAGGTCGACGCCCTGTTGCAGCAACTCGTCAGTCATGCAGACGGGTTGACCGAGAACGAGGTCGAAACCATTCGCGCCCGTACCGGCTACAACGAGGTCGAGCACGAAAAACCATTGCGCTGGTGGCAGCATCTTTGGCTGTCCTATCGCAACCCCTTCAATCTGCTGCTAACGCTGCTGGCGGTCATTTCCTGGCTGACCGATGACATGAAGGCCTGCATTGTCATTTCCTCAATGGTGATATTTTCTACTCTGCTGCGCTTCTGGCAGGAGGGACGGGCCAACCGTGCTGCGGATGCTTTGAAAGCGCTGGTAAGCACCACGGCAACGGTAATCCGTCGTGATATTTCAGAAGAAGCGGCACCGCTGTTCCGCAAGTATTATGGTGTGGAGCTGCATGTGCGCAATGCCAGGCAGGTTGAGGTGCCAATTCGTGAGCTGGTGACCGGCGATGTAATTGTGCTGTCCGCCGGCGATATGATTCCGGCTGATTGCCGCGTGCTGAGCGCCAAAGACCTGTTTGTGGCACAAGCGGCCATGACCGGCGAATCCATTCCAGTGGAAAAGTTTGCCAATCAGCATAACTCGCAAACGGCGAATCCACTGGAGCTGGACAACATCCTGTTCATGGGCACCAATGTCGTATCCGGCTCGGCTACAGCCGTGGTAGTTGCCACCGGTAACCACACCTATTTCGGCACGCTGGCCAGCCGTGTGACCGCTACCGACCGTGCTCCCACCTCATTTCAGAGCGGGGTTAACAATGTCAGTTGGCTGCTGATCCGCTTCATGTTTGTGATGGCGCCACTGGTGTTGTTCATCAATGGCTTCACCAAAGGCGACTGGACCGAGGCTGTACTGTTTGCCTTGTCGGTTGCTGTTGGCCTCACGCCGGAAATGCTGCCCATGATTGTCACCTCGACCCTTGCCAAGGGCGCGGTGGTCATGTCCCGGCGAAAGGTTATCGTCAAGCGGCTGGACGCCATCCAGAACTTTGGTGCCATGAACGTGCTCTGTACCGACAAGACGGGCACCCTGACTCAAGACAAGATTTTCCTTTCACGCCACATCAATGTATGGGGTGAGGAATCGGACGAAGTGCTGGAGATGGCATACCTCAACAGCTATTACCAGACTGGCCTGAAAAACCTGCTGGATGTGGCTGTGCTGGAACACGCCGAAGTCCACCGGGAACTGAATCTGGCGCGTAATTACCGCAAGGTCGATGAAATTCCCTTCGATTTCAATCGCCGCCGCATGTCTGTTGTGGTCAGCGAGCAGGACGATCACCACGAGCTGATCTGCAAGGGCGCTGTAGAAGAGATTCTCGCTGTCTGCAGCAACGTTCGCCACGGCAACGCTGTTGAGCCGCTCACAGTGGAACTGCTGGCGCGCATTCGTGCCGTCACGGGTGATCTCAATGCCGAGGGCTTGCGTGTGGTTGCCGTTGCCATGAAAGAAGTACCGCCCAGCAAGGATGTATACAGCACCTCCGATGAAAGTGGACTGACCCTGATCGGCTACGTGGCTTTTCTCGACCCGCCCAAGGAGTCAACCGCACCCGCCATTCGGGCGCTGGCGCAGCATGGCGTCGCCATGAAGGTGCTGACCGGCGACAATGAGCTCGTCACCGCCAAGATTTGCCGCGAAGTCGGTCTGGAGCAGCAAGGCGTACTGCTCGGCAGCGACATTGAGAAAATGAACGACAAGATGCTGGCGCAGGCCGTGGAAAGCAACAATGTATTTGCCAGGCTGACTCCGGCGCACAAGGAACGCATTGTGCGCCTGCTCAAGGCGAATGGTCATGTGGTCGGCTTCATGGGAGACGGAATCAACGACGCGCCCGCTCTGCGTGCTGCCGACATCGGAATTTCGGTTGATACCGCGGTGGATATCGCCAAGGAAGCGGCTGACATTATTCTGCTGGAAAAAAGCCTGCTGGTGCTGGAAGAAGGCGTGCTGCAGGGACGTCGCACCTTTGCCAACATGCTCAAATACATCAAGATGACCGCCAGCTCCAACTTTGGGAACGTTTTTTCGGTCCTGGTGGCGTCAGCTTTCATTCCCTTCCTGCCGATGCTGCCGATTCAGCTACTGACACAGAACCTTCTGTACGATATTTCGCAAACAGCCATCCCGTTCGACCACGTCGACGACGAACTGCTGCGCTCGCCTCAGCGCTGGAATCCGGCTGACATCGGTCGTTTCATGCTGTATTTCGGGCCCATCAGCTCGGTGTTTGATATTGTTACGTTTATTCTGATGTGGTTTGTCTTTGGCGCCGACACACCTGAAAAGCAGACGCTGTTTCAGTCCGGCTGGTTTGTGGTCGGCCTGCTGACCCAGACGCTCATCGTGCACATGATCCGCACGCCGAAGCTTCCCTTCATCCAGAGCCGGGCTGCCGCACCGTTGCTGATTATGACTGTGGCAATCATGTTGCTGGGCATTTTCCTGCCCATGGGCCCGCTGGCGCACTATTTCAAGCTGCAGGCGCTGCCGCCGCTGTATTTTGTATTCCTGCCGCTGATTCTGTTGGCCTACATGGGACTCACGCAGGTCATGAAAAAATTCTATAGCCGGCGTTATGGCTGGCAATAGCGCCGCGCGAAACGGGTCTTTTGACCCGTTTGTAGGTGATCGTGCGCAAGACAAGGCCGGTATATCGCGTGCCGGGAGCGGCTCTTGCCCAAATGGCGTAGCTGTAAGATAATCCAGACTTTTCTGTGCCTGTTTTATAACCATTGTGACTGCATGGTTTTGGCGCACGCAAACCGGATTCATGCAGCCAGCCTCGCCCATAGCCCCGGCTGGCGCAACGAGATTTGAAACCACAATTTGAGAGATTAACTATGGCAACGCGCAAAGAACTTGCTAACGCGATCCGCGTACTTTCCATGGATGCCGTGGAAAAGGCAAAATCCGGCCACCCCGGCGCCCCGATGGGCATGGCGGAAATCGCCGAAGTCGTGTGGAATCACCACATGCGCCACAACCCGGCCAACCCCAAGTGGTTTGACCGTGACCGCTTCGTGCAGTCCAATGGCCACGGTTCCATGCTGATCTACTCTTTGCTGCACCTGACCGGCTACGACCTGCCGATGGAAGAGCTGAAGAAGTTCCGCCAGCTGCACTCCAAGACCCCGGGCCACCCGGAATATGGCTACACCGTTGGCGTGGAAACCACCACCGGTCCGCTGGGTCAGGGTATTACCAACGCCGTAGGTATGGCCATGGCAGAGAAGCTGCTGGCTGACCAGTTCAACCGTCCCGGCCACGAAATCGTTAACCACCACACCTACGTGTTCCTGGGCGACGGCTGTCTGATGGAAGGCATCTCCCACGAAGCCTGTGCACTGGCCGGCACCTGGGGTCTGGGCAAACTGATCGCCTTCTGGGACGACAATGGTATTTCCATTGACGGCCACGTTGACGGCTGGTTTACCGACGACACCCCGAAGCGTTTCGAATCATACGGCTGGCACGTGATTGCCAACGTTGACGGCCACAACCCGGAAGCCATCGACGCTGCCGTTGTTGCCGCCAAGGCCGTGACCGACAAACCGACCATGATCTGCTGCAAGACCGTGATCGGTAAAGGTTCCCCGAACAAGGAAGGCACCCACGACGTACACGGTGCTGCTCTGGGCGCTGACGAAGTCGCCGCGACTCGTGCCAACCTGGGCTGGACCCACCCGCCGTTCGAAATTCCTGCTGACATCTACGAAGGCTGGGATTGCCGCACCAAGGGCGAGGGTCTGGAAACCCTGTGGAACAACAAGTTCGCTGAGTACAAGAAAGAATTCCCGGAACTGGCTGCTGAATTCGAACGCCGCATGAAGGGCGAACTGCCGGCAAACTGGAACGAGCACGTTGCCAAGTTCCTGGCCGCAGTAAACGAAAAAGCCGAAACCGTTGCTACCCGTAAGGCATCCCAGATTGCCATTAACGGCCTGCAACCGGCTCTGCCGGAATTCCTGGGCGGCTCTGCCGACCTGACAGGTTCCAACCTCACCAACTGGACCGGCGCACATCACGTGCACGGCAAGAAGCCTGGCAACTACATCAGCTACGGCGTGCGTGAATTCGGTATGGCCCACATCATGAACGGTATGGCGCTGCACGGCGGTCTGCTGCCGTTCGGCGGCACCTTCCTGATGTTCTCCGAATACGCCCGTAACGCCCTGCGTATGTCTGCCCTGATGAAGCAGCGCGTGATCTATGTATTCACCCACGACTCCATCGGTCTGGGCGAAGACGGTCCGACCCATCAGCCGGTGGAGCAGACCGCCACCCTGCGCATGATTCCGCGTATGGATGTATGGCGTCCGTGTGACACCATGGAAACTGCTGTGGCCTGGGTTGCCGCAGTGGAAAAGCAGGATGGTCCGACCAGCCTGATTCTGTCCCGTCAGAATCTGAACTTCCAGAAGCGCGATGCCGGCCAGATCGGCGACATCCGCAAGGGTGGTTATGTTCTGGCTGACGCTGCTGGCGCCAAGGTGGTGCTGATCGCCACTGGTTCTGAAGTGCAACTGGCCCTGGACGCCAAGAAAGTACTGGACGAACAGGGTATCCCGGCACGTGTAGTCTCCATGCCTGCCAGCACCGTGTTCGACAAGCAGGACCAGGCTTACAAGGACAGCGTACTGCCGAAGGGCGTGAAACGCGTGGCCATCGAAGCCGGTGTAACCGACTTCTGGCGCAAGTACGTGGGCCTGGAAGGCGCGGTTGTGGGTATGGACACCTTTGGTGAATCTGCTCCGGCCGGCGAACTGTTCAAGTACTTCGGTTTCACCGTAGAGAACGTGGTCAACACCGTTAAGGGCATTCTCTAAGGTGTTTGTCTGTCGCGACGGGATCAGACACCGGACGGTTGCCTGATCCCCGCGCAGACGAACTGAACCTGTTTATGCCCGGGTGCGTCGGATAAGACGTACCGAGAAGTATCTTGTATTAACCATTAGTAAGAGAGAAAACCATGGCAATTCGTGTTGGTATTAACGGCTTTGGCCGTATCGGCCGTATGGCATTCCGTGCAATCGCTAAGGACTTCCCGGACATCGAAGTGGTTGCGATCAACGACCTGCTGGACCCGGAATACCTGGCTTACATGCTGAAGTACGACTCCGTACACGGCCGTTTCAACGGTGACGTATCCGTTGAAGGCAACAACATGATCGTGAACGGCAAGAAAATCCGCCTGACCGCTGAACGCGATCCGGCTAACCTGAAGTGGGGCGAAGTCGGTGCTGATATCGTGATCGAATCCACCGGTTTCTTCCTGACCAAGGAAACCTGCCAGGCCCACCTGAACGCCGGCGCCAAGAAAGTGGTACAAAGCGCTCCGTCCAAGGACGACACCCCGATGTTCGTATACGGTGTTAACCACACCAAGTACGCCGGTGAAGCGATCGTTTCCGCCGCTTCCTGCACCACCAACTGTCTGGCTCCGGTAGCCAAGGTACTGAACGACAAGTTCGGCATCAAGCGCGGCCTGATGTCTACCGTTCACGCTGCCACTGCTACCCAGAAGACCGTTGACGGCCCGTCCAGCAAAGACTGGCGCGGTGGTCGCGGTATCCTGGAAAACATCATCCCGTCTTCCACCGGTGCTGCCAAGGCCGTGGGCGTGGTGATTCCGGAACTGAACAAGAAGCTGACCGGTATGGCTTTCCGCGTGCCAACTTCCGACGTTTCCGTGGTTGACCTGACCGTTGAACTGAACACCGCTGCGTCTTACGACGAAATCTGCGCTGCCATGAAGGCTGCGTCTGAAGGCGAACTGAAGGGCGTACTGGGCTACACCACCGACAAGGTTGTATCCACCGACTTCCGTGGCAACACCTGCCCGTCCATCTTCGACGCTGAAGCCGGTATCGCACTGGATCCGACCTTCGTTAAGGTTGTGTCCTGGTACGACAACGAGTACGGCTACACCTGCAACATGCTGCGCATGGTTCAGACCGTAGCGAAGTAAACGGGACGTGAGGCGTAAGACGTCGAGCGTGAGGCGCAAGCCTCACCAGTGCGTCAAGCGCCTCACACCTCACCCCTCACGTGAGTTGTAAGGCCTGGGCCCACCCAATCCTTACCATTTACTTTCCAGGAGCATTTCCATGGCTAAATTTATTCGCATGACCGATCTGGACCTGAAGGGCAAGCGCGTATTCATTCGTGCCGACCTGAACGTGCCGGTTAAAGACGGTAAAGTCACCTCCGACGCCCGTATTACTGCCTCCATGGCGACCATCAAGCACTGCATGAACGCCGGCGCCAAAGTGATGGTGACCTCTCACCTGGGCCGTCCGGAAGAAGGCGTGTATTCCGAAGAGAACTCCCTCAAGCCGGTGGCTGACGACATGTCCGCCAAGCTGGGCAAGCCGGTTCGTCTGATCAAGGACTGGGTTGACGGTGGCTTCGACGTGGCTGAAGGCGAAGTGGTTCTGCTGGAGAACGTGCGTTTCAACAAAGGCGAAAAGAAAAGCCTGGACGAAACCGCCAAGAAATACGCCGCCCTGTGCGATGTATTCGTGATGGATGCTTTTGGTACCGCACACCGTGCCGAAGGTTCCACCCACGGTATCGCCAAGTTCGCCCCGGTGGCCTGCGCCGGCATGCTGCTGACTGAAGAACTGGAAGCGCTGGACAAGGCCCTGGCCAACCCGGCTCGCCCGATGGTTGCCATCGTTGGCGGTTCCA
>JAJZTZ010000067.1 GCA_021847305.1 Pseudomonadota bacterium | reverse complement strand
CGGAGGGGTGGGGACATGAGATTCGGGCCCGGATGCACCGACAGGTCAGAGGGCCGGGCTTGCCCGGCCTAGGTGGTGGAGAAATTTTGGCAGGATGGGCCTGAAGGCCGGCGGCCCAAGCCGCCCGTCCTGGCCCAACGAGGCCGGGGTTTCCCCGCCCGCCGGGCGGGGACGGAAGGGGTGGGGACATAAAATGCAGGGCAGGGCCTGAAGGCGGCAATAAAAAAGCCCCGCCGGAGCGGGGCTTGATACGGTCGAAAAACGATCCGCTTAGAACGAGCTGGATTTTTCGTACACGCCACCGGCAACACCGGTCAGGGTTTCCAGAATCTGGTCCGGGGTGTCGGAAATGCTCATGAAGGTACCCATGCCCAGCTTCGGCCAACCCAGGGCGATGCGGTAACGGCCATACAGGGCTTCAACCTTGTTGCCGACTACGAAGATTTCATACGGCAGGGCAGCCATTTGGGAGGAGCCGATTTTCTTCAGCCAGGAACCTTCACCGGTAGCCGGGTCATTCATTTCCACGCCGAATACGGCAATTTTCTTGTCCGGCATTACGATTTCATAGCTCTTGGAGCAGTTGTTCTTGCCCGCTGCCAGGTTGCTGCGTACTGCGGCAACCGCCTGCTCGAAGCTGCCATAGGATTTCAGATCGTTCTTGTCGGAGTCGAAGCGTTCCATGCCGAACATGTAACGGTAGCTGGCCAGGTCGCCGGCAGATACATCGCCGCCGAATTCCTTGCCTGCACCCAGAGCTTTAACCAGCTTTTCGCCGACAGCCTTTTCTGCTGCTTCAGCCGTACCGTTGAACTGCTTGCGGAAATAGGCGCGGCCCCAGTATTCCGGATTGGCGTAGGATACGGTACCGTCCGGTTGTACGGCTACGCGGACCGGCGCGGCTACGATGGTGCTGCCGCCAGTTGCGCGCACGGCATTGAGCAGGCCATCGTCAGTAGCGATAATGATGTCGCCGCCAACACCCCTGGGGGTGTGGTCGCCGATAATCTTGAAACCGGCTGCGGTCAGTTTTTGTTTTACTGCCGAAACGCCGCCCGGGGTCTTTTCACCGTATACATAGGGTTGTACGGCCAGAGCGAGCGGGGCCCACAAGGCAAACAAAGCGGTTGCTACGAGTTTCTTCATGAGACTCCTCACTAATCGATTTTGGTTGGTGCAGAAATGGATTGTTTATTATCAGGAATTGCCGCTCACGGTGGCTATTGGATGGCGTCTGGGCGCCTTGCCCGGTGATGCTGAGTCGACAGTTCCACGCCCCTCTGGCGGGGGTATGGTTCGTAATACTACTGCATCCCATCCGTTAATACTAGCGTTGCGTTACATTTTAATGGCAAAGGAATGGGCAGGTCCGGGCTGGCAAGCCGAAGCGGATGTGCTGGAAAATACCAGTGTCACTTCCGGACGGTTATAATGGGCAAAACGTTTGTCGCACATTCATGCTTGCGGCGGAAAAAATCACGGTGTTCTGCGGCACTCTGGCGGAACGGCGTAATCAAAGCGGTACCTTAAAGCAACTCGGAACAGGTTCACAAATGAAAGTTTTGCGTTACATCGGCCCCTTCCTGCTGTTCTTTGTGCTGCCACTGGTGGCGGTATTCTGGAAAATGGGCGGCTTTGCCACTGTATCGATTGATTACGCCCAGCGTGGGCCGTATTACTATGCCTATCTGGAAAATACCGGGGATCTGGGCAAACTCATTGATACCCAGGGCAAGGTGTACGATGCGCTCAAGGCGGACAAGATTGAACCGAGCATGCCGATTTCCCTGTTGCTCAACAACCCTATGGACGTGAAGCGATCGCAGCGTCTGGGCCAGGCCGGGTATGTTATTCCTCCGGGCACACTGGTTCGCACTCCGTTGCTGACGGCGACCATTCCTGCTCGACGTGTCTTGCTGGTACAGGTAGAGGCCAGTCCGATGATCGCCCCGAGCAAAGCCTATACGGCGCTGATCGACTACCTCAACGCACACCATATGGCGCTGCATTTGCCAACCGTCGAGGTTTATCACAACGGCGTGTTTTATCTGGAAATGGGCGTCTAGATTACTATGACGCTCAGCCTGCTGTCTCTGGTTCTTGCGCTTGGCCTGGCCTGGTGGCGGCCGTTTGCCGCGCAGGAAAAGCTGTGGCAGGGGTTAAAACGTGTCCATCTGTGGCTGGAGCGATCCCTCAATGCCGGGGGCAAGCGGCATGGTTTGCTGGCGTGGGTGCTGGTGGTGGGCTCGGCGGTTGTGCTGGCCTGGCTCGGGCATGTGCTGGCCGGTTGGTTAGGCAGACTGTTCGTGCTGGCCTGGAATGTGGCGGTACTGTATGTGCTGCTCGGCTATTTTTCGCTGCTGCAGCAGCATCGCCAGCTTGCTTCGCTGATGCAGATGGGCGATATCAAACAGTCGGCCGACCAGCTGGCCGGGCAGATGAAGCGCAACGGTGCGGGCTGGGACGAGAATACCGTGGCGCGTCTGGCGATTGAACGTCTGTTTCTTGGTGCCGGTCAGTCTCTTTTTGGGGTGGCGCTGTGGTTCATGCTCGGCAGCTCTTTTGGGCCTGCCGGCGCCGTGCTGTATATTTTCAGCTGGCGCGCTGCGTTGGACTGGCATGGCGAGCCGGAGAATTTTCGCTTTGCCTTGCCGGCCGAAACCATTTTTCGCTGGCTGGATGGGTTGTCCGCCCGCATGGCGGCGGTCAGCTTTGCCATTGTCGGTGATTTTGAGGACGCCCTGTTCTGCTGGCGAACTCAGGCCAGAAGCTGGGGACAGCTGGCACAGGGCATTGTGCTGGCGAGCGCCGCCGGCGCTCTGGGGATCAAGCTCGGAGAACCGGTGCCGGCCGGCGATACAGTGGAATACCGGCCTGAAATCGGCATTCATGACCCGGTGGGTGTTGAAGACATGCGCAGCGCCGATGCGCTGGTGTGGCGCGCGCTGACTCTGTGGCTGGCAGTGCTGATGCTGCTCACGCTGGCACGCTGGACAACATGAGTTTATTATTCTGTTTTTTTTCATGACGAGGGGATAGGCAGGTGAGGTTCTGGCTGCTGCGGCTGGTGTTGCTCGGCTCCCTGCTTTTCGGGCAGGTGGCCGGCTTCGCCCATGCGCTGACCCACCTGTCGTTTTCCCCCGCCGCACAGGGCCGGATTGTCGATAAGAGTCTGCCACACCACTCTTCGGTGTGCGATCTGTGCGCCGCGTATGATGCCATGGGCAGCGCCCCGACTGCAGCAGGCTTTTTCCTGCCAATGGTGGCCGCTGGCATTTCCGTGTTTTTGCTGCTGGCAGCCAGTGTTTCTTTTCGTTTTACTCTTCCCTACCGCAGTCGTGCCCCACCTGTCCTGATCTGAGCTGGTTTTAGCCGACCCCCGTGGGTCGTGTCTTCATTTCAGGAGTTTATCAATGAGAGTTACCCCAATTCTATTGGGCGTGCTGGCTTTGCCTTTGCCATTGGCAGCGCACGCCTCTACGCGTACTGACGTGGCCCAGTTACGGGCCGAACTGGAAGCGCTGCGCAGCAGCTATGAAAGCCGGATTGCCCAGCTGGAGCAGCGCCTGGCTGCTACGGAAAAAAAAGAGGCCGTGCTGGCCCAGAATCAGGCCCAGCCGAGCTACTCCGCCCCGGTAGCCGACAACGCGGTAATGCAAGCGCCGGCTGCGCCGCAGACCGACGTGATGCCGAAAGTGTCGCTGGTACTGCAGGGCGGCTACAAGTCAGAGAATAATATTGCCAACCGTACGCCGGTGGGCTTTTTGCCCGCTAACAGCGACACCGGCAGCAAACGCGGGTTCAGCGTGGATGAGTCCGAGCTGGTGCTGGACAGCAACGTCGATCCGTACTGGAAGGGGCATGCCACCTTCTCGATCATCGACGGAGCCGCCAATGTCGAAGAAGCCTGGTTCCAGTCATTGCAACTGGGGCACGGCCTGACGGCCAAGGGCGGTCGTTTCCTCTCCAATATCGGTTATCTGAACAACCAGCATCCGCATATGTGGGACTTTGCCGACGCGCCGCTGATGTATCAGGTGATGTTCGGCGACAGACTGTCGCAGGATGGTGTGCAGGTTACCTGGCTGGCACCGACCGATCAGTATCTGGAAGTCGGTTCGGAAATTGGCAATGGCAATGCTTATCCCGGTACTTCCCATCCCGGTGCCGGTGACTGGACGGTGTTTGCTCATACCGGCGGTGACGTGGGTATTTCCAGCAACTGGCGTGCCGGCTTGTCTTACGTGCAGGCCAAGGCAGACAGCCGCAAGGGCACCATCAACGATCTGAACGATGTCAGCGCCGATACCTACTTCAGCGGCAAGAGTCGCACCTGGCTGGCTGATTTCATCTGGAAATGGGCGCCGAACGGCAACAATTACAGCCGCTATTTCAAGCTGCAGGGCGAATACTTCCACCGCAATGAAGACGGACAGCTCGATTGCAGCAGCAACCTGGCTTCCGGTGGGAGTTGTGTCGGTCTGACCGATGGCTACAACAGCCGCCAGTCTGGCTGGTATCTGCAGGGCGTGTATCAGTTCATGCCACGCTGGCGCGTCGGCCTGCGTCAGGATGAACTCAATGTCGGCACGGTTGATCTGGGCGGCAATGCCGCATATTTGCCGAGCACCGCGTACAAGCCGAAGAAGACCAGCGTCATGCTGGATTACTCGCCGTCCGAATTCTCCCGTTTCCGCGTGCAGTGGGCACAGGACCGTTCCATCCAGAATCAGCCTGACAATGTGCTGACACTGCAGTACATCATGAGCCTCGGGGCACATGGTGCGCACACCTATTAAAGGGGATTGAGATGAAATATCTGCTTGTATTGCTTGGCCTGCTGTCTTCTTTGCTGGCTCTGCCGGCGCAGGCGGCACTGAAAGTGTTTGCCTGTGAGCCCGAGTGGGGGGCGCTGACCCAGGAACTGGGTGGCTCGCTGGTGTCGGTTTATTCTGCCACCACGGCACAGCAGGACCCGCATCATATTGAAGCGCGACCGAGTCTGCTGGCCCGTACCCGTAATGCCGATCTGCTGATCTGCACCGGGGCCGGCCTGGAAGCGGGTTGGCTGCCGGTTCTGCTGGCCCAGTCCGGCAATGCCAAGGTGCAAACCGGGCAGCCCGGCTGGTTCATGGCGACCGACGGGCTGGCACTGCTGGAGAAGCCGATTAAACTGGATCGTGCCATGGGTGACGTGCACGCCGCCGGTAATCCGCATATCCAGCAGGATCCGCACATGATCGCCGCCGTTGCCCAGCGTCTTAACCAACGCTTGCAGCAGATCGATCCGGCCAACGCTGCGGCCTATCAGCACAATTACGACAGCTTCAATCAGCGCTGGCAGGCTGCCATGGCCCGCTGGCAGCAGGAAGCGGCACCGCTGCGGGGCAAGCTGATGGTCAGCCATCACAAGGCATTCTCCTATCTGTATCACTGGCTGGGAATGACCGAAGTGGGCACGCTGGAGCCTCTGCCGGGAATCGACCCGTCGGCGCAGAGCCTGGCCACATTGCTGCAGCAGCTTAAAGGCAAAAATGTCTATGCCATTGTCCGCGCACCGTATAACGATGCCCGTGCATCCGAGTGGCTGCACGACCATATCGGTGCCCCGGCGGTGGAACTGCCCTTCACCATTGGCGGCGAGCCCGGCACGGACAATCTGTTCGGTTTCTTTGACGTGACCGTGAAACGACTGCTGGAGGCACATTAATGAATCTGTCGGTCGATTGGAGTTTGATCGGCCCCGGTTTACTGGCGGGCATGCTGGTTTTGGCCACGCATGTCCCGCTGGGACTGCGTGTGCTGGCCAAGGGGATTATTTTTATTGATCTGGCGATTGCCCAGGTGGCGGTACTGGGCGGTGTGATCGGTCATGCTTTTTTGCCGGAAAATGCGGTGCCGTTTGCCGCCGGGGCTGGTGCCCTGGTAGCGGCAATGCTGTTTGCCTGGCTGGAAAAGAAGTCGGTGCGGCATCTCGAGGCGCTCATCGGGGTAATTTACGTGCTGGCGGCAACGTCCGGCATGGTTATGGTGGCGCACGACCCGCACGGCGCCGAAGTATGGCGCGACATGTCGGCCGGACAGGTGCTGTGGGTCACGTCAGGTCAGCTGCACATGATGCTGTGGGTGACGCTGATTGCCGGAGCGGCGATGTGGCTGTTTCGTCAGCGTGGGGTGTTGCTGGGCTTCTATTTGCCGTTTGCGCTGGTCATTACCTCTGCGGTGGAGCAGGTCGGCGTGTTTCTGGTATTCGCCAGTCTGATCATTCCGGCGCTCGCGGTCAGTGGTATGGAGCGTTATCGCCTGCCGCTGGCCTGGCTGAGCGGCGCACTGGGTATGGTGCTGGGTATGCTTATTTCGCTCTGGCTCGACTGGCCCACCGGTCCGGCCATGGTGCTGCTGATGGCCGGGACGGCTGCCTCGCTGGTGCTGCTGCGCAAAGTGTTCAGGTTTTAAGCGGTTCCACCTGCCAGATCTGGCGGGCGTATTCATTGATGGTGCGGTCGCTGGAAAATTTACCCATGCGGGCGACATTGAGAATGGCCTTGCGCGCCCATTCCTGCTGATTGCGGTACAGGGCGTCGATCTGCTCCTGGGTGCTGATATAGGAGGCATAGTCGGCCAGTAGCAGATAATGGTCACCCTGCTGGGTCAGCAGATCAAACAGCGGCTGATGGCGGGTCGGATCGTCCGGCGCGAAAAAGCCGTCACGCAGCATATCCAGCGCTTCGCGCAGCTCCCAGTTGCCATGGTAATAGTCCCATGGATTATAGCCATCACGGCGCAAGGTGGTCACTTCATCCGTATTCAGCCCAAAGATGAAGAAATTGTCTTCGCCGACCTCCTCGCGCATTTCCACATTGGCGCCATCAAGCGTGCCGATGGTCAGCGCACCGTTGAGCGCCAGCTTCATGTTACCGGTGCCGGAGGCTTCTGTGCCTGCGGTAGAAATCTGCTCGGACAGATCAGCGGCGGGAATAATTCGTAGCGCGTTGGAGACGGAATAATTGGGCAGAAACACCAGCTTGAGCAGGCCGCGCACAGCCGGGTCGTTATTGATAACCTCAGCCACGTCGTTGATAAGCTTGATAATGCGTTTGGCAGTTGCATAGCCGGGTGCTGCCTTGCCGGAAATGATAATGGTGCGGGCCACCGGATTTTCCAGCCGGTTATGGCGAATACGGTTATAGCGGGTGATGGCGTGCAATACGTTAAGCAACTGGCGCTTATATTCGTGAATGCGTTTGACCTGCACGTCAAACAATGTCGAGGGATCGATTTTAATCCCCAGCTGATTCTCGATGCACTCGGCCAGCAGCATTTTTTTGCTCAGCTTGACGCTGGAAAAGGCCTGCTGAAATGCGGCGTTTTCTGCAAGAGGTTCGAGCTTGCGCAACAGTGACAGGTCGGTTATCCAGTCCTGACCGATTTTGCTGCTGATCAGGCTGGACAGCTCGCCATTAGCCTGCAGCAGCCACAGTCGGGGGGTTACCCCGTTGGTCATGTTGACGATCTTTTCCGGAAAGATGCGGTAAAAATCAGCGAAAATCGTCGATTTCATTAATTCGGTATGCAACCGGGCGACACCATTGATTTTGTGGCTTCCGACCGTTGCCAGATGCGCCATGCGGATACGCTTTTCCGGTTCTTCCTGGATGATGGAAACTCGTTTGAGCAACTCCATATCGCCGGGAAACATGTGTGAGACATGCCGGATAAAGTGATGGTTGATCTCATAAATGATCTGCAGGTGACGCGGCAGAAAACGTTCGAACATGGCTACCGGCCAGGTCTCCAGCGCCTCCGGGAGCAGTGTGTGGTTGGTGTAGGAAAAAATCCGGGTGGTCAGTTTCCAGGCCAGATCCCAGTCGCAATGATGCAGGTCAACCAGCAGACGCATCATTTCCGCCACGGCAATCGCCGGGTGGGTGTCATTCATCTGGATGGCGACTTTATCCGGCAGGTTTTCCACCTGGTTGTCCGGGTTGCGGAAAAAGCGATGCAGAATGTCCTGCAATGAGGCGGATACGAAGAAATATTGCTGTTTCAGCCGCAGTTCCTTGCCGCTGGTGGTCGTGTCATTGGGGTAGAGCACCTTGGACAGATTTTCTGAAGCATTCTTTTCTTCTACTGCCTTGATGTAATTGCCTTCATTGAAATATTGCAACTCGAAATCGCGTGAGGCCTTGGCCGCCCATAAGCGCATATTGTTGGTGGTATTGGTGCCGTAGCCCGGAATAGGGGTGTCGTAGGCCATGGCCATAACATCGCTGGTGTCGACCCAGTGATGGCGGATTTTGCCTTCTTCGTCCGGGTATTCCACAACCCGGCCGCCAAAATGCACCGGAAAGAGAATTTCGCCGCGGGGAAACTCCCACGGGTTGCCATAACGCAGCCAGTTGTCCGGGTGTTCTACCTGATAGCCGTTTTCAATCTGCTGATTGAACATGCCGTACTCGTAGCGGATGCCGTAGCCATAAGCGGGGATATCCAGAGTAGACAGCGAATCGAGGAAACAGGCTGCCAGACGTCCCAGGCCGCCATTGCCGAGCGCCGCATCGTTTTCCACCTCTTTCAGCTTTTCTATGTCCAGTCCCATCTCGTCGAGGGCCTGCTTGAACGGCTCATACAGGCCGACGTTGATCATGCTGCTGGTGAACAGGCGGCCAATAAGGAATTCCAGCGACAGGTAGTAGACCCGTTTGGGATCCTTGCGCTGGTAACTGCGCATGGTATCCATCCAGTTTTCCATCATGCGGTTGCGCACGGTGTGAGCAGAGGCATTGAACCAGTCGCGCGCGGTTGATGTGCGTGGGTCCTTGCCGACAGTGTAGGTCAGGCTGTCAGAAAGCGAATGCTGGATTGAGGCGACATCTTTGCCCAGATGCGAATATTTGAATTTTTGTACTGTTATGTTTTTTTTCATGACTTCCTCGGCAGCAGCTCAGCGGGTGGACTCGAGACTTTGGGTGCGAATGAGAATCCGCGGACTGATCATGGCGTAGCCCTGTTGTTGCCAGTAGGACATTTCCGCCATGGCGGAGGGGACGACCTTGATGAAGTCCTGAAAGTCCTTGACGCTGTAGCCATAGTCTTGCGCCGCCAGTGCGCAGACGCGAAAGTCCACGCCCAGGCTGGCGTAGTAGCGCATGCGATCAACGGCATCTTTGTATTTCTCGTAATTTTTGGTGACGACCGTGGCGATTTCCGTGCCGTGGATCAGGACAATGATTTTCATGTCCTCTGGCTGCATGTTGTAGGGCGGTTCCATCAACGGGTTGATCTGCGAGCGCAGCCAGTACAGCGCACTGTTGATGTAATCGGGATTGTCGAAGTAAAACTCGTAAAGCGTTTTCGGTGGCTGATACGGGGTTTCTTCATAGGTGCCGGCCGCCTGGGCAAGCGGCTGAAACAGCAGAAGCAGGGCAATACAGAGCCAGCGCATGGTCTCCTCCTTATGGATTCTTATGTCTGGAGTATAGAAGCGCTGCGGCTAAATGCCAGCTTCATAGCGCCGGCGGTTAAACCGGGTAGGTTTTCAGTAGCTTGTGGTAGGTTGAAAGTCGGGCAGACTGGATTTTGCCATCCTGCACTGCCTGGAGGATGGCGCAGCCGGGCTCTTTATCGTGCCGGCAGTTATGAAAGCGGCATTGCCCCAGATAAGGACGGAATTCGATGAAGGCCCGCTGGACCTCCTGCAATGTCAGGTGGCCGAGGCCGAATTCCTGCATGCCGGGAGAGTCGATAATGCTGCCGCCCAGCGGCAGGCGATAGAGCTGGCTGTGCGTGGTGGTGTGACGACCGGAGTCGAGCGCCGCGGAAATATCGCGGGTGGGCGCCTGGGCTTCGGGGATCAGGGCATTAAGCAGGCTTGACTTGCCCATGCCGGACTGGCCGATGAACAGACTGTTCTTGTCTGCCAGATAGGGCTGCAGGGGACTGATGTCCTGCCGTGCCGACAGCCTGATAATGGGGTATCCCAAGTCGGCGTAAGGAGCCAGCCTGGGCCAGGCGGCTTCGGCTTCAGCGGCCAGGTCGGCTTTGTTATAGACAATCAGGCTGGCGGTACCGGCTGCTTCGGCGGCAATCAGGCAACGGTCGATAAATTCGGGGTAAAAACTGGGAACGGGCGCGACGACGATGACAATCTGGTCGAGATTGGCGGCAATCAGCTTGCTTTTGAAGGCATCGGAGCGGTAAAACAGGTTGTTGCGCGGCAGAATGCGCTCGATAACAGCGTTTTCGTCGTCTTGCGGGGTGATTTCTACGCTGTCGCCGCACACCACGCCGGATTTCTTGCCGCGCGTGGTGGCGCGCCAGAGATGGCCCGCGTCGTCAGCGACTGTGTAATGCCGCCCGTGGCTGACAACAACGCGCCCGGGTTGACTCACTTTTTAAAGTGGTAGTAATTCAGGTTGAGATACGCGGCAATGTGCGCTTCGTCATCCGGAAACAGGCCGGCATTGGTGTTGGCATTGCAGGCGCGAATGCGTGCCACCAGTGCATCGTAGCTCTTGATTTTGTGGTCCGGCCGGGAATACACGCTGTCGTCATGGCAGCGCGAGCATTTCTGACTGACCAGCATTTTGCCGATTTTGGGGTCACCTTTGGCATCACTGGTCTTGTTGTCCGCCATGGCCTGGCCGGCAAACAGCAGGCTGCTGAGTAAAACCGCAAAGAGTGTTGGTTTCATTCGCTTATCCTCGTAAGAACGGCTGATGGGCTCAAAATACCTGAGCATGATTCTCAGGAATTATGCCCCTGTGCCTGCAAATGTGCAATGCGCAGCGGCGCCGGCGGGTGTGAGTCATAGTAGCGCGAATACCAGGGGTCGGGCGTCAGCGTCGCGGCGTTGTCGCGATACAGCTTGATCAGCGCGGAAACCAGGTCGCGCGCCGGAGTCTGGCTGGCGGCATAGCTGTCGGCCTGGTATTCGTGCAGACGCGAGTGATAGCTGGTGAGCGGGTGCAGCAGGAAGGTAAACACCGGCAGCACCAGGAAAAACAGCAGCAGAGCCATGGCGGTGTCCGGCTGGCTGACGCCCAGCCCCTGGTAAAACCAGTGCATTTGCTGCAGTTGGCTCAGAACCCACAGCAGCACGAGACTGAGGCTGAACATGAGGATCATGCGCTTGCGAATATGATGATGCTTGAAATGTCCCAGTTCGTGTGCCAGCACGGCTTCGATTTCTTCTGCCGAAAGTTGCTTGAGCAGAGTGTCGAAAAAGACGATGCGCTTGCTGTTGCCCAGGCCGGTAAAGTACGCGTTGCCATGGCTGCTGCGGCGTGAACCGTCCATGACGAATACACCGTTGGAATGAAAGCCGCAGCGTTTCAGCAGTCCTTCGATGCGCTGACGTAGAGACAGGTCTTCCAGCGGCTGAAATTTGTTAAACAACGGCGCGATGAAGGTCGGGAAAATCGCCATGATCAGCAGGTTGAAGCCGACCCAGACAGCCCAGGTGTAAAGCCACCACATCTCGCCTGCTGTTTGCATGAACCACAACACCACATATAACAGCGGCAGACCGAGGGCCAGCCCGAGCAGCCACTGTTTGACATGGTCGGCGATGAACAGCGCGGGCGTCATCTGGTTAAAACCGAAACGCGCTTCAATGCTGAAGGTCTGATACCAGGCCAGTGGCAGTTCGAGCAGCGAAATCAGTGTGAGCGTCAGTACGATGAACAGTCCGCCGCGCAACAGTTCGTATGGCACAAGGCCATACAGCAGGTGCTGCAGCCATTCCAGTCCGCCGCCGAGGGTGAGTGCCAGAAGGACTGTGCCATCCAGGAGAATTTGCACCAGGCTCAGTCGGTTTTTCGCCAGATTATAGTCGGCTGCTTTCTGGTGGGCCTCAAGCGGTATGGTGGCACTGAATGAGTCCGGCACCGCGCCGCGGTATTGGCGCACATGGCGCATTTGGCGAAAAGCCAGTGTCAGGCGGGTCAGCAGGTTGAGAGATAAAACCGTGCAGAACAGGGTGGTCCAGAGAGTCGCAGTCATATTCGGGAGTGTAACAGTGTCGGCGAGAAATCGCTTGCAAATGCCTCAGCTGTGAGAAAATACGCATTCTTAAAACAGGAAGTGGAATTATGGCACAAATCCAAGGCCATACAATAACTACTTGTATTTACAGGTAAATTTTAGCTCAAAATTTCTCATTTGTGA
>JAJZTZ010000066.1 GCA_021847305.1 Pseudomonadota bacterium | reverse complement strand
ACTGATTGT
Organism: Pseudomonadota bacterium; assembly: GCA_021847305.1. Taxonomy (GTDB): domain Bacteria; phylum Pseudomonadota; class Gammaproteobacteria; order Burkholderiales; family JAJZQI01; genus JAJZQI01. Next base: position 12,366 of record JAJZTZ010000066.1, on the reverse strand, counting down.
CATAATGAATAAAAACCGTACCACCGTTATCATCGGCGCGGGGCCGGCTGGCCTGACCGCTGCGCTGGAATTGTTGCGCCACACAGACATCAAACCCATTGTCATCGAGGCGGATGACTGCGTCGGAGGAATTTCGCGCACGGTCAATTACAAAGGCAACCGAATTGATATTGGCGGCCACCGTTTCTTCTCAAAATCTGACTGGGTGATGAACTGGTGGAAAGAGATTCTGCCGCCGGAATCAAGCTCCGACGGTCAAGTTGAAATCAGTTATCAGAACAAGAAAAAAACCGTGTCTCTTGCAGCCAATCCGCAGCAAAACGCAGACAAGGTCATGCTGATCCGCAATCGACTTTCGCGTATCTATTATTTGCGCCGCTTTTTTGACTATCCGCTAAAACTGAGTCTGCGCACCCTGAGCAATCTTGGGCTGGTACGCGTCGTACGCATCGGCTTCAGTTATATCTGGGCCAGTCTGTTTCCGCGCAAGCCGGAAAACTCGCTGGAAGATTTCTTGATCAACCGCTTCGGCAGGCGCCTGTATCTGACTTTTTTCAAAGACTATACGGAAAAAGTCTGGGGCGTACCTTGCCAGAACATCAGCGCCGAGTGGGGCGCGCAACGCATCAAGGGTCTGAATATCACCAAGGCACTTGTGCATGCGGTTAGCAGCCTTTTCAAAGGCAAGAATAAAGATGTTTCGCAAAAGGGAACAAATACCTCACTGATCGAACGCTTCCTCTATCCCAAATTCGGTCCGGGACAGATGTGGGAGGCCGTCGCCGAACAAGTGATTGAACTGGGCGGCACAATCCACTTTAAGCATAAAGTGACTGCATTCACTTGCGACAACGGCATCATCCAGTCAGTGCGGGCGGAATGCAAAGAATCGGGGCAAGTACTTGATTTACCCTGCGAACACGTGATTTCAACCATGCCGGTAAAAGATCTGATCAATGGTCTAGGCAAAGCAGTGCCCCCGGAAATCAGCGCCATCGCCAATGAACTGCCGTATCGTGATTTCATCACGGTAGGCTTGCTGTGCAGCAAAATGTTGGCAAATCCACAATCCAATTCCAGCCATGCGAATAACATGCCCCCTGACAACTGGATTTACATTCAAGAAAACGATGTCAAAGTCGGGCGATTGCAGATATTCAACAACTGGAGCCCGGACATGGTCGCAGACCCGGAAAAAATATGGATGGGTCTCGAGTACTTCTGCAATGAGGGCGACCCACTATGGAATTTGAGTGACGCAGAACTGATGTCGCTGGCGAAAAGCGAGATGACTAGAATGGGCCTGATCGATCCATCTGATGTTGAAGACAGCGTCGTCATTCGCATGCCCAAGGCTTACCCAGCTTATTTTGGTGCTTACTCGCGCTTTGGCGAAATTCGCGCTTACCTCGACACCGTGGCAAATTTATTCCCGGTTGGACGTAATGGCATGCACCGTTACAACAACCAAGATCACTCCATGCTCTCCGCCAAATTGGCGGCCGAAGCTATCGCCTCGGGCAGCACCGACAAAACAGCCATCTGGGAGGTGAATGTTGACGACGAGTACCACGAGGAAAAAGAAGCCAAGCAATAACTATCTTGCTTGGTCGCCCGCTTAACATTGAGGCGCGGCGCATGTCCGCACAGCCTCACGCTTTCAATGCCTTGCGTCACCGGTGGCCGGGCAAAAAACCCGCCCGGCACGAAACGCGATTAAATCAGCGTTCCCCTAGGCCATGTACGTCACCTGCATCATGTGTGACGCCCCCGCTTCAATCCGCAGCCCCGGAAAAGCATTAGCTGCTTCCACACAGACAAAGTGTTGCCAGTCGTCAGCCGGGGTATCAGCCATTTTGGCGCATTTATCCACCCAAGGATTCCACACCACGGTAGTATGACTGTCAGTCTTACCGAGAATGATGCTGCGCTCCAGAACCGGATCGGTGATGGCATTGCTGCTCTCGGTGTTGAGATAGACATTGTCGGTTTCGCCGGCAAACCGCACCGGACCGCTCTGGGTCTTTTCCTTGCCGCCGTCGACCTTATCAAGAAAGCTGGTTTCTTCCAACCCGAGCACACCGATCTGGCGGATGTCGCCCACTTTAAAATAAGTATGCAGTGCCTCGCTGATTTCGAACGCCTCTTTACCGGTATTGCGGGTGGTCAGGCTGACATTGAGGTGTTCGCCTACGGTGATGACCTGGGTCAGCTCGAAGGCGTGCGGCCACATTGCGCGGGTGGCTTCACTGTCGACAATCTGCAGCGTCAGTTCGATCTGGCCACCATCCAGCTGGCGTGAACCCACCACATCCCATTGCGCGGTGCGAACAAAACCGTGAGCCGGTTTGCTGCTGTCACTGGCATGAGGGCCAAACCACGGCCAGCATACCGGAATACCGCCGCGAATGGCCTTGCCCGGTTCGTAAAAGGCTTTTTCGCTCAGCCACAGTACCGGCGCAGCTTCAACCGGCTGGAATGTCAGCACCTGCCCGGCATACAGCGATACCGTCGCCGTCGCAAACTCATTGGCAATTTTCGCCAAAACCACACCCGGCGCCTGTTCAACAAACTCGAGTTTTCCTTTGATGGCGAATTTCGCGTTCAATTCTGTCAACTGCTGCATCTTTATTCCTCATAACACTGCCCGGACCAGACCGCCCGGGCAATTGGCACTGTTTATTCGATGGGATAGCCACGCGACTTCCACTCGGGAAAGCCGCCACGGAACCAGTATACCTTGCTGTAACCCACTTTGACGGCCTGAGCTGCACTCTTATAGCTTTTCCAGCATTCCGGGCCATTGCAGGCAAAAATGAGCGGGGTCGACTTGGCGGGGGGCAGCTTGCTCACATCGAATGCGTCAAGCGTGGCATCGTAATCGACCTCCTTACTGCTGTTTTCCTTATACGGCAGACTGATTGCGCCCTTGATATGCCCTTCCTTGTACTCAAAGTCGACACGGGTATCGAACAGCTTCACCCCCTTATCCATCTGGCCCTTGGCCTGATCGGCCGATACCACTGTGGCTCCTGGCAGGATATTGGGGGTAAAGTAACCGAGCGTGGAAACGTACTGAAAATCCGCCTTGCTGGCAGGCTGCAGCGAGGTCGCATGAAGCTGACTGAGGAAACCGCCAGCCGGCATGGTCGGGTTCAGTTGCAGCAGTGCAGAACGAATTTTCTCTTTCTCTGTAGCAGACAACTTGCCGTTGACCGCCACACTCACCCCCGGCACTTCCTGCGAACTCATGATGATGGTGCCCGGATGCTGTGCCAGCCATTTCTTGGCCACGCGGTCATCCACCGCCACCAGATCTGACTGGTCAATGTCCAGAGAAAACAGGGCAGAATCCTGATAATGCGAGTAGCTTACCTTGCTGAAATAGCTTTTCGGATGCACGCCCTTGGCATTCATCTCACCCTTGGCGAGATAAGTATCCAGGCTGTCCTGGCTGGGCAGCCCGAGGCGTTTGCCCTTGGCCTGTTCAAACGACTTGATGCCGGACGATGCTTTGGCAATAAAGTCTGTTTTATTATTTTCCGGCACCCTGGCAACCGGCTCGTAGCCATAGCGCAAGGCGCTGCCAATAACATGGGATGGAGCCAGCAGAACGGCGTAGTAACCGGTCCGCACGCGCTGCAGTTCGGTAGTCTGGTCCTGACTGCTGACAACGCGCACGGGGCTGCCGACCGCATTAGTCAGGTAACTGGCCAGCGCCTGATTGTCTTCTACGCCCCCCAGCAAGGACGAAGACCCCGATCCGCCCAGATTGACACTTACCAGCAATGCATCGGCCATCACAACCGGCGCCGACAGCCACGCGGCAAAACCCAAGGTCACCAGACTCCACTTTCTCAGCATGCAAGTCTCCTCAATTTTGTGTGGTTTGATTAGGGCCTGTTAACAGGCCCCAATATCCATTTGGTATTTATTTTCTTCGTTTGCGCAGTATCAGCACATAGCACACACAGTGCCCACGCAGCGCAAAAGTGACTATACCGCATGTATCAATCAGGCCCAAACAGCATTTCAGACCATACTGATTTACAGGTGCAACCGACTCGCTGCATCACGCAGGCGCAGACAGGCAGTGAGGCGATCCGGCATTGCCGGACCGGACTGGCAGGCAATTACTGTAGAGAATGTGTCAGCCAGATTCAGCCCTGCTTCCACCTGCCCGGAAACGAGCGCCACCGGCTTGTTTGCCCGGCGGGCCGTTGCAGCCACCACGAAAGGCAATTTGCCATGCCTGCTGGTCGAATCTGTCCGGCCCTCACCGGTCACTACCCAATCGAAGGTATTCAGTCGCTGTTCAAAATCAAGCCAGCGCAGAATCGTCTGTGCCCCTGGCTGAATCGTCCCACCCAGCAGCAAACCGGCAAACCCCAGACCACCCGCCGCGCCGGCACCAGCACGCTGCGCCTCGGCCAGATGCCCGCCTGCCTGTGCCAGAGCCTGCAGCCAGGCATCGGCACGCCGGCATTCCGGCTCTGACAATCCCTTCTGCGGCCCAAACACCCATGCCGCCCCCTCGGGACCCAATAAGGGATTACTCACATCTGTCAGCATAAGCAGGGGCATCCGGTGCAACTTCTCGAGCGGGCCGGACAAATCCAGCTGCGCCACCGGCTGATCCAGAGTGACGAAAGGTGGCAAAAGACTGCCATCCACGGCAAAGAAACGGGCCCCCAGTGCCGCCAGCATGCCCAGACCGCCATCGGTTGTAGCCGTCCCCCCCAGTGCCAGGCAAATCTGTTCGACACCCGCCTCCAGCGCCGCGGCAATCAGGTCGCCGACCCCCAGGGTTGTGCGCTGCCAGGGCGGCACACGACTTCCGCCCGCCCAGCCGACCACTTGCGCCACTTCAATCAATGCCGTATCGCGACCGTCCAGCACCACACGCCCCCAACCGGCGTGCCCCCATTCACCACCCAGGCCCCTGGCAGCGCAGCGCTGCAGTTGCCCGCCACATCCCCCCAGCACAACGTCGAGCGTGCCTTCACCCCCATCTGCCAGCGGCAGGCAGACAATCTCGGGCTGCGGCATCGCTGGTCGCAAGCCGGCCGCCATACATTCGGCTGCTTCAGCCGCGGTGAGCGTCCCCTTGAAAGAATCTGGCGCCAGCAAGAGACGCATCAGACCACGCGATTTCTTAACTCGCCCCGGGCGAAGGCGTCGATATTGTCAATCAGCTGATCAGCCAGTGTCTGCATGGCCTGCCGGCTCGCCCAGGCAATGTGGGGCGTGACAATCAGATTGGGCAAATCTGCCTCGAGCAGAATATTCCCGCCTGTCGGCGGTTCGCTGCTCAGCACATCGAAGCCGGCTCCACCCAGACGACCGCCTTGCAGCGCCTGCAGCAGCGCCGGCTCATCCACCAGACCACCCCGCGCGGTATTGATCAGCAAGGCATGGGACTGCATCAGCGCCAGCTCGGCAGCACCGATCAGGCCTCGGGTCATGTCATTCAGCGGGCAATGCAAACTGACCACATCGGATTGGCGCAGCATCTCTGCAAATGCCGTGTAGCCGTCCCGTACGACATCACTGTTCTTGTGCTCGGCAACCAGAACCCGCATGCCGAGCGCTTCTGCCATGCGCGCCACAGAAAGACCAATCGATCCCCGTCCGACAATGCCGAGCACCGAGCCGCTGATATCCTGAATCGGATGTGTTAGCAGGCAGAATTGACTGGCACGTTGCCATTCGCCCGCCAGCACATCGCGCCGATAAGCCAGAAAATTGCGGCGCAGGTTGAGCATCAGCATCAATACGTGTTCGGGCACACTATGCACCGCATAGTCGCGGATATTACTCACCATCACGCCCTGCTGCCGGCAAGCCGCCAGGTCAACGGGATTCACTCCCGTGGCCGCCACAGCCACCAGCCGCAACTGCGGCAGTTGCGCCAGCATGGCGGCGGTAATCGGCACCTTATTGGTAATGACAACCTCTGCCCCCTGCAGACGCTCGACCACCTGATCAGGTAGCGTGGCGGAGTATTCATACCATTCAGCAGCACAGGCAGGCCGCCTGACCTCTGCCAGCAGGCTGTCACGATCAAGAAAAACAATCTTCATGTCAGATAAGCAATCCACAAAGGCAATGTCAGCCACATCAGCACAGTCGTCCAGCCGGTCAGCAAACCAGCTGTGGCGGTATCCAGATGGAAACGTTCGGAAATGACCAGCACCACCACCATGGACGGCATCGCCGCCTCCAGAATCGCCGCCACGATCGGTTCATTCAGCTGCCCGAACAGAAGATGCGCCAGCAGCAGCGTCAGCAGCGGCATCAACACCAATTTCACGCCAGCCATCCACAACACCGGGCGTGTGGGGCGCAAATCGTGCCAGGGAATCGCCGCGCCCAGCAACATCATCATCACCGGCACAGTCGGCTGGCCGATCAAGTGAGTTGCATCAATCAGCCAGCGCGGGTTCAATCCGCTCAGATTAGCCGTAATCCCGAGCACAAAAGCCCAGAATGGCGGCAAGCGCAGAACAGTGCTGAAAAAGGGCGGCTTGTCGCCATCGGCGTGACCGCCCAAACGGGTGGCAATCCACACCCCAAGTGTCCATATCAATGGCGTACCCGCCATGACATCAGCGAATGCGGGATACTGACTGCCATGCGGAAACAGAAAAGACAGTACCGGCAACCCAACAAACATGATGTTGCCAAACGCCCCGGCCAGCACAAAAACGGCCCGGGTGCGCGGCTCCAGAGTGCGCCCCAGAGGGGTATGGTACAAGACCAGATAAAGAGCTGCTGACACCAGCAAAATCGACGAGGCCATCAGCAGCGGCACAGCCAGCAAGCTGACTGAAATCTGCGCGCTGGCGGCAATTGAAAACATCAGGGCCGGCACAAACAGATACAGGCCCAACCGGTTCAGCTGCAGGCGCAACTGGGTCGCCGTAATGTCGGGAAACCAGCGCGGCCACATACCCCCCGCCCCGACCAGCAGAGTCAGCGGAATAAACACCTGCAATACCAGTGTCCACATCAATTGAATTTGCATCTCGTCTCACATCTCCTGCCGGCCACAGCCATTAAAAAAGCCGGGAAACCCCGGCTTTTTTCGTTGCGGTATGCTCTCAGCCGCGCTGTGGTGCATCAAGCGCCACCATATTGTGTCCGGACGACTCGTGCTCCAGCCAGTATTTGATACGCTCGGCGTCGCCGATACGCGAATATTTGCCGACCGAATCAAGCAGCACAATAATCACCGGACGTGCGGCAATGCGCGCCTGCATTACCAGACAGCGACCTGCTTCATTAATAAATCCGGTTTTCGACAAACCGATATCCCATTTGTGGCTCTTTACCAGGGCATTGGTATTGTTATACGCCAGGTTACGGCCGGAGGCATACACATCGTGTTCCGCCGTCGTGGTGAATTCACGGATCTTTTCATAGCGATAAGCGGCGCTCACCATCTTCACCAGGTCTTGTGCAGTCGACATATTGGAACTGTTCAGACCGGTTGAGTCGACAAAATGAGTATGCGTCATGCCCAGAGCCTGGGCTTTACGGTTCATCGCCGCCACGAAAGCCGGCAAACCACCCGGATAACTACGCGCGAGACAAGAGGCGGCACGGTTTTCCGACGACATCAACGCCAGTTTCAGCATTTCATGGCGCGGCAGCTGGCTACCCACAGCAAGACGGGAGCTGGAATGGCGCAAGGTATCCACATCCTGCTCGGAAATCTGCAGCGTCTCCTGCATATCCGGCTTCGAATCGAGCACCACCATGGCCGTCATCAGCTTGGTAATGGAAGCAATCGGCACCTGCGATGCATCATTCTTGGCCAACAGGGGCTCCTGGGTCGACTCATCGAACACCAGCGCCGAAGAGGACTCGAGACGGACGCCACCCGGAGCACTCAGAGACGGAGCATAGGAGGCATGCTGCACCTTGACACCGTAATCGCGCGCCAGCTGGCTGCTGCGCACATGCGTCACCAGTTTATTTTTTTTGCCGGTCGCGGCAGAAGCCACATGCGTGCCGCTCTTGGACTTGGCAGAAACCTTCTTAGCACTCGACTTGAGGGTTGCCTTGTGAGTTACCTTTTTCTTTTTATGTTTGACTGTCTTCTTGACTGCGGACTTTGTCTCCGCAGTACTGCTCTTGTCGGTCGCCCAAGCTGCTCCGTTCACCCCGCAGGTCGAAACCAGACAAAACGCCAACGCCAATGCCACCTTTCGCATACACCCTCCACTTCTGCTCGTACGCGTATTATCGCCGAAAACCCGGCTGCATTTTCGTCGTTATTACAATTTTTCTACAGCTTTATTACCTAACGACAAATTCCCCATATTTGTTATAGGGATACCATACATTCTTAATGAAGTCCAGAAGATTTACACAGCACACCCCAACCCCGGTATGTCGGCAGGGAATCAGTATTTGACAGTAAACGGTGGCGAAAGCTTGCGAAATTAATTAGCATAAGCTATTCAGATAATATAAACCCAACATACAACTAGGGAGTGAGCATCGTGGCTGGCAAAGACGCGCAACACTTACAAGAACCTTTTTTAAATACCTTGCGCAAGGAACACGTTCCGGTATCGATCTTTCTGGTAAACGGCATCAAGCTGGTAGGGCGGATCGAATCATTTGACCAGTACGTCATCATGTTGCGTGGCAACGACAATGTGGTGCAGACGATCTTCAAGCATGCCATTTCAACGGTGGTGCCGTCCCGGCCGATCCAGCTGCCGCGCCGCGATGACGGTTCAGACGAACAGTAACAGCCTGCTGCACCGGCTTTACCCCGTTGAGCAAGGAAAAGCGCAACTCCCGCCGCATACCGATTGACTGTCCCGCCAAAATAATCAGCTCGGCGCAAAGCCCGCATTACGGCCGTTGCCGCGATCTGTCTGTCAACGGCATGCTGCTGGAAACCGATTACGTACCCCGGCCGGGTGAACTGCTGGAAGTGTTTGTCATGCCGCCCCCTGGCCCGATCAGCCCCCTGCACGCCCAGGTGCAGGTCACCCGCTGCACCAAACTGCCGGATCAGGATCTGTTCGAAATCGGCGCGGAGATCATGTTCATCATCAAGTGACCGCTACTCACTCGATCAATAAACGTTTCTCAGTATGGGGGTTAAGCACCTTCAGGCTATCAACGAAACGCGTGAAAGGCAGTTTGTAGATCATCTCCAGTTCACTTGCACGCGCCTGCAATTCGCCCCAGCGCGGCGAACCTGGAGACCGGGAAAAGCCGAAGACAATAATATTGCTGTGATGCTCTGCCGGCAGACACACGACCCGACCGGCGAACACGCGTTCGATACGACTGCGGAATTCATTAAAGCGCTTGTCGCTGCCCCACAGATTCACCGACAAGATGCCATCCTGTTTCAGACAATGCAGGCAGCCATCGAAGAATTCTTCCGTCGCCAGATCATCGACAATCGCCTTACTGTCGTAGGCATCGACAAAACAGACATCCATCTGCCCCTTGTGCTGCCATACCGCCTCTACACCGTCGCCCAACTGCACATCCAGCCTGTCGTCATTGGGCGGCAAGTTGAAATACGCCCGGCTCGCCGCTATCACCTCCGGATTAATCTCCACAACCGTGTTATGCACCAGCGGCAAATGCTTGTGCACCCACTTGGCCATCGAACCGCCTCCCAGGCCCACCATCAGCATTTTCTGCGGATTGGGATTGAACAACAGAAAAGCCATCATCGCCTGCGTATAAGTCAGTGCCAATTCAAAGGGATCACGAATGCGCATGGCGCTTTGCACGGTTTCATGGCCGAGGTGCAAATAGCGAATACCGTCCTTCTCGCTCACATCGACCACGTCCTGGCCCTTTTTGGACTTGAAAATGCGCCACTTCAGCATGCGTAATTCGACCTATCTCAGGTAAAATGCGCATTTTACGCACTTTTTCGTAACCCAGTTATATAGGCACTGCCATGCGCGTCTCCCAGTTTTTCCTTTCCACCCTCAAAGAAGCCCCGGCCGAAGCCGAACTCGTCAGTCACCGACTCATGCTGCGGGCCGGCATGATCCGCCGCCTGGGGTCGGGCCTGTATAGCTGGATGCCGCTGGGCCTGCGTGTGCTGCGCAAGGTCGAAGCCGTAGTACGCGAGGAAATGAACAACAGCGGCGCCATCGAGCTCCTGATGCCTGCCGTACAACCGGCCGAACTGTGGCAGGAAACCGGCCGCTGGGAAGTATTCGGTCCGCAGATGCTGAAAATCAAGGATCGCCACGAACGCGACTTTTGTTACGGCCCCACCCACGAAGAAGTGATCACCGATGTGGCACGCCGCGAAATCAAAAGCTACCGTCAGCTGCCGATCAATTTCTATCAGATTCAGACCAAATTCCGCGATGAAATCCGTCCGCGTTTCGGCGTAATGCGCGCCCGCGAATTCATCATGAAAGATTCTTACTCCTTCCACGCCAGCCGCGACAGCCTGGAAGCCACCTACGACGTGATGTACGCCACCTACACGCGCATCTTCACCCGCCTGGGCCTGCAGTTCCGTGCCGTCGCTGCGGACACTGGCGCCATCGGCGGTACCGGTTCGCATGAATTCCACGTACTGGCGGATTCAGGTGAAGACGCCATTGCCTTCTGTCCGGCCTCCGAGTACGCCGCCAACGTCGAACTGGCCGAAGCTCTGGCTCCGGCACAACCACGTGCCGCAGCCGGCAAAGCCATGGAAAAGGTCGCCACCCCCGGCAAGCACAGCATTGAAGAAGTCTGTGACTTCCTCAAGATCAGTCCGCAACAGGTGGTCAAAACGCTCATTATCGAAGGTGAGCACGGCCTGGTAGCGGTGCTGCTGCGTGGCGACCACCAGCTCAACGAAGTGAAACTGGGCAAGCTGCCGCAAGTCGGCGAATTCAAAGGTTTTGCCAGCGACGCACGCATCCGCGAAGCCACCGGCTGCAACCCAGGCTCGCTCGGGCCGGTCGGCCTAAATCTGCCTATCGTCGCCGACCGCAGCGTCATGGCATTGAGCGACTTTGCCTGCGGCGCCAATGAAGACGGCTTCCATCTCACCGGCGTCAACTTCGGCCGCGACCTGCCGGAACCTGCTGTAGCAGACATTCGCAACGCTGTCGCCGGCGACCCGAGCCCGGACGGCAAGGGCTCTCTGGATATCTGCCGCGGCATTGAAGTAGGCCACATCTTCCAGCTGGGCACCAAGTACTCGGAAGCCATGCAAGCCACTTACAGCGCCGAAGACGGCAGCAACAAGCCGTTTATCATGGGCTGCTATGGCATCGGCGTATCACGCATTGTCGGTGCAGCCATCGAGCAGGGCCACGACGACAAGGGTATCGTCTTCCCCGCCGCCATGGCACCGTTTACGCTGGCCATCGTGCCGATCGGCATGCATCGCAGCGACCTGGTCAAGAGCACGGCGGAAAAGCTGTATAGCGAATTGTCGGCTGCCGGTATCGACGTCCTTCTGGATGACCGGGAAGAACGTCCCGGCGTCATGTTTGCCGACATGGAACTGATCGGCATTCCCCACCGCATCGTCATCGGCGAGCGCGGCCTCAAAGAAGGCAATATTGAATATCAGGGCCGCTGCGATGCGGCAGCGGCAACGCTGCCTTTGCAAAATGCCGTGGAATTCCTAAAATCTAAGACTCTGACTTGAAAAGACATGTCATGAAACCGCTTCGCTCGCTGCTTGCTGTCATACTGTGCGCCCTACCCCTTAGCGGGCTGGCGGGCGCGCAACTGGACGAGCCGCTGAGCGAGCAAAGCCGGGCCCTGCTACACAAGGCCATCATTGACAGTACCAGCCTGCAATTGGCATTCGGCAATGAGCAAGAGGCTCAGGCCTGGATCAGCGCCATGTCCGCGCGCCTGAAGAAATTCGTCCCCGATGAATTCATGCGCATCTATTTTCTCAAATCGCTGCATTACGAAGCCACCCGTGCCGGACTTGACCCGCAACTGGTCCTCGGCCTGATCCAGGTGGAAAGCGGCTTCAAAAAATACGCCATCTCCTCGGTCGGCGCGCGCGGCTATATGCAGGTGATGCCATTCTGGACCAAGAAAATCGGTTCCCCGAGCGACAATCTCTTCGACATGCAGACCAATCTGCGTTACGGCTGCACGATTCTGCGCTATTACCTGAATATCGAGCACGGCAACCTGTTCCGCGCCCTGGGACGTTACAACGGCAGCCTGGGACAGGCGCAGTATCCGAATATGGTGGTCAGTGCTTGGAAAAACCGCTGGTCCTACGCGGCCTGATACGTCCATCTGGAGAAATGCACTGCCAGAGCGCAGCTATTTTGCTTACCGCCGGCACGCGTGAGCCGATGCAGCAATCGCAGATTCCGCAGAATGCAGAAATAGATC
>JAJZTZ010000065.1 GCA_021847305.1 Pseudomonadota bacterium | reverse complement strand
TCAGGTCGGGAAGATCGGGATGGTGTAGGGGTTGAAGGTGATGCCCAGGCTTTCCACAAAATTCAGCGCAAAGGTTTCCCAGTCAAAATCCGGGTAGGCAGACAGGTGCGCGTTGTAGTTGCCCACCGCGCCGTTGATCTTGCCCAGCAGCGCCTGATCGGCAAACTGGTCGCGCTGGCGCATCAGGCGGTAAGCCACGTTGGCCAGTTCCTTGCCCACCGAGGTGGGGGAAGCGGTCTGACCGTGGGTACGGGACAGCATCGGCTGATCGGCCAGATCGTGCGCCAGCTGGGTCAGCTTGTCGATCACGGAATCCATGGCCGGCAGCAGCGATTCATTACGCGCGCCTTCCAGCATCAGCGCATGCGACAGGTTGTTGATGTCTTCCGAGGTGCAGGCAAAGTGAATGAACTCGGACACCTTGGTCACTTCGGCATTGCTCGCCAGTTTCTCTTTCAGGAAGTACTCCACCGCTTTTACGTCATGGTTGGTGGTCTTCTCGATATCCTTCACACGCTGCGCGTCGGCTTCCGAGAAATTGGCCGCCAGATCATCCAGTTCCTTGATGGTGGCAGCGGAAAACGACGGTACTTCCTTAATGTGGGCTTCGGCAGCCAGGGCCTTCAGCCATTCAATTTCCACCTTCACGCGTTGGCGAATCAGCGCGTATTCGCTGAACCAGGGGCGCAGCGAGTCCACTTTGCCGGCATAGCGGCCATCCAGTGGAGACAGGGCGGTAAGGGCGGAAACGGTCATGGCAAGGTCCTGAAAATGCGGTAAAAGCGGTATTTTACAGGAATCGTGGTGGTGATGTGCGAGGTGTGAGTCGGTGTTTCCCTTAATCAGGTTACACAATACAACCGCAATCCCCATCCGCCGGCAGGGTTGAGGCGGTTTCCGGTGCCTTGCCCAGATAATCCAGTGCTACGGCTTCGGCGACTTTGATGCCGTCCACCCCGGCGGAGAGGATGCCGCCGGCGTAACCGGCACCTTCGCCGGCGGGGTAGAGGCCTCTGATATTGAGGCTCTGGTAATCGGCGCCGCGGGTGATACGTACAGGCGATGAGGTGCGGGTTTCCACGCCGGTGAGCATGGCGTCTTCCATGGCGAAGCCGTGGATTTGCTTGTCGAAGGCGGGCAGGGCTTCGCGGATGGCTTCGATGGCGTAGTCGGGCAGCGCGGTCGCGAGGTCGGTGAGGTGCACGCCCGGTTTGTAGGAGGGTTCCACGCTACCAAGTTGCGTAGACGGCTGGGCCTTGAGGAAATCGCCGACGCGCTGGCCGGGGGCTTCGTAGGTGCCGCCGCCGAGTGTAAAGGCGCGCGATTCCAGTTGGCGCTGCAGTTCCACGCCGCCGAGTACGCCGGGCGGGAAGTCGTCCGGCGTGATACCGACTACGATGCCGGCGTTGGCATTGCGTTCGTTGCGCGAATACTGGCTCATGCCGTTGGTGACCACGCGGTTGGGTTCCGAGGTGGCGGCGACTACGGTGCCGCCGGGGCACATGCAGAAGCTGTATACCGAGCGACCGTTTTTGGCGTGGTGCACCAGTTTGTAGTCGGCTGCACCCAGCAGCGGGTTGCCGGCATTGGGGCCGAGGCGGGCGCGGTCGATGAGCGATTGCGGGTGTTCGATGCGAAAGCCGATGGAGAAGGGCTTGGCTTCCATATAGACATTTTTCTGGTGCAGCATTTCAAAGGTGTCGCGCGCGCTGTGGCCCAGCGCCAGCACCACGTGGTCACTTTGCAGGGTTTCGCCGCTGGCCAGCACCACGCCGCGGATGCGGTTGTCTTCTATCACCAGGTCGGTGACTTTTTGCTGGAAGCGGATTTCGCCGCCCAGTTGTTCGATTTCGTGGCGGATTTCTTCCACCATGCCGACCAGCCTGAACGTGCCGATATGCGGTTTGGAGACATATAAAATCTCTTCCGGTGCGCCGGCTTTGACAAATTCAGTCAGCACCTTGCGGCCGTAGTGCTTGGGGTCTTTGATCTGGCTGTACAGTTTGCCGTCGGAGAACGTGCCTGCCCCGCCTTCGCCGAACTGCACGTTGGATTCGGGGTTGAGTTTGTTTTTGCGCCACAGGCCCCAGGTGTCCTGCGTGCGCTCGCGCACGGCCTTGCCCCGCTCTAAAACAATTGGTTTGAAGCCCATTTGCGCCAGGGTCAGCGCGGCAAAAATACCGCAGGGGCCGAAGCCGATGACGATGGGGCGTGAGGGCAGGTTGTCCGGTGCCTGAGCAACAAACTGGTACTGCATGTCGGGCGTGGGTTTGAGGCGGTGATCCTTGGCGTGTTTCTTTTGCAGCGCGGCTTCGTTTTTGACTTCCACATCGACACTGTAGACCAGCAGCAGATTGTCTTTCTTGCGCGCATCGTAGCTGCGCTTGAAGATGCTGAAACTGAGCAGTGCCTTGTCCTCGATGCCCAGCCGCTTGAGGATGGCGGCGCGCAATTCCTTGGGCTTGTGGTCGATGGGCAGTTTGATTTCGGTCAGTCGCAGCATGGTTTAGAGTCTATTCGCCAAGTAATTCAGTACGTTTTGCCCCGCCATGCGCCCGCTGGCAAAGCAGGCGGTGAGCAGGTAACCGCCGGTGGGGGCTTCCCAGTCGAGCATTTCGCCGGCGCAGAAGACGCCGGGCAGTTCGCGCAGCATCAGGCCATCGGTCAGTGCCTCAAAGCGCACGCCGCCGGCGGTGCTGATGGCTTCGTCAATGGGGCGCGGGGCGGTAAGCATTATAGTTAGCGATTTTACCGCTTTTGCCAGTTGTGCGGGGTGATGCAGTGTCTCGGGCGGCAGCAGTTCGTTCAGCAGCGCGGTTTTGACGCCCTTAATGCCCAAACGGCTGGCCAGGTGGCTGGAGAGCGAGCGCGAGCCGCGCGGGTGGGCGGTTTCTTTTTGTACGCGTTCGTTGGGCCAATCCGGTAGCAGATCGAGTTGCACCTTAACCGTGCCTTGTGCAGTGAGGGTGTCGCGCAACGCACCCGACAAGGCATACACCAGGTTGCCTTCGATGCCGGTGTCGGACAGCATCAGTTCGCCTTTTTTGCTGTGCAGCTGGCCGCTGGCATCGGTGAATGACAGGGCGACAGACTTGACCGGCTGTCCGGCAAATTTGCCCTTCAGGAAGTCGCTCCAGCCATTGGCAACATCAAAACCGCAGTTGGCCGGCTGCAACGGAGCGATGGCAATGCCGCGCGCTGCGAGTAATGGCACCCACGCGCCGTCTGAACCCATTTTGCGCCAGCTGCCGCCACCCAGCGCCAGTACGGTGGCGTCTGTCTGGATATGGGTTTCGCCTTCCGGTGTGGCAAAGCGCAGTGTGCCGTTCGCATCCCAGCCCTGCCAGCGGTGACGTACATGAAAGCGCACGCCGGCTTGCCTGAGTCGATGCAGCCAAGCACGCAATAATGGCGCGGCTTTCATGTCGGCGGGGAAGACTTTGCCGGATGAGCCGATAAACGTCTCGATGCCGAGGCCATGCACCCACTCGCGCAGAGCGTCGGGGCCAAAGGTATCCAGCCACAGGCGGATGCGGTCAGCCTGGCTGCCGTAGCGGTCAAGGAAGACTGGTTGCGGTTCCGAGTGGGTGATGTTCATGCCGCCTACGCCGGCCAGCAGAAACTTGCGTCCGAGCGAGGGCATGGCGTCGTACACGTCCACCTGCACACCGCCCTGCGACAGCACTTCAGCCGCCATCAGCCCGGCTGGGCCGCCGCCGATAATTGCGACTGTTTTCATGGGGTAGGGGACTCAGGCGGCTGCGGGGGTGATTTCATCAGCAATTTGCTGGGCGTGGGCAATTTCGGCGACGCGCAGATCATAGGCGGCCTGCAGGTTCATCCATGAGCGTGCATCGCCGCCAAAATAGCGGGCCAGCCGCATGGCGGTGTCGGCAGTGATACCGCGTCGTTCACGTACCACGTCGTTGATGCGCGGTGCGGGCACGTGCAATGCCTTGGCCAGGGCGTTGGCACTCATGCCCAGCGGCATCAGAAAATCTTCGCGCAGGATTTCGCCGGGGTGTACCGGCCGCATACCGTTTTGCATGGTCATGACTCCTAATGGTAATCAACAATAGCTACATCCGCCGGGCCGCTGGCGGTCCAGCGAAAACACAGGCGGAATTGATCGTTGATACGAATACTGTACTGCCCGGCCCGGTCGCCTTTGAGTGCCTCCAGCCGGTTGCCCGGCGGCGAGCGTAGAAAGTCCAGTGTGTACGCGGCATCCAGTTGCGTCAGCTTGCGCGTGGCGACCTGCAAAACGGCGTTGAAGCGGCGACTTTTGCCTGTGGCAAACAGGGTCTGGGTGTCGGGGCAGGCAAAGCTCTGTATCATGCATTTAATGTATAACGTTATGCGTTAAATATCAAGTCTGGCTGCGCAAAATGATATACTTGGAAAATCTCTAATGAACTGTTGATTGAATCAGGACAGAACCATGCTGCAAGCTTACCGTGATCACGTTGCCGAACGCGCGGCCAAGGGATTGCCCCCGCTGCCACTGAATGCTGAACAGACCGCCGCACTGGTGGAATTGCTGAAGAATCCGCCTGCCGGTGAAGGCGAAATGCTGGTTGATCTGCTGGAAAACCGTATTCCGCCGGGTGTGGATCAGGCGGCTTATGTGAAAGCGGCATTTCTGTCTGATATCGCACAGGGCAAGGCGACTTCTGCGCTGGTGAGCCGCGCAAAAGCCGTGCAACTGCTGGGCACCATGCTGGGCGGCTACAACGTGCAGGCGCTGGTGGCGTTGCTGGACGGCGAGCTGGCAGGCGAAGCGGTAAAAGCGCTGAAGCACACCACCCTGATGTTCGACGCCTTCCACGATGTGGATGAAAAAATGAAGGCTGGCAATGCCCATGCCAAGGAACTGATTGAATCCTGGGCGGCTGGCGAGTGGTTTACCCAGCGTGCGCCGCTGGCGGAAAAAATTGACTGCGTGGTGTTCAAGGTACCGGGCGAAACCAATACCGACGACCTGTCGCCGGCGCAGGATGCCTGGTCGCGCCCGGATATTCCGTTGCACGCGCAGGCCATGCTGGTAAACAAGATGCCGGACGGCCTGAAGACCATCGAAGCGCTGAAACAAAAAGGCCTGCCGCTTGCCTATGTGGGCGATGTGGTGGGGACCGGTTCTTCGCGCAAGTCCGCTATCAACTCGGTGCAGTGGTACATGGGGCAGGATATCCCCGCCGTGCCCAACAAGCGCACCGGCGGTATCGTGCTGGGCGGCAAGATTGCGCCGATTTTCTTTAACACCGCAGAAGATTCCGGCGCGCTGCCGATCGAATGCGACGTCGCTGCCATGAACATGGGCGACGTGATCAGCATCTACCCGTTCAAGGGCGAAGTGCACAACGCCGCCGGTGAAGTCATTGCCAAATTCGACATCAAGCCAGTGACCCTGCCGGACGAAGTGCGTGCCGGTGGCCGCATTCCGCTGATTATCGGCCGCGGCCTGACCAACAAGGCGCGCGAGGCACTGGGTCTGGGGCATTCCGACCTGTTCCTGCAGCCGTCGCAGCCAGTAGATACCGGCAAGGGCTATACCCTTGCGCAGAAAATGGTCGGCCGTGCCTGCGGCATGGCGGGCGTACGCCCCGGCACCTATTGCGAACCGAAGATGACCACCGTGGGTTCGCAGGACACCACCGGCGCAATGACCCGCGACGAACTGAAAGAGCTGGCCTGTCTGGGCTTCTCTGCCGATCTGGTGATGCAGTCGTTCTGCCACACCGCGGCCTATCCGAAACCGGTCGACATCCAGTTGCAGCACAGCCTGCCGGACTTCATTACCACCCGCGGCGGTGTGTCGCTGCGCCCCGGTGACGGCGTGATCCACTCCTGGCTGAACCGCATGCTGCTGCCCGATACCGTGGGCACCGGCGGCGATTCGCATACCCGCTTTCCGATTGGCATTTCCTTCCCGGCCGGTTCCGGTCTGGTGGCGTTTGCCGCCGCCATGGGGGTGATGCCGCTGGATATGCCGGAATCCGTGTTAGTGCGTTTCAAGGGCGAAATGCAGCCCGGCATTACCTTGCGCGATCTGGTGAACGCCATTCCTTACGTGGCGATTCAGAAGGGCCTACTCACCGTGGGCAAGCAGGGCAAGAAAAACGTCTTCAACGGCCGCATTCTGGAAATCGAAGGCCTGCCCGATCTGAAAGTGGAGCAGGCGTTTGAATTCGCCGATGCGTCCGCCGAGCGTTCCGCCAACGGCTGTACCGTGCACCTGAATAAAGAGCCGGTGATCGAGTACATCAACTCCAACATCGTACTGCTGGAGAACATGATTGAAAATGGTTACGCCGACGCCCGCACCATGCAGCGCCGTATCGACGCCATGAAGGGCTGGCTGGCCAAGCCGGAACTGCTGCAGCCCGATGCCGACGCTGAATACGCCTGCGTGCTGGAAATCGACCTGGCTGAAATCAAGGAACCGCTGGTGGCCTGCCCCAACGACCCGGACGACATCAAGCCGCTGTCTGCCGTGCAGGGCGACAAGATCGACGAAGTGTTCATTGGCAGCTGTATGACCAACATCGGCCATTACCGTGCCGCCGGCAAGGTGCTGGAAGACGCCGGCATGATCCCGACCCGCCTGTGGGTGGCTCCGCCGACCCGCATGGACGAAGCCGAACTGCGCGAAGAAGGTGTGTACAGCATCTTCGGTCGTGCCGGTGCGCGCACCGAAGTACCGGGCTGCTCGCTGTGCATGGGCAACCAGGCGCGCGTGGCCGACAAGGCGACGGTGTTCTCTACCAGTACCCGCAATTTCGACAACCGCATGGGTAAGGACGCCCGCGTCTATCTCGGCTCAGCCGAGCTGGCCGCTGTGTGCGCACGTCTGGGCAAAATGCCGACCGTGGCCGAATATCTGGCGGTGGTGCAGGACAAGATTGCGCCGAAAGAAGGCGACATTTACCGTTATCTCAATTTCCATCTGATGCCCGAGTACACGCAGAAGCTCAAGGGCATTCCGGTTACCAGCGCTTAACAGCGTGTTTAAGGGATAGACTATGAAACTTGTAGGTTCACTGACCAGTCCGTTTGTGCGCAAGGTGCGTGTTGTGCTGGCGGAAAAGCATATCGATTGCGAATTCGAAGTGGATATTCCCTGGACGAGCGAGACGCGCGTACCGGAAATGAACCCGCTGGGCAAAGTGCCGGTGCTGGTGCTGGACGACTGCAGCACGGTATTTGATTCGCGCGTGATCGTCGAATATCTCGACTCCATCGTTCCGGTCAATCGCCTGATTCCGCAGGACTCCCGTCCGCGCATGCTGGTGAAACGCTGGGAATCGCTGGCGGACGGCGTGGCCGATGCCGCGGCTGCCGTGTTTCTGGAGCGCAAGCGTGCGCCGGAAAAGCAGGATGCCGACTGGATTCTGCGTCAGGAAGGCAAGATCATGCGCGGCCTGGAGCACATGGCGGAAGAGCTGGGCGACAAAACCTGGTGTACCGGTGACCATTTCTGCCTGGCCGACATTGCCGTGGGCTGTGCGCTGGGCTACCTGCAGCTGCGCTTCCCGGAGCTGAAATGGGTCGAAGCCCATCCCAATCTGGCGCGCCTCAACGAGGCTCTGCTGTCGCGTTCCTCATTCAAGGAAACCGTGCCTCCGGCAGCCTGATACCCCTCCAGCGGTCCGTTCCGGACCGCTTTACTGCCTGTCTGGATTTATTCTAATTCAGCAGGAACTAATGCTTCCTGTTCCTTACCAACAGATGTGCCTGCCTGCTGCGGGGCACGCTCGCTGGTTTTTAAACAATGCAAAAATAAGGAACAGAAATGAGCAAATCTTCCCTCGTACGTCGTCTGGGTGTGTCGCTGTTGGCTTTGGGGCTGCTGGCGGGTGCTGCCGCCCCGGCATTGGCCGAAGCCGATAACCCGATTCATGTGGATGTGCCCGTGGCGCTGAAAGAAGCCAAGGTGGTATTCAACATGGATCATGCCGCTTTTGCCGGCGATATGCCGGTAGGTCTGAAGCACATGATGCTGATGACCGACCGCTTCAAGAAGATTGGCACCAAGTGGAATATGGTGGCGGTATTTCATGGCGACGGCGGTTACATGCTGCTGAACGACGAAACCTACAATGCCGTGCGCCATGTGCAGACGGGCAATCCCTACAAGGCGCTGGTGGCGCAATTGATTGAGCGCGGTGTGCAGGTGGAGGAATGTGCCGTGACCATGAAAGGCAGCCACTGGGGCAACGCCAATCTGCTGCCGGGCGTGAAAGTGAACTCCGGCGCTGACGGCCGTATCATTCAGTTGGAGCAGGAAGGTTACATCATGCTGCAGCCCTGATCGCGGGCTGAGTTGCTGCCCCGCTGCGGCGGGGCAGGGTCAAACAATAATCCCGCCGCCCAGGCACACCTGACTTTCGTAAATTACCACTGATTGTCCCGGCGTCACGGCCCATTGCGGCGCGCCGAAGGCCACTTCCACGGTGTCCGGGTCGATGTGATTCAGGCTGCAGGGCGCATCTGGCTGACGATAACGGGTTTTGGCCGAGTAGACCCAGTGGGTGTGCGGGGCTTCGCCGCTTACCCAGGTCAAATCGGTCGCTGTGAGCGTGTCGCGTAGCAGCAGCGGGTGGTCGTGGCCTTGGACCACGATCAGCACATTGCGCTCCATGTCCTTGCCGGCGACAAACCAGGGTTCGCCCTGGCCGCCTATTCCCAGTCCCTGTCTCTGGCCGATGGTGTAGTACATCAGCCCCTGATGCTGGCCTACCACCTTGCCTTCCGGCGTTTGCATCTCGCCCGGCTTTTTCGGCAGGTATTTCTCCAGGAATTCGCGGAACGGCCGCTCGCCGATAAAACAGATGCCGGTGCTGTCTTTTTTGTTGGCGTTCACCAGCCCTGCCTTGGCAGCAATTTCGCGTACCTCGCGCTTGTACAGTTGCCCCAGCGGGAATAGCGTTTTCGACAGCTGCGCCTGGTTCAGGCGGTAAAGGAAGTAGCTCTGGTCCTTGGTGCCGTCTTCGGCCTTGAGCAGCTCGAATTTGCCGTCGCGTTCGCGTACCTGGGCGTAGTGACCGGTGGCAATTTTGTCCGCGCCCAGCTGCATGGCGTAATCGAGGAAGGCCTTGAATTTGATTTCGGCATTGCACAGCACGTCGGGGTTGGGCGTGCGGCCGGCCTCATATTCGCGCAGGAAATAGCTGAATACCCGGTCTTTGTATTCCTGGGCGAAATTGACGGCTTCCACTTCAATGCCGAGTTTGTCCGCTACCGCGAGCACATCAAGAAAATCCTGCCGCGCCGGGCAGTGCGGGTCGTCGTCATCTTCGTCCCAGTTTTTCATGAATACGCCGACTACATCGTAGCCCTGTTCTTTCAATAACAGGGCGGTAACAGAAGAATCGACGCCGCCGGACAGGCCGACAACAATACGCGGTTTACTCATGTTCAGGGGCTTTCGCTAGCTGATCCGCGCCCTTTTCCTTGTCCGGATCGGGGCTGGCACCTCTGTGCCATTCGGCCAGCGGCATGACCACTGCGGGGTGGCCGTTATCAAAAAACCAGGTGTCGACGACATACAGATCGCCATTGTCTTTCTGACGGATTTGCGCCGACCAGTGCACATTGACCAGCAGCGGTGCCCGTTCGACCGGCTCCAGCGGCTGGTAAAAGCGCAGCAGGTGGGCGTCGTCGAGCATGTGCAGCAGGGCGGTTGTGGTATGCGAATGGTCAATGCAGTCCATGCGGCCTTCCATCCCGTCATCGGCCAGGTTGCCGCCCTTGTCGTTATGGATCGGCGTACGTTTGCCGGCATCCTGCAGCAGCATGCCGACGGCGACACTGATGGCCTGGCGTTCGTCTGCGGGCGATTTTACGCCGGCAAACTGCTGCTCCACTGCGTGCATTTCGTTGTTGCTGAAAGCGACAATTTCCTTGTGCGAGCAGCCATAGTCGTAGCACAGCTCGGCCTGTGCCGCCTGGGCACTGTGCCAGGCACACAGCAACAACAGGGCGGCCAGCCGTTTCATTTTCAGAAGTGCGTCAGCAGTTCCAGCGGGTAACGGTGTCCCGCCAGGTAGTCGTCAACGCAGCGCGCTACCAGCGGGCTGCGGTTTTTCGGCGCATTGGCACGAATTTCTTCCGGACTGAGCCAGACAGGGCGGATGATGCCGGTGTCGAGCGGCCGGTCAGGCTCATGGCCGGTGATGCGCCCGCCGAAGGCGAAACGCAGGTAGGTGATGTCCTTGTTGGGGTGTTTCCAGCTGTAAATGCCCACAAGCCATTCGGGGGTGAAGTGGTAGCCGGACTCTTCCAACACCTCGCGGCTGGCGCCGGCGATCAGCGTTTCGCCTGGCTCCCAGTGCCCGGCTGGCTGGTTGAAGCGAATGCCGTCGCTGCCGGCATCTTCTTCCACAACAAGAAATTTGCCGTCCTGCTCAAGTACGGAGGCAACGGTGACATGCGGTTTCCAGATTTTTTCCATAACGCTCATTTTAGCAAATCAAACATCGGATCGCAGGATTCGACCGGTTAAGGAAACGCTGATTTAAGCGTGTTTCCGTGTCGGGCAGATTTTTCGCCGGCCGCTCAATGACGCAAGTCATTGAAAGCGTGAGGCTGTGCGGACATGCGCCGCGCAGCCGCGCCTTTTTAAAAGGGGCGGCGCGGCCGACGCGGCGCATTTTGTCCCGGCGGGCGTGGGGCGGAGCGGGATTTTTCCTGCAAGCCGGGTGGGACGGGGACTTCGCACCATTGTCCCGGTTCCAGGTCGGTCACGCTCCAGTCGCCAATGCGGGCGCGGATCAGCCGCAGAGTGGGGAAGCCGACTTTTGCGGTCATGCGCCGTACCTGGCGGTTCTTGCCTTCGCGGATGGTCAGCTCCAGCCAGCTGGTGGGAATGGCCTGGCGAAAGCGCACCGGCGGATTGCGCGGCCAGAGCCGGGCCGGTTCGTCGATGGCCGTCACCCTTGCCGGCTGGGTGATGAAGTCGCCCAGATCGACGCCGCTGCGCAGCTGCTGCAAGGCGTCCTCAGTGGGAATACCCTCGACTTGCACCCAGTAAGTCTTGTCGAGTTTGTGGCGCGGGTGGCTGATACGGTGTTGCAAGCCCCCGTCATCGGTTAAAATAAGCAATCCCTCGCTGTCCGTATCAAGACGGCCCGCCGGATAAACACCGGGCAGGGCAATGTAATCTTTCAGGGTTGGATGGTTGCCTTCGGGCGAGAACTGGCAGATGACGCCATAGGGTTTGTTGAACAGGATCAAGCGGCTCATGGATGCCCGTGGGTCGTTAACAGGAGAATACGCGTGTACCAGCATATCAAAGTCCCTGCCGAGGGCGCAAAAATCACCGTCAACAGCGATGGCTCGCTGAATGTGCCGGATATGCCCATCATCCCCTTTATTGAAGGCGATGGCACGGGTGTGGACATTACTCCGGTGATGCGCCGCGTGGTGGATGCCGTGGTGGCGAAAACCTACGGCGGCAAACGCAAGATCGCCTGGATGGAAGTGTATGCCGGCGAGAAAGCGTTGTCCGTGTATGGCAACGATAGCTGGCTGCCGGATGAGACCGTTGAAGCGGTGCGCGAATACGTTGTGTCCATCAAGGGGCCGCTGACCACGCCGACTTCCGGTGGTATCCGCTCACTCAACGTGGCGTTGCGCCAGTTGCTCGACCTGTACGTTTGCTTGCGTCCGGTGCGCTACTTCCAGGGGGTACCCAGCCCGGTGAAGGAACCGGAAAAGGTCGATATGGTGATCTTCCGGGAAAACACCGAAGACATCTACGCCGGCGTCGAGTGGGAAGCCGGTTCACCGGAAGTGAAAAAGATGATGGAATTCCTGCAGAAGGAAATGGGCGTCACAAAAATCCGTTTCCCGGAAAGCTCCGCCATCGGCATCAAGCCGGTATCCGTGGAAGGCAGCGAACGCCTGATTCGCAAGGCCATTCAGTACGCCATCGACAACAACCGCAAATCAGTGACCCTGGTACACAAGGGCAACATCATGAAGTTCACCGAAGGTGGCTTCAAGAAGTGGGGTTACGAGCTGGCCAAACGTGAATTCGGCGGCGTCGAAATCGACGGCGGCCCGTGGCTGAAGCTGCCCAACGGCATCATCATCAAGGATGTGATTGCTGATGCGTTTTTGCAACAGATCCTGCTGCGCCCGGCGGAATACGATGTGATTGCCACCATGAACCTCAATGGCGATTACATCTCCGACGCCCTGGCCGCGGAAGTGGGGGGCATCGGTATTGCTCCGGGCGCCAACCTGTCCGATTCTGTCGCCATGTTCGAAGCCACCCACGGTACCGCGCCGAAGTACGCCGGCAAGGACTACGTGAATCCGGGTTCGCTGTTGCTGTCGGCAGAAATGATGCTGCGTCACATGGGCTGGGTAGAGGCAGCCGACGCCGTGATCAAGGCCATGGAAGCGGCCATTCTGGATAAAACCGTGACCTATGACTTCGCCCGTCTGATGGACGGCGCCAAGGAAGTGTCCTGCTCCGGCTTCGGCGAGGCAATTGTCGCCAAGCTGTGACAACGTGAGGCGTGAGGCGCTAAAAGGTGAGCGGTAAGCAGAAGTATTGCGGACCGAGTGGCACCGAAGCTACCCTCCCGCTCCAACGGGACCGGGGTTTCCCCGCCCTCCGGGCGGGGACGGAAGGGGTGGGGAAATTAAATTCAGGCCCCGATGTACAGGCGTAGGCAAGGGCCGAGCTTAGCTCGGTCCTTGCAAGGCTGGATTTACCCGCCGCGCCGGGCCTGAAGGGTGGGGAAATTAAATTCAGGCCCCGATGTACAGGCGTAGGCAAGGGCCGAGCTTTGATAGGTCCTTGCAAGGATGG
>JAJZTZ010000064.1 GCA_021847305.1 Pseudomonadota bacterium | reverse complement strand
GATCTATCTCCGCACGCCAGCAAGAGCAGGAAAAGGTGCAGTGTCTCGATCTTGGTGCAGATGATTATCTGGCCAAGCCGTTCGGCATGGACGAGCTGATGGCGCGCATCCGCGTGGCAATGCGTCATGCCGGCGCCATGCAGCTGCGCGAGCGGCAGGTGCGGGTTGGCGATTTGCAGATTGACCTGCAGCAGGAGCGCGTCAGTCTGGCGGGAACCGAGGTCCATTTGACGCGCATCGAGAGCCGTTTGCTGTTGATGCTGGCGGAGGTGCCCGGGCGGGTGGTGACACACCGGCAGTTGTTGCAGCAGGTCTGGGGGCCGGAATATATTGAGCACACCCATTATCTGCGCATCCATATGGGACGGCTGCGCAGCAAAATCGAGGCTGAGCCGGCCAATCCCCGCTATGTTCGCACCGAGCCCGGTGTCGGTTACCGGCTGAGTGAAAAATAGGGTGATTTCCCATTTTTTATGCGGCTGTTTATGTTTTTGATACGCGCGCTGCTATTTAATCCAGGGTGTCGATGACTTTCTGGAGCATTTCTTGAACGCCTCAGTACATAAAAACAGTCTGGCAGCCTTGTCGCTTGGCGCCATGGGGGTGGTGTATGGTGATATCGGTACCAGCCCGCTTTATACCGTGCAAACGGTCTTTGCCCCGGAAAACGGTATTGCGTTGCTGCCGCAGAATATTATTGGCGCCTCGTCGGCCTTGTTCTGGGCGCTGATGCTGGTGGTGACGTTGAAATACGTGACTCTGGTGTTGCGGGCCAATAACCGCGGCGAGGGGGGTATTCTTGCGCTGCTGGCACTGGCCATATCGACAGCCTCCGCGGCGCCGCGACGCAAAACGGTGTTGCTGCTGCTGGGTGTTTTCGGCGCGGCGCTGTTTTACGGCGACAGCGTCATCACCCCTGCCATTTCGGTATTGAGTGCGGTCGAGGGCCTGGAAGTGGTCAGCCCGGCCTTTTCGCATCTGGTGGTGCCGCTGTCGGTGATCATCATTGTGATCCTGTTTATGGTGCAGCGTCACGGTACATCGATGGTCGGGCGCTTCTTCGGTCCTATCATGATTCTCTGGTTTGCCGTGCTGGGCATCGTCGGTACTTACCATATTGTGCAGGTGCCGGCGATTCTGGCGGCGCTGAATCCGCTGGAGGCCATTGAATTCCTGGTTGCCCGCGGGCCGGGCGTGTTTCTTGCCATTGGTGCACTGGTTCTGGCCATTACCGGTGCCGAAGCGTTGTATGCCGATATGGGGCATTTCGGCAGCAAGGCGATTCGGCTGGCGTGGGGCAGCATGGTATTGCCGGGGCTGGCGCTCAACTATCTGGGGCAGGGGGCTTTGCTGTTGCAGGACCCGAAAACTGTTGCCAACCCATTTTTCCATGCTTTCTCCGACAGTCTGCTGTGGCCGATGATCGGACTGGCGACGCTGGCGACCATCATCGCCTCCCAGGCGGTCATTACCGGCACGTATTCCATGACCCGCCAGGCGATCCAGCTGGGTCTGCTGCCGCGCATGCGCGTGCTGCATACTTCGGCCAGCGAATCCGGACAGATCTATATGCCGGTGGTCAACAAAATGCTGCTTTTCGCTGTGCTGCTGGCGATTCTCGGATTTGAATCGTCGGCTTCGCTGGCTTCAGCTTATGGCATTGCTGTGACCGCCACCATGCTGATTACTACCATTCTGACCTTCTTTGTGATTCGCTACAGCTGGAAGCTGCCGTTGTGGTTGAGCGCGCTGGCAACCGGGTCTTTTATCGTGCTCGATGTGCTGCTGGTGCTGTCCTGTTCGGTCAAGTTTCTGCATGGCGGCTGGTTCCCCGTCAGCCTCGGCGTGCTGCTGACTATTCTGATGTGGACCTGGCGCGAAGGCCGGGAGCTGGTGATCCAGCGCACCCGTTCCGATTCGCCCGATCTGGTGCCGTTTGTCCAGAGCGTCCAGGCGAGTGCCTTTCCGCGGGT
This sequence comes from Pseudomonadota bacterium, assembly GCA_021847305.1. Lineage (GTDB taxonomy): Bacteria > Pseudomonadota > Gammaproteobacteria > Burkholderiales > JAJZQI01 > JAJZQI01. The sequence continues at coordinate 10,952 of JAJZTZ010000064.1, read as the reverse complement.
TGAGCGCACGGCCGTGTTTCTGGTGTCGGATCCGCACAGTGCGCCGCAGGCTCTGATGCACAACCTCAAACATAACATGGTGTTGCACGACAAGAATCTGATCGTGAATGTCGACTTTGCCGATATTCCCTGGGTCAGCGACGAAGATCGGCTGCAGATTCAGTCGATGGGGCCGTCATTCTGGCGGATTACTGTTCGCTACGGTTTTATGGATGTGCCGGATATTCCCAAGGCGCTGGATCAGTGTAATGCACACGGCGTGGAGATTGATCCTTTTACGACTTCGTACTTCCTCAATCGTGCTACGGTCGTGCCGAGCACCAAGGGCAAGATGGCGCGCTGGCGCGAAGAACTGTTTGCCTCGCTGTCGCGCAATGCCGGCAGCGTGGCCGGTTACTTCAATATTCCAGGTAATGCGGTCATTGAGTTGGGGTCGCGCATTCATCTGTGACCTGGGACAAGCGACAAACAAAAAACGCGGCCCTGAGCCGCGTTTTTTGTTACTGCAAGGAACCGATTACAGTTCGCTGGCGTGCTTGGCCAGGTAGTCAGCCACGCCGGCCGAGTCGGCTTTCATGCCGGCCTTGCCTTTGTTCCAGCCGGCCGGGCAGACTTCACCGTGCTCTTCGTGGAACTGCAGGGCGTCGAGCATACGGATGGCTTCGTCGACGTTACGGCCCAGCGGCAGGTCATTGACGATCTGGTGACGTACGATACCGGCGCGGTCGATCAGGAAGGTGCCGCGCAGGGCGACTGCTTCGTTGACCAGAACGTCGTAGTCGCGGGCGATCTGACGGGTCAGGTCGGCTACCATCGGGAACTGTACGTTGCCCAGGCCGCCTTTTTCCACCGGGGTGTTTTTCCATGCCAGGTGGGTGAACTGGGAGTCAACGCTGACGGCGATGACTTCACAATTACGCGACTTGAATTCTTTCAGGCGGTGGTCGAATGCCAGGATTTCGCTCGGGCATACGAAGGTGAAGTCCAGCGGGTAGAAGAATACCACGGCGTACTTGTCTTTGATGTAGGTGTGCAGGTTGAAGCTTTCGTTGATGCTGCTGTCCGGCATAACGGTGGCAGCAGTAAAATCGGGGGCACGCTTGGTAACCAGTACAGACATGGGATAACCTCTCTGAATTGTATTGTTGATAGGCTTGTTTTGCCAAAGAAGGCAAATTAGAAAGTGTCTAAAATAATACCGCACTTTTGCCGAATATTGTAGTGGAAAGAAAATGACAAAATCCGACTTGCATGAAGAAATGTTGGAATCGCGCGACGTGTTTCGCGGCAAACTGCTGCACGTGCGCCTTGATCGGGTGAAATTGCCCAATGGCCATGAAGCCACCCGTGAATACATTGTCCATCCCGGCGCCGTGGTTGTGCTGGCGCTGTTCGATAATGGCGACATTCTGCTGGAACGGCAGCACCGTTACCCGCTGCACCGCGATTTCTACGAACTGCCGGCGGGCAAGCTCGATGCCGGTGAGACGGAGCTAGCCTGCGCCCAGCGCGAACTGCTGGAGGAAACCGGTTATGTGGCGCAAAACTGGCGTCATCTGACCACCATCCACCCCTGTATCGGCTATTCCGATGAACGGCTGGAGTATTTTCTCGCCAGAGAGCTGGTCCATGAGGGGCAGCAGCTGGACGGTGACGAGTTCATGGAAATCCTGCGCGTGCCCTGGCAACAGGCCGTCGAATGGGTGCGGGAAGGGCGCATTACCGATACCAAAACGGTCGGCGGGTTGTTCTGGCTGGAAAAAATCCTCCAGGCAGGCTGGTAGAACGCAGCACGCACAGACGGATTCGGGTACAATCAAAATTTTATTTTGCAGCTCAGTTTGAGATTATGTTGACAGGCAGTTTAGTGGCGCTGGCCACACCTATGAATGAGGCCGGCGAGATCGATTGGAACAGTCTTGACCGGCTGATCGATTTCCATCTGGCCGAAGGTACCGACGGCATTGTGGTGGTGGGGACAACCGGGGAGTCGCCCACTGTCGACTACACCGAGCACTGCGAGCTGATCCAGGCTGTGGTCCGCCGTGTGGCCGGCCGCATCCCGGTGATTGCCGGTACCGGCGGCAATTCCACCCGCGAAGCCATCGAATTGAACGCATGCGCGAAACAGGCGGGCGCGAACTACACCCTGTCGGTGGTGCCGTATTACAACAAGCCGACTCAGGAAGGTCTGTATCAGCATTTCCGCGTCATTGCAGAAAAGACCGAGCTGCCCATCATCCTCTACAACGTGCCGGGTCGGACCGTGTGCGATATGAGCAACGATACAGCGCTGCGTCTGGCGGAAATTCCCAATATTGTCGGCATCAAAGATGCGACTGGCAACATTGAGCGCGGTACCGACCTTTTGCGCCGCGCGCCGGCTGACTTTGCCGTGTACAGCGGCGATGATGCCAGCTCGCTGGCCCTGATGCTGCTGGGCGGACACGGCACCATTTCCGTGACGGCCAACGTGGCACCGCGACTGGTACATGAAATGTGCGTAGCGGCTTTTGCCGGGAACCTGGCGCTGGCCCGCGAGATCAATAACAAATTGCTGCCGTTGCACCAGAAGCTGTTTGTCGAGGCTAACCCGATTCCGGTTAAATGGGCATTGCACGCCATGGGGCTGATTCCGCGGGGTATTCGTCTGCCGCTAACCTGGATGACCCAGGCGAACGAGCCGGTGGTTCGTGCCGCGATGGAGCATGCGGGAATTATTTAAGAGCCTTTTGCAAAAAGGCGCTGAGAGGGAGAATGAGAGTGAGTTTGAAGTTGCGTCAAATACTGGTGGCTGCCATTGCTTCCGCATCCGTGGCTGGATGTTCCACCACCTTGTTCGATGGCAAGGCGATGGATTACAAGTCGGCTGGAAAACTGCCTACCCTGGAGGTGCCGCCCGATCTGACAGCGCCTGCGGTGGATGGGACCTTTGCCGTGCCGGCGGGCAGTCAGGACGCGACGACTTACTCCGCCTATGCCCAGCAGCGCGAGAGCCAGCCGAAGTATGAAGAGCAGGCCGGTGTCCTGCCGCAGGTTGAAAATGTCAAACTGGAGCGCGCCGGTACCGAGCGCTGGCTGGTGGTTAAGGCGACTCCCGAACAGGTTTGGCCGGTGATCAAGGAATTCTGGCAGGAACTGGGCTTCATCGTGAACGTGGAGCACCCGGCAGCTGGCGTTATGGAAACCGATTGGGCCGAAAACCGCGCCAAGATTCCGCAGGACCCGATCCGCAACACACTGGGCAAACTGTTTGATTCGCTCTATTCCACTCCGGAGCGGGATAAATTCCGTACCCGCATTGAACGCGGTCGGGAGCCGGGCACCGTGGAAATCTATATCAGCCACCGTGGTATGTATGAAGTCATCCAGGGTGGAGATGGCGGCACCAATACCATTTGGGAGCCGCGTCATGCTGATCCGGAGCTGGAAGGCGAAATGCTGCAACGCCTGATGGTGCGTTTCGGTGTGAGCGAAAAACAGGCCAAAGCCGAAGTGGCTCAGCAAAGCTACGAACCGCGCGCCCGCATGACCCAGCAGAACGGCATGGCGGCGCTGTCGATGGATGACGGTTTTGATCGCGCCTGGCGTCGTGTCGGGCTGGCACTGGATCGGGTGGGTTTTGCCGTGGAAGACCGCGACCGTGCTGCCGGTATCTACTATGTTCGCTACGATGATCCGGATGCCGATGCGGCGAAGAAGTCCGATGGCTTCCTCTCCAAGCTGGCCTTCTGGCGCTCTTCCTCGGAAAAGCCGGGTGCTCTGAAGTACCAGGTCAGCGTCAAAGGCGATGACAACGGCAGCCAGGTGAGCGTGCTGACCGACAAGGGCCAGCCGACTACGCCGGAAACTGCTCAGCGCATTCTTAAGCTGCTGCTCGAGCAGCTTAAGTAAGCATGCGTTTTTCCAGCCTCGGCAGCGGCAGCAAGGGTAACGGGCTGCTGGTCGAGGCCGGTGAGACGACCATCCTGCTTGATTGCGGCTTCGGTCTGACAGAATGCCGCAATCGTCTTGCCCGTCTGGGCAAATCTCCAGAGTCTCTTTCTGCTATTGTGGTCACGCATGAACACGCCGATCACATGGGCGGGGTCGCCCGTCTGGCAAAGCGTTATGCCATTCCCGTTTATCTGACTTACGGCAGTTATAGTGCTGCTGCCAGCCAGTTTGAAGGCTGCAGCGTCAACTGGATCATGTCCGACTCGCCGGTGGCAGTGAACGATCTGCAGCTACTCCCCTATGCAGTACCGCACGATGCCCGGGAGCCGGTGCAGTTCGTTTTTTCCGATGGGAGTTACCGTCTGGGGGTGCTGACCGATACGGGCAGTATTACTGCGCATATCTGCGAGCACCTGACCGCCTGCGATGCCCTGGTGCTTGAATGCAACCACGATCTTGAAATGCTCAGGGCCGGGCGTTATCCAGTGTCGCTGAAACGGCGTGTCAGCGGGGCGCACGGGCACCTGGATAATCAAACCGCGGCAAGTCTGTTGCAACGTATTGATAGCAGCCGGCTGCAGCATGTTGTGGCGGCGCATCTGAGTCAGGAAAACAATCGGCGGGAGCTGGCGGTGATGGCTTTGGCTACGGCTTTGGGCTGTGCTGAAGAGTGGATTGGCGTGGCCGAGCAGGAAGAGGGGCTGGGCTGGCGTGAGCTGAAGTCAGCCTGAGCAGCGTGGATGCTGGCTGGAAAACAAAAAGGCCGGCATTGCTGCCGGCCTTTTCAGCCTGACTAATCGGTAAGGATTAGTTAGCGGCCGGAGCGGAAGCAGCCGGAGCAGATGCAGCCGGAGCGGAAGCAGCCGGAGCAGAGGCAACAGCCGGAGCAGAAGCTTCAGCCGGAGCGGAAGCAACAGCCGGAGCGGAAGCTTCAGCCGGAGCAGCAGCTTCTTCTTTGTTACCACAAGCGGTCAGTGCAGCAGCCAGCAGAGCGGCCAGGAGCAGAGATTTTTGCATTTTCTTCCCTTTGTTTAACTAGTTAAATTGCATATGACGATGTGCATCGCAAATCGGTCAGCATGTCGCCATAAAAAGACCGATTGCGAAAATTCTATCATATTTTCCCAAACTTGCTAGGGGATTCTTAACTTTTTGTTGAATGTGCAAGTGTGTTGTATTTTTACAACCCGAGCGGTTTGCTCACCGTGTCCTCGGTAGAGGCAATTTTAAGTTCATCAAAACGTTGACGCAATACTGTAGCGGTGTCCGGGGCATTCAGTTCGAGTGCCGCGCGATCGTGATCGCTGTGGAAGCGCCGCAGGCTGTGCAGATTGTCGACCAGTACAAAGCTGTCTTTCAGGTGTTGCGCATCCGGTGTTGTGACTGCCAGATGGGTTTGGTGGTTGCGCATCTGCAGCAAGGATGTTAGGCGCGGGAAACGGGTTTTCAGGGCCTGGCTGTCGTGCACAATGACACGAAATTCATTACGTCCCGAGCGGGCCAGAAATGTTTGCAGGCTGTCTATTACCGGTTGGCTGTTCCAGCCGCCGTAGGTCAGATCCGCATCGAACACCTCGATGCGCTGCTGTGCCAGCTCGATCAATTGCAGGAGCGCGTTGCTGTAGTCTTCCCGCCGTTCGATCAGCTGGTAGGATTTTCCGCTCATGGGGTGACGCCCCGTTCCAGATAAGCCGCTTCAAACCAGGGGAACAGCAGTTCGGCCAGTTCCTCCGGATAGGAGTCCGGCGGCAGGCGACGCGAGTCGGCCAGGCGTGCCAGCCATGGATGCAGGCTGGAGGGTGCATCAACGGACTCGCCGTTGAGATAGAAGCGGTTGCCCTGGAACAGCATCTGGCTTGCCAGTGCCAGCCGCACGCCCTGCTGGTTGAGCATGTCGGCGAATTCAGTAACATCTTCGATGAAGTCGTCCGACTCAAAAAAGATGTGCGGTTTGGGTTCAGTCAGGTAGTGGCCGAGAAAGTCCGCCACGTCTGTGTCACTCCAACTGATGCGCCGCAGCATCTCGCCGACCTGCCGGATCATGTCCGGGCCGATTTCTGCCGGATGCAGCGGGACGCGCAGATCAGGGTCGGCATACATGCCGTCGAGCTGCAGGCGCTCTTCCAGATACATGAGGAATTGCTGGCCCAGTTCCTGCGCCTTGGGGGCGCGGAAACCGACCGACCAGGTCATGCTGTCGTCGCTGAGCGAAACGCCGTGGTGGGCGTAGCGCGGCGGTAGATAGAGCAGGTCGCCCGGATTGACGAGCCATTCCTGTTCGGCCTGAAAGTGCTGCAGGATGCGCAGGGGAATGCCTTCGATCAGGCTTTGATCCTGCTGGGCGCTGATTTGCCAGCGTTTGCTGCCGCAGCCTTGAATGAGAAACACGTCGTAGGAGTCAAAATGTGGTCCTACGCCGCCGCCGGTAGGGGCCAGGCTGACCATGACGTCATCCAGCCGCGCAGTGGGGATGAAGGGAAAGGCTTGCAGCAGCTGCGCCGCTTCCGGCAGCACATGGTTGATGCCCTGTACCAGCAGCGACCAGTCCTGTGCCGGCAGGCGCGCCAGTTTCTGGGCGGAAAACGGGCCGTGCTGCAGGTCCCAGCGGTCATTCTGCTTGAGTACCAGACGCGACTGCATGTCCTCGTTGCGTGCCAGGGTTTTCAGTTCCTTGGGCGACAGGGCTTGCGCCAGATGAGGAAAGGCGTTGGGCACGAACAGCGGTTTTTTCTGCCAGTGGTCGCGCAGGAAAGCCTCGGCGGTCAGGCCACCGAGAAATGCAATGGGTTGGTTGTGTGCGTTCATTTGTACAGTATGCAATAAAAAAGGCAGCCCGTGGGCTGCCTTTGCGAGCGGAAATCCGCCTTAGTCGCGCTGGCCCAGCAGTGCCATCAGCAGCTGCAGCAGGTTGACGAACAGGTTGTAGATATCCAGATAGATCGACAGGGTGGCCATGATGTAGTTGGTTTCCCCGCCGTTTACCACACGGCTGACGTCAAACAGGATGAAACCGGAGAAAATCATCACGGCAACGGCCGAAATGGTCAGGTACAGAGCCGGAATGTGGAAGAACATGTTAGCCAGCGAGGCAACGATCAGCAGCACCAGGCCGATGAAGAGGAATTTGCCCATGAAGCTGAAGTCGCGCTTGCTTACCGTGGCTACCGTCGCCAGAGCGAAAAAGATTACCGCGGTACCGCCTGCAGCCATACCCACCAGTTGCGCACCGTTTTGCAGGTGCAGGGCAAACTGGAGAATGGGGCCGAGCATGACGCCCATGAAGAAGGTGAGTGCCAGCAGCAGAACAACGCCCAGACCGCTGTTGCGGAAAGCGGTAATGCCCATGGTCAGGCCGAACATGACGGCCAGCATGCCCAGCGTGGTCATGATCGGGTGTTGTGCGACGAAGGCGAAATTGAGGCTCAGACCGATGAATGCGCCGGCAATGGTCGGCAACATGGACAACGCGAGAAGCAGGTAAGTGTTGCGCAGGACCGATTGCTGCGAAGTGGAAAGACTCCCTACTGTTGCGTAGGACATGTCATTTTGCATTGCGGAACTCCAATAATGTACACAGGAGTTAAGACTACCGAAAGCCAACCGAAGTTTCAATATTAAGATTATTTAATCTGCCAGCCTAATTTAGCCGGCGTGGCCGGAACGCACGCGTGCGGTGGCGTAAGTCGGTCAGTTGCTTGTCGTCCGCTGCTCCGTAGCGCAGCGCGATATAGCGTTGTGTAATGGCAGCGATATCGGTGGCCAGATCCGGGCGCAGACGCGCTGCCCGTGCGGCGAAATCGGCTGGACCTTCGTCGGGCTGGCGCGCCACATCGACGGCTGCCAGACGGCGGCAGAAAGTCAGGTAGAGCTGCTGGGCCGGGTCTGCAGCGGGACGCGGCTGTGCCAGGATCTGTCGGGCCAACACCAGGGTGGCCAGCGTCAGGGCGACGGCGAGAGCGGCGATCATGCCCTGCCAGCTTGCCAGTGCAGGAGACAGGCGTTTGAGCAGATCGCTCTGGCGGTTCTGGTCATAGCCCAGGATCCACTGGTTCCAGCGCATGTTGATCAGGTCCCAGGTAAGGCGCGTGCGCTTTAGCCAGCTGTTGTCGAGTTCGCTCAGGGCGGCCGGCAATTCGGCTGCAGGAACGGCCCGGCTCAGACCTTCGGTCAGGCGCGCTGCGGCGACGGCGCTGGTCGGGTCGATGCGGGTCCAGCCCTTGTCGGCATCGTAGATTTCCGCCCAGGCATGGGCATCAGACTGGCGGATGATCCAGTAGCCGCCGAGCGGGTTGTATTCGCCGCCCTGGTAGCCGGTGACAATGCGCGCCGGCACGCCGGCGGCACGCATGAGAAAGACGAAGGCACTGGCATAATGCTCGCAGAAGCCCTGTTTGCTGTGAAAAAGGAAATCGTCCACGGTATCCGGCGCGAGCCTGGGCGGCGTGAGGGTGTAGGTAAATCCCTGCGTGGCGAAGAATTGCAGTGCCCGGGCCACAATCACACGGGTCGGCGCACCGTGCCAGCTTGCCGCCAGTTGGCGCGCGCGCGGGTTACTGTGGGGCGGCAGTGCCAGGGCATGGCGCTGCTCCCATTCGCTCAGCGGAGCAAAGGGCAGGGTGGCATTGAGCTGGCTGACCAGTTCAAGCCGGCTGCGCTGTTTCAGCGGTTTGCTGGACAGTAATTGGTAATCGCTGCTCAGGCGGGTGTCCGGCGGCAGTTGCACCGGGCTGCCGAGGCCGAAGAGCCAGCGACCGGGTTGCGGCTCCAGCGTCATGGTGTAGCGTATCGCCCCAGCAGCGCTGGCCAGCGGCGGACGGATGTCCGGCAGGGTGGGGGCGGTCCAGTTGCGGCCATCGAAATCCCACAATACCGGGCCGCGCCAGTACATCTGTTCGAGCGCCGGAGTGGGATCGCGGAACTGGATACGGAACACCGGTTCGTCGGATTGCACCAGCCGGGCGATGTTGCCGATGGTCATGCTGTCGGACAGGCCGCTGACAGCCGTGTTCCTGTCCGGTGGCAGGCTCCAGATCGGGCCGGGAATACGCGGGAAGAGCACAAACAGCAACAGCATCAGCGGCAGCGCCTGCAGCATCAGCCGGCTGGCCCAGCGTAGCCGCTGACGCGGGTGCCGCGCCTGTGTATCGAAGTCCTGACAGCCGGAAAACGCCAGCAGCAAAAGCCAGAAGGCGAACACCGCCCAGGCGGCGCTGGCCATGCTTTCGGAAAAGAGAAACTGGCTCAGCAGCAAAAAGGTGCTGCTAAGCAACAGGACGATTTCGTCGCGCGCGGTTTTCAGCTCGAACAGCTTGAGCGGGGTGAGCACCAGCAGCAAGGCCGCGCCGGCCAGGCGGCCGGTGATGGTGTGAAATTCCGCCACGACGCCGGCCGCAGCGCCAAGGGCCACGCCCCACATTAGCCAGCGCGGCATGGCGGGCAGCCGGGCGGCCGTCTGCAGGGTATTCCAGAGCAACAGCAGCACGACGAACAGGCCGATCCATGCCGGCATGCGGGCAAAGTGCGGCAGGGCGCAGGCCAGCAGAGCGAGGCTGAGCCAGTAGCGCTGGTGGGTGAGGGGCGGAAGTCTGATCATGTCGGAAACAGCGCCAGGGCTTCCAGGCAGCGCTGCCGGTGGGCCTCGCCCAGCGCCGGTGGCAGGGTGAGATGGGGTAGTTGCAGGCCATAGGGCTGCTGCGACTGTTCCAGCTGCAGTACCCAGGCGGCAAGCTGCTGCAGTCGTGCTTCCGTATCGAGCGGGGCAAAGTGTTGCCAGTTTAGCCACAATTCATCGCCCAGTGGGCTGTCGTAGGTTTTGCTATACAGGCCGCGCTCGCTTGCCAGCGCTTTCCAGGCAATGCGTGCCGGGGTGTCCCCCGGGACGTAGTTGCGCAGACCGTGAAAATCGTCTTCCTGTTCGGGGCTCAGCCGCCGTTCCTGCCCGTTGTGGCGGCTGCTGGGCGGGAGGGGCAGGCGCTGCTCGGCTGGGCGCGGATAAACCAGTGTGGTGCTGGGCAGGTTGAGCCGCGACCAGGCATGAAACAGGCCGAAGGGATGGCGGGTGTAAAGCTGAAACCACGGGGCGGTGAGGTGGCCGCGCCGGCTGCTGGATACACAGAGCAGGACGACGGCTTGAGCGTGCGCGGCAATATCGCAATGGTCGTGCAGGCTGCCGTTCTGCTGCAGCGCCAGGGCAAGTTTAGCCTCACTGCCGGGGTTCTCCAGCACCACGCGAAAGCGCGCGGTATCGCCGGCAAATACCGGCGCGGCGGACTCGCAGCGTACCTGCAGGCCGTTGAGGTTGCGGAAGGTGTGCAGGATGGACAGCAGCATGATGCTGCCAAACCAGAAAATCAGCCCGAAGGCCAGATTGCTGCTGTAATTGACCGCGCCGAGAAACATGACGAACAGCGCGATAAAGGCCAGCAAGCCATGGCGGCTGGGCAGGATGAAAATGCTGTGGCGGTCCAGCGTAACGGTGCCAGTCTGCGGCCGTGGCGGGCGCCAGAAGTTGAGGTCGGTTTTGCGCCGGGCCATATTCACGGAACCTCAGGGCAATGCATGGCGCAGATGTTCCTCAGGGAATCGGCGTGTGTTCAAGTATCCAGCCGGCCGGCTGGGCGGGCATTTTGCCGGCATCGGCGACCACCAGCCGGTGTCCGGCAATCGCCGGAAAGACGCTTTGTACATCCTCCGGCAGCACATGGTCGCGCCCATCCAGCCAGGCCCAGGCCTGAGCGGCATGCAGCAGGCCCAGGCCGGCGCGCGGCGATAAACCCAGACTGAAAAATTCGCCCTGACGCGACTGGCGCAGCAGCGCCTGTACATAATCGAGCAGGGCATTGGAAACATGCACCTCGCGGGTGGCCTGCTGGGCTGCTTGCAGCTCGGCGGCGTTCAGTTGCGCCGGCAACTGCTGCAGCAGCTCACGCCGGTCGGTACCGCGCAGCAGCTCACGTTCGGCTTCGGCTGAGGGAAAGCCGAGGGAAATGCGCATGAGAAAGCGGTCAAGCTGCGAT
>JAJZTZ010000063.1 GCA_021847305.1 Pseudomonadota bacterium | reverse complement strand
AGTGGACCAGAACCATGCTGGCAGCGAGAATGCCCATGATGATCCCCGCAGGCAGGACCTTGACGGAGTCTTCCAGTTTGATGGCAAAACCGGCCACGACGGCGCCGACGGCAATACCCAGCGCGACAACGGCAGTCAACATGGTCGCTTGCTGCACTTCATAATTCAACGCCAGCGCAGCCCAGGCGATTACCAGCAGGCGCAGGGTGGCGCCGGCACCCCAGAATAGCGTGGTCACGGCCAGTGAAACGCGCCCCAGCGGATCTTTCCACAACAGCATGAAAGCGTGCCAGAAGTCGTGCAATACATAAGTCAGGCTGCGTTTGGGCAATTTGTGGTCAATCGGTACGTGAGGGATGTACAGGTTGATGAAGGCGGCGCTCAGGTAAAGCAGCGTAATCGAAATGATGGCGAACTGCGGCGGGGCAATGAAATGAGCCAGAAAAGTGCCGCTGACGAGATGTTCGGTCAGTGTCGGTGTCAACAGCAGGCCGCCGACCACCGAGCCGAGAATGATGGCGCCGACCGTGGTGCCCTCCATCCAGCTGTTGGCAACCACCAGCTGATTGGGCGGCAGGTACTCGGTGAGGATCCCGTATTTGGCCGGCGAATAGGCCGCGGCACCGATGCCGACAATGCCGTAGGCGTACAGCGGCGGCATGCCAAGCAGCATGGCAAGACAACCGACAAATTTAATCGAATTGCTGATCAGCATGACCTGCCCTTTGGGGCGCGAGTCGGCAAAAGAACCGACAAACGGGGCCAGCACGATGTAGGCGATGACGAAGAATTCCTGCAGCAGCGGCGTATGCCAGTCGGGGGCGTTCAGCTGAGCTAACAGGGCAATCGCGGCAAAAAGCAGGGCATTGTCAGCAAGGGCAGACAGAAATTGTGCCAGCAAGATGGTGTAAAAGCCGCGTTTCAAGGACGGGGGTTCTCTAAGGTTTTGCGCAAAAAGACCGGGTGTTGCGTTATATCACGAAAGACTTAACCAGCGCCACCCTGAGAGCCGTCCGTCCCGCTCTCTTTCTTGCGTTTGGCTATTTCGCGCAGCATCGCTTCCTGCTGGTTGAAGGACAACACCCGGCTGCCCGTGCCCGGTTGCGTTGCCTGGTTGTCAAACGGCTGGTGACCGCCGCGTTCGCTTTCCTTCGCCCGGATGTAGCTGTCCAGGTCCATGGCTTCATCGACATAGCGGCCCTGGTAGCCTTTGGGCGCGCCACCGGTTTGGCGGAAGAAAATCTGCATCCGCAGGCGCTTGTTCAACTGGGTGGTCTGGTCGTCGATCCAGCGGATATCGGTAAGGCCGCCGAACACGGCAAGCACAACCGGTAGCGCAATGCTCCACAGCGGGGCGTACAGTGCCAGCAAGGCGGTAATGGCAGTGAGAGCAATGTAGGCCACGCCGCCACGTACATCTTTCAGATAAAAACGGTGTAAGCCGAAGGGAAATAAAACCAGCAGCATGTAAGCCAGGCGGGCTTTCTTCTGCATACGGGCTAGTTGCACGTTGGCCGCCTGCAGGCCACCGCCTTCAAGGTCGATCTTTTTCCATGCTTCGCTCATGGTAGTTTTTCTCTGACAATTATGTTTGAATTGAGCCTCGATTTTACCAGTTAATGGGCAGCCATGGCCGATCGCCGTTTGCAAGTCTTTTACACCGTAGCCAAGCAGCTGAGCTTTACCCGCGCTGCGGAGCTGCTGTATATGACACAGCCGGCTGTGACCTTTCAGGTGAAACAACTGGAAGAACACCTTAACGCCAAGCTGTTTGAGCGGGCGCATGGCAAAATTGAGCTGACTGCTGCGGGTGCGGTGGCACTGGATTACGCCGAACGGATCCTGGCGCTGACGAGCGAAATGGAAACGCGCCTGGGCGAACTGACCGGGCAGGTGAGTGGCCCGTTGCGTATCGGCGCCAGCACGACTATCGCTGAATACATGCTGCCGCGTCTGCTTGGCGCGTTCAAGAATCTTTACCCGCAGGTACAGGCCCAGCTGACTGTGGCGAATTCCGAGTCGATCGAAAACCGGGTGGCGGAATTGCAGCTGGATGTCGGTCTGATCGAAGCGCCGTCGCATCATCCTAACCTGACCACGGCGGTATGTTGTGATGATGAGCTGGTGCTGATTTGCGCACCGGATCATGCGTTTGCCCACCTCAATCAGGTTACCCCGCAACAGATTGTCGGCCAGCCTTATATCAGCCGCGAAAGCGGTTCCGGTACGCGTGAGGTGATAGACGATTATTTCCGCCAGGAGGGCCTGGTACCGGAGACCGACCTCAATCTGGTGATGGAAATGGGCAGCCGCGAAGCCATTAAGGGCGCGGTGGAAGCCGGACTGGGCGTGGCTATCGTGTCCAGTTCGGCAATTCGCAAGGAACTCAAGTTGGGTGATCTGGCGGCAGTGCCGCTGTTTCCCCGGCTGATACGGCCGTTGTCGGTGGTTTACGCCAGCGGCAAGTTTCAATCGCAATTGCTGCAGGCTTTCCTCGGATTTGTCGAGCAGCGGGTGCGCAATAATACTTTGAGATGAGCAGTTTTATATGAAAAATTATCTTGTTATACAGCACACTTACTCTGAATTCTTAGGACCGGTTGAGGCCCAGCTGGAGTCGCGCGACATTGGCTTTTCCTATGCGCGCCCGTTTACCGGCCAGGAAATGCCGGGCAGTGCCCTGCATTTTGACGGCCTCTGGATGCTGGGCGGCGCCTACCCGTTGACCGATACGGAAAACTGCCCGTGGCTGGATCAGGAAATGCGCCTGATCGGTATTTTCAAGCATGCCAAGCGTCCGATTGTCGGCATCGGTTTCGGCGGGTTGCTGCTGGCGCAGTATGAAGGCGGTACGGCCACCGCCGAACCGCGTTACACCGCTTACTGGACCACCGCTCACAAGACCGAGGCGGGTAAGGATGACAAGCTGGCCAATGCCGTGGACGGCAAGCGCGTGTTCGTGATGTACGATGGTCATGTGAAACTGCCGCAGGGCATGGAACCGATCGTGGTGGACGACGATGGCAACTGGCTGGCAATCAAACCCGATCCGTTCAGCTACGGCATGCTGTTCCGCCCGGAAATGAAGCCGGGCATGATCGAAGACATGATCATGGAAGACAATCGTCCGTTGCCCGATAATATTGGCGATATTCTGGCTCAGTCGCGCCTGGAGTGGCCGGAAATGCAGAAAGTGAAAGATGCAATTATTGTGGCGCTGGTACAAGGGCTGGATTTAATGCAGGAACGGCGCAAGAGCCCGATTTTCAGTCTCAAGGTTGTGTCGGAGCAGGACGGTGAGTGATTCGAAGAAGCTGCTGCGGATTTTCCGCGGCCTGAGCGAAGGCGATCAGCACAGCCTGCTGGCTTTCGCCGAGTTTCTGGCGGCGCGTGAATCGGGCGGTGTGGCCCCGGTGAAGCAGATCGCCGCGCCGGTGGAGATCCCGCGGCCGGAAGAAGAGAGCGTGATGAAGGCCATCAAACGTCTGATGGCAACTTACCCCATGCTCGATCGCGGCAAATTGTTGAATGACACCTCAATGGCCATGTCCAAGCATGTGATGCACGGCGTGCCGGCGGTGGAGGTGATCGACGAACTGGAAATCACTTTCCGCCGCCACTATGAGCTGCTGGCTCAGCCGGAGACGAAGCAGTAAATTCGACATAATCGCCGGAGGCAATGCGTTGGCGTCCGGCGATGCTGTCGTTGTAACGGTAATACCAGGCGTCCACTGTTCCCGCGGACGTTTCGAACGGTTGTAATAAGCGCGTGTACAGGCCGGGGTTGTCCGGGCTTGTACCGCACTCCTCGTAGTCATCCAGTTCCCGGATGGCTCTGGCAAAATGCTTGAGGCGCCAGATTTCTCCCTTCACCCGGTCGGCGGAACCGGCCGCGTCCACCATGCCGGGGTAACCGTCCAGCTGATAGAGTTGACCGGGCCCGGTGGCATAGTCGACAAACTCCCCATGCCCGGCCAGCAGCTGGTGCATGGGGTGGTGGCTGTCGCGCCGCAGGGTGCCGTAAACAAACAGCAGATCGTGCGGCATTAGAGGATTTCGGCAGCGTAATCCGCCAGACGCGAGCGTTCGCCGCGCTGCAAGGTGATGTGACCGTTGTGCGGCCATCCCTTGAAGCGGTCGACCACATAGGTCAGACCGGAACTCCCCTCAGTCAGGTAGGGGGTGTCAATCTGGGCGATATTACCCAGACAGACCACCTTGGTGCCTGGGCCGGCGCGCGTGATGAGCGTTTTCATCTGTTTCGGCGTCAGGTTCTGCGCTTCATCGATGATCAGATACTTGTTGATGAAGGTGCGGCCGCGCATGAAATTGAGTGACTTGATCTTGATGCGCGAGCGGATCAGGTCGTTGGTGGCGGCCCGGCCCCAGTCACCGCCTTCGCTGCTGTCGTTTTTGTTCAGCACGTCGAGGTTGTCTTCCAGCGCTCCCATCCAGGGGGTCATTTTTTCTTCTTCGGTGCCGGGCAGGAAACCGATGTCTTCACCAACGGGTACTGTCACCCGGGTCATGATGATTTCGGAGTAGATTTTCTGCTCCAGCGTCTGCATCAGGCCGGCCGCCAGGGTCAGCAAGGTTTTACCTGTGCCCGCCTGGCCCAGCAGGGTGACGAAATCCACTTCCGGGTCCATCAGTACGTTCAGGGCGAAATTCTGCTCGCGATTGCGGGCGGTAATGCCCCAGACGTTGTTTTTCTGGTGACTGAAATCCCTGATGCTTTCCAGCACAGCCGATTTGCCTTCGATCTGACGCACCATGGCGTGAAAGGGCGTCGGTCCTTCTAGGAACACAAACTGGTTGACCAGCATGCTGGGGACCAGTGGTCCGGCAACGCGATAGAAATTGCGGTTGCCTTCTTGCCACGACTCCATCTGCTTGCCGTGGGTATCCCAGAAATCTGCCGGCAATTCCAGCAGGCCGGTATAAAGCAGATCGGTGTCCTCCAATACCTTGTCGCTGAAGTAGTCTTCAGCTGATACCCCCAGGGCACGCGCCTTGATGCGCATGTTGATGTCTTTTGACACCAGAATGACCTGGCGGGTCGGGTAGAGGTGTTTGAGGTGGAGGATGACGCCGAGAATCTGGTTGTCGACCTTACTGGCCGGCAGCGTCGCGGGCAGGTCGCTGTGGATCGCCTGTGTTTGCAGGAACAGTCGGCCGGAAGCTGCGTTATGGCTGAATTGGCCGAGCGGGATACCTTCTTCGATGACCTGCTCGTAATTATTGACGATTTCGTCGAGGAAGCGGCTCGCCTGGCGGGCGTTGCGTGCTACTTCAGTCATGCCCTTCTTGTTGTGGTCGAGTTCCTCCAGCGTGGCCATGGGCAGATAAATATCGTGCTCCTGGAAACGGTACAAGCTGGTCGGGTCGTGCATAAGCACATTGGTATCCAGTACAAACAGCTTGGTGGCGGACCGGGTACGGCGTCGGGGGGCGGATTCTTTGCTGCTGTGTGGGCGGGCCATGGTTGTCTCTTCCATTCTGTCTCTGTCAGGGCGCGATCGACGATCAGCTATCCTGAAGGGTTTGCACAAATTCAAGCACGGCTTCTGCGTGTCCGGGTACTTTCACTCCACGCCATTCCTTGACGATTTCTCCTTTCTGGTTGATGACAAAGGTACTGCGTTCGATGCCGCGCACCTGTTTGCCGTACATGTTTTTCATTTTCATGACGCCAAACTGGTTGCAGATGGTCTCGTCCTGGTCGCTCAGCAGGTAAAACGGCAGTTGAAACTTGCTGCTGAAGTTGCTGTGCGACTTGATGCTGTCACGTGATATGCCGGCAATCACTGCGCCGAGGCGGGCGAAGGCCTCATGATGATCGCGAAAGGCGATGGCTTCATTGGTGCAGCCGGGCGTGTTGTCTTTGGGATAAAAATACAGGATGAGGGTTTTGCCGCGCTGGTCGGCGGTGTTGAATTGCTCGCCGGGCACGGCCGGCAGGGTGAAATCAGCGAGTTTCGGGTCTGGCATGAACAGAGGCTTCCTTATGCTGTTTTTTTATTTGTGATTGTTCATGAAGCGGGCATTGAATGCAAGGGAAAAACCTTACGCCAAAAGGTTGTCAGAGCGGGGGGCGCGGAGGCATAATCCATGTCTGTCCCATAAAATCAGCTGCGCACTGCCTCAATATGACCAACAATACCGTCAGGCGATTCCGCATGCTGCGTTATCCGGTGTTTGTCAGTGCGGTGATCGTGGCGATCGTGTTTCTGTTCTTTCCTGAAATCGACACGTCCGTCAGCCACCTGGCGTACAGTCAGGGCCGTTTCATGCAGGCGGATGAACACTGGTGGATCGCACTGATTTATTACGGTATTCCCAAATTTGCCTGGCTGGTGCTGTCGTTCCTGTTGGGACTGTTGTTGCTGTCCTATGCCGGACAGCCAGTTTGGCGCAAGCCGGCAATTTTTCTGCTGTGTGCCTTTTTGCTTGGTCCTGGGCTGTTCGTGCATGGCATCCTGAAGGATCACTGGGGCAGGGCACGGCCATTTCAGACGAGTGATTTCGGCGGCGTAAAGGCTTTTTCACCGGCCTGGGTGAAAACCGATCAGTGCGACAAGAATTGTTCCTTTGTCAGCGGTCATGCCGCTATGGGTTTCTTCCCTGCCGTCGTGGCGTTTCTTGGCTGGCCCTACCGCCGCTGGCTGTGGGGCGGCATCGCCTTGGGGTGTTTTACCGGTATCGTGAGGATTGCCCAGGGTGGGCACTTTCTGAGCGATGTTGTGTTTGCTTTTTATGTGGTGTATTTTGCCGCCTGGTTAAGTTATTGGCTGGTTTACCGCCAGTCGCCCGCTATTTGGTCGCATGAGTCATGAATGTATCTATTGTAATACCGGTTTATAACGAAGCGGAAAACGTGCGCGATCTGGTCGCCCGCGTCGGTGCCGCGCTTAAACCAACCGGCCGGGAATTCGAACTGATTTGCGTCGACGACGGTTCACGGGACGACACGGCACGTATACTCGCCGATCTGGCGCAAACCACGCCGTGGCTCAAACCGCTCTATCTGATGCGCAATTATGGCCAGTCGACTGGCCTGCAAGCTGGCTTTGACGTGGCACAGGGCGATTATGTCGTGACTCTGGACGGCGATCTGCAAAACGATCCGGACGACATTCCGCGCCTGCTCGACATGCTGGATGCGCGCCCCGATGTAGACATGATTTCCGGCTGGCGCAAGGATCGACAGGACAAGTCTCTGTCGCGCAAACTGCCGTCGAAGATTGCCAACCGCATTATTTCACGAGCCACCGGGGTGGAGTTGCACGATTACGGTTGCGCCCTGAAAGTCTATCGCGCACCGATCATCCGCGAGATCAAGCTGTATGGCGAGCAACACCGCTTCATTCCGGCGTTGGCCGTTGAGGCCGGGGCGCGCATCATTGAAGAACCGGTCAAGCACCATGCGCGTACACGCGGCGTTTCCAAGTACGGTATTGACCGGACCTTTCGCGTCATTCTTGATCTGTTGTGGATCAAGTTCATGTTCCGCTATCTGCACCGACCGCTGCATGCCTTTGGCGGCCTGGGGCTGAGTTTTGTTGTGCCGGGTTTGTTGATCCTGCTTGAACTGCTGGTGGAAAAATTCGGTTTCGGTCACAACATCGGCACCCGGCCTTTGCTGCTGGGCGGGGTGATGCTGACCCTGATCGGTGTGCAGCTGGTTGCCATGGGAGTGTTGGGCGAGATTCTGATCCGCATTTACCACGAGCCGCAGGGCAGGGCACAGTACCGGCTGCGCAGCGAGCCGCGCCCGCCTAAACGCTGATACACGCGCGCATGCAACAACATTTCAGACTGGCCAAAGGGGCATTCAAGCTGCTCTCCGCGGCGGCCCTGCTGGCTGGTCTGATCTGGCTGATCAAGCCGGAGCGTTTATGGCAGGCTCTGCTGGGGGTTAATGTTGGTATTTTCCTGCTGGCGCTGCTGTGCGGGACTTTATCCAACATCGTTTCCGCCGCCCGCTGGGCGCACCTTGGGCGCGCCATGGGGTTGGTCGCGCCGGTGCTGCCACTGGTCCGTTTTTATTTCCAGGGCATGGCGGCAAACGCTTTTTTGCCGGGCGCTACGGTGGGGGGCGATGTCTGGCGCAGTTACCGGCTGCACCGACTGGGGAACTCGCTGCTGGATGCCGGCGCAAGCGTGTTTTTCGAGCGCTTGAGCGGTTTGTGGGTGCTGCTGTTGCTGTCTTTGCTGGCCGTTCCGCTTTCCGGCTACTGGCAGCTTCTGCCGGGGCGACTGCACATCGACGCGGCGGTTTTGCTGGTGATATTTTTGCTGGCTTTGTTTGCGCTTCTGGCACTGCCGTACCTGCTGGTACACCCGGCGTTGTGGCGCGGCTTGCCCCTGGCGGCTGTGCGCAAGATAGCCGAGCGCGTGCTGGAGAGTCTGCGGCGCTTGTCCGCGCAGGCTTTGCGTGAGCAATTCGTCTACTCGGCCGCCGTACAGCTGCTCTCGATGACTACACTGTATCTGTGTGCCCGTGCGCTCGGCGCCGAACCCAGTTGGTTATTGATTGCCGCGGCCGCCGGGCCGATTTTTCTCATGGCGGCCGTGCCCTTGGGTGTGGGCGGCTGGGGCACCCGCGAACTGGCCGCAGTAGCCATTCTCGGCCTTGCCGGGCTGCCGGGCGAGCAGGCGTTCGCGTTGGCGGTTTTATATGGCGTGAGTGCTACACTACAAGCTTTTGCCGGTGCCCTGGTCTGGTTGCTGGAACATCTTCGGCGCGAACAATGAATTTGCTGAAAAACAAAGACTTTTACATTCTGCTCTTGCCGTTTTGCGTATTTCTCCTGCGCCTGGGCGGCTATCCGCTGTTTGATGTGGACGAAGGGGCATTCTCCGAAGCCACCCGGCAAATGTTCGAGCGCGGCGATTTCATCACGCCCTGGCTCAATGGCGAACCCCGCTTTGACAAGCCGGTGCTGATTTACTGGTTGCAAGCTATCGGCTTCATGCTCTTCGGTGCCTCCGAGTGGGCCTTCCGCTTACCCTCAGCTGTGGCGGCAAGTCTTTGGGCGGTGCTGCCGTATTATTTCCTGCGGCAGCGCGGACAGATCGAAACAGCCCGTACCGCGGCAGTGATGATCGCCACCGCTCTGGGGGTTTTCATCATTGGCCGTAGCGCCACGGCAGATGCGCTGCTCAATGTGCTGCTGGTCGCCGCTTTGCTGGATATCTACCGCTACTACGAGACTGGACGGCTGTCGGTTCTGCTGCGGGTGTTCCTGTGGATGGGGCTGGGCGTTCTGGATAAGGGGCCGGTGGCGATTCTGATCCCGTTTGTGGTGAGCGGGCTGTTCTTTTTTACTGAAGGGCAGTGGAAAACCTGGCTGCGCGCCGTGTTCAATCCGTGGGGCATTGCCCTGTTGCTGCTGGTGGCGGCGCCCTGGTATGTTGTGGAATACCTGCGTGAGGGCATGGCCTTCATTGACGGTTTCATCCTGCGTCACAATGTCGAACGCTTCAGTTCCACCATGGAACAGCATGGCGGCAGCATTCTGTATTATCTGATCGTACTGCCTTTGCTGCTGTTGCCATACAGCAGCTGGTTTGTGCGGACAATGGCGAACATGCGGACCGGCTGGGGGGATCCGCTGCAGCGTTTTCTCTGGATCTGGTTCGGTTTTGTGCTGGTGTTCTTTTCCCTGTCCGGCACCAAGCTGCCGCATTATGTCCTGTATGGCATTACTCCCTTGCTGATGCTGATGGCCTGGCGCCGCAGGCAAATCAGCAACTGGCTGCATCTGCTGCCGGGACTGTTGCTGCTGGCGCTTATGCCTCTGTTGCCGTTTCTGCTGGCGTCCGTTCATGTCCATGACGCGCATGTCAGTGCGTTACTGAGCGAGCCTGCCAGTGTGTTTGTTCCCGGTTATATGCGTCTGGCAGTGTTTTTCCTTGCTGCCGGATTGCTGGTGGCTCTATTGCCGCAGTTTTCCGTCTGGCAGCGAGTAATCGGTCTGGGTTTGGTTCAGACGCTGATGCTGGTGCTGCTGCTGTTGCCCACGGCGGGACGTTTGCAGCAGCAGCCGGTAGTTGATGCGGCACGTTTTGCGCGGGATCATCATTTGTCTGTGGTGATGTGGCGTGTCAATTGGCCCACTTTCAATGTCTACAGCCAGCAGGGCACCCCACGGCGTGATCCGGTTGCCGGCGAAGTGGTGTTGACCATGCCGCAGCATCTGGCGGATTTGCCGGCTTACCAGACGCTGTTTGCTGAGCGGGGTGTGGTGCTGGCGCGGGTCGAATCGAAGGCGGTTGCGCCTTGAGGCAATTCGGTACGTTTGAGTTGGCGGTCCCGCTTGCCGCTGCGCTCGGCCTGGCTGTGTTGCTCGGGCTGGGGGCCAACCACACGGTGTTTTTCTGGATCAACGGATTCAGCCGCTGGACCGGCGATGCACTGTGGAGCAATCTGACGCTATGCGGCGATACCCTGGTGGTGCTCAGTCTCTTGCTTCCCTTTGCCCGACAGCAGCGTCAGTGGCTGTGGGCCTGTCTGCTGGCTGCCTTGCTGGCGTCCGTCTGGACGCACGTGCCGAAGCATTTCTGGCCCATGCCCAGGCCCGCCGGCGTGTTAGCGCCAGATCTCATTCATATCATCGGTCCGGTGCTGAAAACCAGCTCCTTCCCGTCTGGGCACACCACGGCCATTTTTACTCTCGCCGGTTTGCTGGCCCTGGGGCCGTTACAGAAGAATTGGCAGCGGGCGCTAGTGCTGCTGCTTGCTGTGCTGGTCGGATTGTCACGCAGCGCGGTTGGGGCGCACTGGCCCCAGGATCTGCTTGCCGGCGCGTTCGGCGGCTGGCTCTCTGCGCTGCTGGCCTTACGCTGGTCGGCGCATTGGCGCTGGCCGGAGACCAAAGCGGCCGCCTGGATCGGGCAGGGCATTCTGCTCGCCTGTTCGCTCAGTCTGTTCTGGCATGAGACCGGCTATCCTGCGGTCAAACCGCTACAGTACCTGATCGCCATTTCCACGCTGGCGCTATGGGGCTATCAGGTCGGCACAGGCAAAAAAACTAGTCCGCCGCTTTCAGCAGGATGATGGCGGCGCCGCTGCCGCCATCGACATTGCGCGCCTGACAGAATGCCAGCACCTCGTCTTTTTGTATCAACCAGTTGCGCAGTTTGCGCTTGAGTACCGGTTCGCGACGGAACGAACCGAGCCCCTTGCCGTGAATGATCCGAACGCAGCGGATGTCATGCAGGCGGCAGTTGGAAATAAACTGACCAACGGCCTGCCGGGCTTCGTCACTGTTCATGCCGTGCAAATCCAGCTGAGCTTGCACCGTCCAGTGCCCGCGGCGCAATTTGCGCAGTGTCTGACTGGGCATGCCGGTGCGCAGATAGGAGAGTTCTTCGCCGCTTTCGAAGTCGCCCGGGTCATGATCGCTGAGCGAGTCATGCAGCACGGCCTGTTCGTCTTCCCGAGTTTTGGCTGGCCAGGGAGAAATCGGATTAACGGGGTGAAATACCCGGTTGGGTGAGGGGAGTGGGGTGACGTCCGCAACCGCGGCGCGGAATGTGGCTTGATCGGCGGGGTCGAGCGGCGGCGCAGCTCGCGAGTTTTTGCGCCGCCCGCTCATGTCACGCGATTTACTTCAGGTTGTCGAGGTAGCGCTCGGCATCCAGGGCGGCCATACAGCCGCTGCCGGCGCTGGTGATGGCCTGGCGGTAGATATGGTCCTGCACGTCACCGGCGGCAAATACGCCTTTTACGCTGGTGGCGGTGGCATTGCCCTTGTGGCCGCCCTTGGTGATGATGTAGCCGTTTTCCATTTTCAATTGGCCGGCGAAAATGTCGGTGTTGGGCTTATGGCCGATAGCGACGAAAATACCGGTCAGCTCGAGATCTTTGGTCGCACCGGTTTTTACATTTTTGATGCGCATCCCGGTTACACCGGTTTTGTCGCCCAGCACTTCGTCCATTTCGCAATCCCACTCGATGGAAATGTTGCCGTTTTTGGCCTTGTCGAGAATCTTGTCGATCATGATCTTCTCGGCCTTGAAGCTGTCACGGCGATGAACTACGGTTACATGCCCGGCGATATTGGACAGATAGAGCGCTTCTTCAACCGCGGTATTGCCGCCGCCAATGACAGCCACATTCTGGCCGCGGTAGAAGAAACCGTCGCAGGTGGCGCAGGCGGATACGCCTTTGCCCTTGAACGCCTCTTCCGAAGGCAGGCCCAGGTATTTGGCGGAAGCGCCGGTGGCAATGATCAGCGCGTCGCAGGTATAGGTGCCCTGGTCGCCGATCAGAGTTTTCTTTTTGCCCTTCAGTTGAACGGTATGAATATGGTCAAAAATTATTTCAGTATTAAAGCGTTCCGCGTGTTTTTGAAAGCGTTCCATTAACTCAGGGCCTTGCACGCCATTGACGTCAGCCGGCCAGTTATCCACTTCAGTGGTGGTCATCAATTGACCGCCCTGTGCCATACCAGTAATCACAACCGGATTCAGGTTGGCGCGTGCAGCGTAGATGGCAGCGGTAAAGCCGGCCGGGCCAGAACCCAGAATCAGCAGGGGACAGTGCTTGGTAGTGGACATGTGAGCTCCTTTTATTCTGTTACACGCGGTATTTCGAGTGATCGGTGAAGGGCGTAGCCATTCAATTTAGACTTATTCTAACAAAATTTCGGCCTATGCGCTGCATCATACCATTTAGTTAATGCCTGTTAATCCTGTATACCACACATTCGGGATATTTTTATCGAGTTTACACGTACGATTTTTGACTTCATAAAAATTCGCGTATAATGCGTTTTTGCGTGTAAAGGAAGAATAAAACATGCGAGTTGTGCAACAGGCTCTCACCTTTGACGACGTACTGCTGGTTCCTGGTTTTTCTGATGTCCTGCCTCGGGATGTCTCGCTCAAAACGCGGCTGACCCGCGAAATTACTCTTAACATGCCTCTGGTTTCGGCTGCCATGGATACGGTAACCGAAGCGCGTCTCGCCATTGCCCTGGCGCAGGAAGGCGGCATCGGCATCATTCACAAGAACATGAGTAC
>JAJZTZ010000062.1 GCA_021847305.1 Pseudomonadota bacterium | reverse complement strand
GGCGATGGCAAGTGAAGCAACGGCAAACTTGACATGGTCACAGCGGGCAGAGTTGGACATGCCGGTATCGGGGGTGATCAGTCGCGTGCTGGTGACGCCGGGAATGCATGTGCAAAAAGGCGCGCTGCTGGCCGAACTGGACGCGACGGGTCTGCAGGCCCAATCGGACGCAAGCGCCGCCACGCTGCCGCGTTTGCGTGCCGAACGCGATGAAGCCCAGCGTGACCTTAAGCGTATGCAGGAATTGTATGACCGCACGGTATTGTCGACGACCGATCTGGATCAGGCAAAACTGCGCTTTACCCGTGCGCAATCAGCTTTGCGTGAAGGAGAGGCGCAAGCGCGCATGCACAAGTTTCAGCTGCAGGAGTCTCGTCTGCTGGCACCCTTTGCCGGTGTGGTTGTCAGCGTGATGGCTTCTCCGGGGCAGGTTGTGGCGGCCGCATTGCAGCCGAAACCTGTGATTGTGCTGGCCCAGGATAAACCGATGCGGGCGCTTGCCTGGCTGCCGGCGGCAACTGTTACGCAACTGAAAACCGGTCAGGCGGTTACGGTAAGTACGGGACAGTCCAGTGTTCCCGGGACCGTGGCTGCGGTCGGACTGGAACCGGATGCCAGCAAGAACGGCTACCCGGTGGCTGTGGATGTGCCTGGCCTTGCCGGTATGCCGGCTGGCCTGGCGGTCAAGCTGAAGTGGTGACGCTCAGCCTTTGATGCCATAAAAAAACCCGGCTTTGCCGGGTTTTTTGTTTGGGTGCGGTAGCCCGCTCAGTGCATGTTTTCCAGCGCAGACGGTTCGAAGTCCGATTCCCTCAGGCCGGTGCCAAACTTGATGTCGGACACGGTCAGGATGGTGCTCTTACCGGTCTGCGCATTGGTCATGGTGGACTTGCCGGCACGCCAGAATTTACCTGCGTATTTTTTGAAGTCTTCGTTGACCAGCGTTTTCAGCAAAGCGTTCTTGCGGTCGTAATACTCGACCTTCATGGTGCGCAACTCGCCGGTATCAATCCAGGTGATCTGGCGGGTATAGCCGGAGTAGGCATACTTGGGGGTACGTTCGATCACATGGCATTCCAGATTGCCGCACTTTTCCTTGCGCAGATAGTTGTAACCGTATTTTTCCACCACCGGTGAAGACAGGTCTTCATAGGCAAATTCCGAACCCAGGAACGGGCCGGACTTGTTCTGTGAATTCAGGCGCTTGACGCGATTGGTGGCCGGCAGAAACAGCCACTGGTCGTCACCCGCCAGGCCATGGCTGTATGTCAGGATTGCGGTACCCTTGATGTCGGCGGGCTGGTCGAACAGCATCTTGCTTTTATCCCCGTCGCCCGGTGTGTGGACTTCCAGAGAGTACGACTTCAGGTAGCGTTTGGTTTCGCTGCCCTGTGCGTTGCGTAGCACCATGGTCATTTCCGAAACGTTGTCTTTGTAACCCTTGTTGGCTTTGTCTTGCGCCTTTGCAATCGCCAGGCCCTGATCTTCCGAGGGGGTTGCCAGGGCCGTGAGGGGCACGACCAGCAGCAGGGGTAACAGCAGTTTGCGAATCATCTTCAATCTCCAGTAGTTGCTCTGTCTCTGACGGACAAAATTAAATTTTGGCTTTCCGGTCAATCAGCAAAATCAGACCCGGCAGCATGAACGCCTCGGTCAGCGCGGCAAAAGTAATGGTAATTGCCGTCACCAGGCCGGTGTCCGAGTTCATGGCAAAATGCGATGAAGCCAGCACCAGGAAACCGCATACCAGGGTAAGGGTGGAAATCCACATGGGAATCCCGGCCAGGTCGAAGGCATAGCGCAGTGCATCTTCGGGGCTTTGATTGAGTTCCCGTCGGGCGGTCAGGTATTTGCTGAGGAAGTGCATGGTGTCGTCCACCACAATACCCAGCGAAATAATCCCCACCATCGATACGCCCATATTGATCTGACCAACAAACATACCCCAGACACCGTAGGCAAGCAACGCTGGTGTGATGTTGGGAATCATGCTGACAATGCCCAGCTTGAGCGAGCGGATGGCGATCATGATCAGCACGGAAATCTGCAGGATCTGTATTACTTCGCCTTCCAGCATGCTGGCACCGTTTTCCTGGCCGACGTGGGCAAACATCAAGCCGGCACCGGTGCCGCCAGACGATTTGATGATGCCGTTACCGTGATCCTTCAGCCACTTGTTGGCGCGCTCTTCCAGCGCAATCATCTGCGTCGAGTGCACGGCATGCAGTGTGGCAGTGATCTTGGTGGCGGATTTGTCGATGTTGATCTGATTGTTCAGATCCAGACCATACGGTAAAGACATCTCGTACAGCAGCAGATACTGCGCGGCCAGATCACGCGAATCGGGCAGTTTGTACTGCTTCGGGTCGTCGCCGTGCATGTTTTTGTTGAGCCGCTTCATGATGTCGGTGAATGTGTCGACATGCAGCACTTCTGGCTGCTGGCGTAGCCAGTCGGCGAATTCATCGGTTTTCTGCAGGAATTTCGGCTCGTTGATGCCGCCCGGTTCGTTGGCTTCGACGGAAAAATCCATCATATACACGCCGGTCAGGTTTTTTAGCGTGAAATCAGTGGCCTGGCGGAATTCTGTGGTGGTGTCGAAATACTCGTGGAATGAGTCGTCGAACTTGTTGTGGGTGACGAACGAGCCAACCACCACGGTGAACAGCACGCTGCCGATCAGCATTTTGTAGCGATGGCGCAGGAAGAATTCCTGATACCTTTCCATCAGCTTGAACGAGGCGTCTTCCTGCGAGTGAATCTTGACCTTGCCCGGCAGGAGCAGCATCAGTGCCGGAACCAGGCCGACGGTGATGAAGAAGGCCACCATGATACCGAATGCCACTACGTTGCCCAGCGTCTGGAACGGCGGCACATCAGACATGTTCATGGTGAGGTAGCCGAGGGCCGAGGTCACGTTGGTGAACAGCATCGGCGCCAGGCTGGATTGGATGCTTTCCTTCATCGCCTCGACCCGTGAAACGCCGTGCCGCACGCCATGGCCATAGTGTGAGAGCAGGTGCACGCCATCGGCGATGGCCATGATCAGAATGGTCAGCGGTGCCGTGGCCACCGGGGCGGAGAGGATGACGTTGTTCCAGCCAGCCATGCCCATCGCCGCCGCAATCGACAGCACAATGCTGAGGAAGATCAGTGCTGTAGCCTTAACGCTACGCAGAGAAATGATCAGCACCACGGCCAGAATCGCCATCATGTAGGGCACAAGGTGGCGCATGTCATTACGGGTGGCTTCCAGGAAGGCGTTGTTCATCATGACCACACCGGTCATGTGCACCTCGATGTCAGGATGGCTGGCCTCGAATTTGGCCTTCAGTTCGCGGGCGTATTTCACGGCCTGTTGGATTTCCTGCACCTTGTTTTTGCCCGGCATTTGCAGGGTGATGTTGACGCCGGTGACCTGGCCGTTCTCGGAGATAAGGCGCTTAACCAGCAGCGGGTCATGTGTCGCGATGTTGCGGATGCGCGTCAGATCGTTAGCAGAAAGGTTCTCGGGCGACTGTACCAGATCGGCCACGTTCAGCGTGTCGCCATCGGCTACCGAGTTCTGGTAGTTGGAAATGGAGTCCACACGAATGGAAAAGGGGGTTTGCCAGGCCGCGTTGGTCAGATCAATGACGGCGGCAAGATTTTTGCGGGTGAAAACATCCTTGTCCTTGGGGGCGAGTACCAAGAGGATGTTGTCGCTTTTGGTGTAGGTCTTTTGCGTCGCCTCAAATGCCAGCAACTGCGGGTTGTCCGGCTTAAAGAAAATCTTGTAATCACCGCTCATTGTCAGGCGCTTGGCGCCCGCAGCCGAGGCCAGCACCAGAATGAGTGTCAGCAGAATGGTCAACCATTTGTGCTCGATCACCCAATTGGCGTAATGCCGCGCTATCGCATTCACTGCTTCTCTCCCTAACCTAAAATGTCTGCCCACATGCTGTCTGGCTATTTATGCTGAATTTTTGCCAGAAGACTACATTCCGATTGTTACTGCATTGCGCTGCAGCACAGTTGTCTTTGTTGTATTCGCGCAACATGCGTATTTAAACGGATTTTTGTGACGCATTGCCGGCGCAAAAATGCTTAATGATTCAGTGTACTTATGCTTTCGTCAATATGATAAGGGAATCGATTGATCTTGGTGTCATATTGATTAAATGAAGTAGTTGAATGATTTTAATTGTATTTTTTCTACTTATGTCTTGTAACTGAAAAATGCGCAATGATAAGATAATAATTAAATTCTGCTAAAAAGCATAGAAAACATTTGGGGTATAAAATTTAATTAGGGGTGTTGTATGCGGGGGAGAGGTCTGCGCAACATGCTCATTCTGAGCGTGTTACTTTTTTCTGTTGCCGGATGTAAGCACAGTTCTGAAAACCGATCGTTGATTGCCGAGGGGGAGCGTCTGGCGACCAAAGGGGAGGGTCCGGTGCCCGCCTGTGCATCGTGTCACGGACAAAACGGCGAGGGCAACAATATCACCGCTTTCCCGCGTCTGGCCGGCCTCAACAAGGATTATCTGGCAAAGCAGTTGCGCGATATGGCGCGGGAAATGCCGCCTGAGGGCGTGGTGATGGATCCGGTGGCGCGGGATTATTCGAAAACTCCGCGAGTTAATTCGGATTTGACAGTTTTTACCCCCGGTTTGCGGCATGCCCCCGTGATGTCTCCGCTGGCGAAAAATCTGTCCGAACAGCAAATTAATGCAGTTTCGGCCTATTACGCCAGTCTGTCATATACGGCAAAGCCGCTGCCAGCCGATTACCAGACACTTGAGCGCGGTGCCGACCTGGCTCTGCGCGGCAAGCCGGAATACGGTCTGCCCGCCTGTGTGTCCTGCCATGCACCGAATGGTGAAGGTTTTGGCGCTGATTTTCCGCCGCTGGCCGGGCAGCCACCCAAGTATCTGATTGAGCAGATCGATAAGTGGCAGACTGGCGAGCGCGACAATGATCCGCTGGCGCTGATGAAGGCAGTGGCCAATCAGCTGACGGATGCCGATAAAATCAACGCAGCGGCCTATTTTGCCAACCGTTCGCTGGTCGTAAAAGGGCAGTAACATGAGAAACCGCGTTCTCATGGCAGCGGCTGCGCTGCTGCCGCTTATTGCCACGACGGTCTTTGCTGCCAATGATGTTGTCGATGGTCCGGTGCGCGATAAAGGTGCAGTCAGACCGGCTGAGCATCAGGCTCGAGTGAGTGAGCCGGCTACGCTGACGCGCGACAAGGCGATACGGCAAATCCCGCAGATCAATCCGGGCGAGTATTTCATTCCGCCGCAAATCCAGGATATCCCCACCTCCAAGTATGGTGAGATGGTTGAGCTGGGGCGGCGTATTTTCACCGATACGCAGCATTATGCCGGCCGTTATGTTGGCAATGCCCTGAACTGCTCCAGCTGTCACCTGCAGGAGGGCCGTAAGGCCTATGCTTCGCCGATGTGGGCGGCTTACCCCATGTATCCCGAGTTTCGCAACAAGACCCGTAGCGTGATCACGTTTGAAGAGCGGGTGCAGGACTGTTTCAAGTACTCCATGAACGGTATTGCGCCAACGCTTGACTCACCCGAGATCAAGGCGCTTTCCGCCTATGCGCACTGGCTGTCGAAAGGCGCGCCCATCAACACCGAGCTGCCCGGCCGCGGTTTTGCCCGTCTGGCCAAGCCGCGCGATCCCAATTCGATCAACGGCGAAAAACTGTACAAGGAAAATTGCGCCATGTGCCATGGCAAGGATGGTCAGGGACAGAAATTTGCCAAGCGTGATGGCTACATGTTCCCGCCGCTGTGGGGCGGCAAGTCGTTCAACCGTGCCGCAGGTATGAGCAGCATCAAGGACTGCGCCCAGTTCACCAAGGCCAATATGCCGCTGGGTAAAGGCTGGACGCTGACCGACATGGAAGCATGGGATATCTGTACGTATATCTGGATTCAGGATCGGCCGTCCGATCCGCGATTTGGCTGGCTGATGAATATCATCATGCCGCCGACTGGGGGGAACTGACATGCGCGGACGCAAGTGGGTAATTACCCTGCTCTTGCTGGGTGCCGGGCTGGTTGGCGCCTGGGCAATGGCCGATGGGCAGAAGCAGTCGATGGATGACAACATGGACGATCTGCCGGAACTGGAGACTCTGGAAACGCATGCCAGCATGCAGGCGCCGAAGGAAACCCTGCCCAATGAACTGACCGTGGTGCCGGTGGTGTCGCCGGGTGAGTATCATGTGCCGCCGGCAATCGAAGATATCCCGGAAAGCAAGTACGGTGACATGATCCGTTTCGGCCGGAACATTTTCATCAATACCCAGAAGTACGCCAAGCGCTACGTCGGCAATGGCCTCAACTGCGCCGACTGCCACCTGCAGGAAGGCCGCAAGCCCTATGCAGCACCGTTGTGGGCGGCTTATCCGATGTACCCGATGTACCGGGAAAAGAACCATCAGGTGGTGTCATTTCAGGAGCGTCTGCAGGATTGCTTCAAATACAGCCTGAACGGCATTGCCCCGACGCTGGATTCGGATGAGATCAAGGCGCTGACGGTCTATGCCCAGTGGCTATCCACCAATATCCCCAACGGCACGATCGTCGCCGGCAGGGGGTTCACGCGTATCGACAAATCGCGCGACCCGTCGCCGTTTAACGGCAAGGTGATTTACAAGCAGTACTGCGCGATGTGCCACGGCGAAGATCTGCTGGGCAAGAAATACATGGATCGACCGGGCTATATGTTCCCGCCGCTGGCCGGTCCGGATTCTTATAACAAGGGAGCCGGCATGCACAAGATCAAGACCTGTGCTGCCTTCGTCAAGGCCAATATGCCGCTGGGCCGGCCGTTTACCTTGACCAACGACCAGGCGCTGGAAGTGTGCGTGCACATCTGGCAGCAGGATCGTCCGTGGAATCCCAAAAAGAGCATGTTCATGAATTTGTTCATGCCGGTAACGGAGGGTTGATTTCGTGGCTAGTACCAACAATGTTTCGACCATGCGCTACAACCTGTTTCCGTTTTTGCGCTGGTTCAGGCTGCTGAATGCGGAAACGGTCAAGATCGACATCATCGCCGGCATTACCGCCGGCGTACTGATCCTGCCGCAGGCGATTGCACTGGCAACGGTGGCAGGGGTGCCGCCGCAGTACGGGCTGTATACGTCGATTTTCCCGGTCATCATCGCCAGTCTGTGGGGGTCGTCCTACCATGCGCTGTCCGGGCCGAATACTGCTTTGGCAGTTCTGACGGCCATGACCATCGCGCCGTTCGCCAATATCGGTACGCCGGAGTATATCCAGTATGCGATTACCCTTACCTTCATGGTGGGTGTACTGTCGTTGGCGCTCGGGTTGCTGCGTCTGGGGGTGGTGTTCAACTACTTCTCGCATACCGTGATGGTGGCGCTGGTAACCGGCGTGGGCATCATTATTGTGATCCAGCAGATCGGCAACTTCCTCGGCGTGCAGATGAATAACGGCGAAGATCTGGTCGAGGTGATGCAGCAGGTGGTGATCGCCCTTGAGCGCGCCAACATCTACGCCGTGATTGTCGGAAGCGTGACTGTCCTGAGCGGCATCCTGATCAAGAAATTCCGTCCCAAATGGCCGCACTACATCATCGCCGTGGTGCTCGGCATGCTCGCTACCCAGCTGCTGGGCAAGCTCGTGGGGCAGGGTAATACCGGGATCTACTTCCTCGGTTACATGAGCTTCGATGCGATTCCATTTTCCATGCCTGACTTTTCTCCGGAAGGTTTCTCGGAGTTCGCCAGCTTCGCTTATCCGTCCGCTGTATCCATGGCGGTGCTTGGGCTGATGCAGTCGGCAGTGATCGCCCGCAACATGGCCGCCAAATCGGGCCAGCAAGGCCTGGATATCAACCAGGAAGTGATTGGTCAGGGGATGTCGAATATTGTTGGCAGCTTCCTTTCCTGCTTTACCAGCTGCGGTTCGTTCAACCGCTCGGCGGCCAATCTGGAATCCGGTGCGCGTACGCCGCTGGTTGGTATCGTGTCGGCTTTTGCTTTGGCCGCCCTGGTGTTCACCGCGGCGCCGCTGATCGCCTACCTGCCGGTGCCGGTGATGGCCGGGGTGCTGTTCCTGGTGGGGTCGGCGCTGGTCAAGATCAAGGATATTCGCAAGCTGCTGTCCATTCCTGGCGAAGGCCGCATTGTGTTTGTGCTGGTGCTGCTGGTGACGCTGTTCTCCGGGGTGGATGACGGTGTATATCTGGGCGTGTTCCTGTCCATTGTCCTGTATCTGCGTGAACGTTCCCGTCCGGAAGTCGACCTGATGTTCGAGGACGAAGTATCGCCATATCTGCTGCCGGGCATGTCTGCTGACGATACCGTGGTGGTGCGTGTGGGGGGCAGCCTGTTCTTCGGTTCGGTTCCGTATATGGAGAAGGTATTCGGTCAGGCCGGTGAGCGTGCCAACAAGCATTGCAACCTGGTGGTGATCGGCGAGCGGGTCACCGATATCGACGAAGCCGCTGCCGAGATGCTCAAGCAGGAGGGCATTCGCCGTGCTAGTGAGGGGAAACGGCTTGCTCTGGTATGGGTACGCGAATCAGCAATGACATCGAATGTACGCAATATCCTGAAAGATGTGCTGACACAGGGCGAACGCCGTCGCCGCCAGAGCGACCGGCAACAATAAGTTAATCAATAAGGGATTTTAAGGGGTTGTGAAATGAAAGCATTGCGACTGGGATTGGCAGTATTGCTGCTGGCGTTTCTGAGTGCGCCGGTATGGGCGGCGGAACAGGTCAAATATCGTCTGCTGCTGCAGGTGAGCGAGGACAACGTGGATCGCATGATGACCGCGCTGAATATTGCCAAACACGTGCAGAACGAATTCAAGGCGCCCAACGTGAACGTGGAAATCGTTGTGCTGGGTGGCGGTATTCAGACCCTCAAATACTATGCGCCCATTCCAATTGCCGATCGTGTACGCGAAGCCAAGTACAACGGTGTCCGTATCGTGGTGTGCGACTATTCCATGAAAGCAGCGAAACTGAAGCCGTCGCAAATGCTGCAGGACGTGTCTTACGTGCCTTCCGGCGTAGTGGAAATCATGGAAAAAGCCAGCGAAGGCTGGATTTACGTCCGTCCTTAACCATAGAAACGTTTGACTATGCGACGCATTCGTAATCTGATCGGCACCCTGCTGCTGTGCCTGGCTCCAGCCCCGTTGCTGGCGGCCGGTACCGGCGAGGTCACCTTTATCCATGTCGGGGATATTCACGGCCACCTGATTCCCCGGCCCAATATGCGCGAGGGTGACGTTACCGAAGGCCAGATGGTTGGCGGTCTGGCTTATATGTACGACGAAATCCAGCAGATCCGCAAACGCCATCCGAACGCTTTGCTGATCAACACCGGTGACACTGTTCAGGGATCGGCCGAAGCCCTCTACACCAGCGGTCAGGCGCTGGTGGATATTCTTAACCTGTTCAAGATCGATGCTTTTGTACCGGGCAACTGGGATTATCTGTACGGCACGCAACGCTTCCGCGAGCTGTTTGCCGGTGATAAGCCGCTGGCAAACTGGCATGCGCTGTCGGCCAATCTCTATTACTCGACCCTGTACGAGTTTCCCGATACGCCCTACGCCAACCAGGCCGGGCGGCGCGTGTTGCCGCCCTACATGATCAAGGACGTCAACGGCGTGCGTGTCGGCATTATCGGCCTCACTGCTGATCGCGGACCGCAGGCGGTAAGCACGCATGTGATGGACGGCTTTACCATGACTCCGGGTGAGTACGAGTTGCGTGCGGCAATACCGCTGCTGCGCAAAAAACACCATGTTGATCTGGTGGTGCTGATTTCGGAGCGTGGTCTGGGGCCGAATCTGGAACTGGCCGATCACATTCCCGGTGTCGATGTCGTGCTGTCTTCGGATATGCATGAAGAGACCATGCACGCACTGGTATCGAAAAAGAACGGCACCATTCTGTTCGAAGAAGGTCAGGATGGCACGCTGGTCGGGGAACTGACCGTGAAGGTGGTCAACGGCAAGATGGTCAGCCATCAGTTCGAGGCCCATCACATCACGACCAAGGTCAACAAGCCTGATCCGGTTATTGCCCGGAAGATTGAGGAAATCCGCTCCTCTTTCGTCAAGGGGCCGTTGTTCCGTCCCCACTCGAATCCGATCAATGGCGCAGTCCTGCGTACGCCGATCGATACCGTAATCGGCTTTACCAAAACAGCACTGCATCGCTCGAATTTCAGCGATGCTAAACACAATCCGGCGGTAATTGAGGGATCTTCACATGATTTCCTTGCCGATGCCTTCCGCTACGGCTGCCACTCCGATCTGGGGGTGGTGCGTGGGTTCCGCTACGGCACTCATGTAGCGCCCGGCCCGATCAAGCTGGAGGACATCTACCACTTCATTCCAATTGGTCCGCAAATCGGCTGCGGCAAGATTTCCGGCGACGATATCCGCTGGATGCTTGAACGCGGGGCAGATTACTCGCTGTCATCCTACGTCGGCTGGTGGGGCGGCGGCTGGATTCTGGCCTTTTCCGGGCTGACCTATGATCTCGACCCCGGCAACGAATACGGCGACCGCGTCAGCAATATCCGTATCGGCAACATGCCCATTGATATGGAAAAGTACTACAGCGTGGGCGGTTACTGGTATGTCGATAACCCCAACATGATCAACCGGCACAAGGCGCTGCAGATCAGCGTGCTCAAGGATGCAGACGGCGGGGTGCTGGACGGCAGCGACATTGTCGCGCATTACCTGATGATGTTGCCGGACCACACTGTTAATACCGAAACCGGGCGCGTGCATTTGCTCAAGCCTTTGCCGGCACCGATCGGGAAAAGCAAAGAAATTCAACCGCTGGCCGGCGTGCAGCGGCCAGACTACTAGCAAGAATTTGAGTTCAGGGAGAAGGCGCAATGATCAAGATTGAAAAGAAGCTGTTGGGTGTGGCTGTTGCAGCGGCGTTGTTCAGCCTTGCGGCACAGGCGGACGACAGTACAAAAACCACCTCAGCGGGCAACTGGGACGGTGAGTTCGGTCTGCAGTACCGGCAGTTTTACAAATACGCTGATGTGCCGCCTAGCGCACCGGCACAGGACATGGATACCAGCTCGGCGAGCCTGCTGGCGCACTATAACTACCAGTGGAACGGCGGCAAGGATACGTTTGCCTTCACTCCCTTCATGCGCTACGACAGCATGGACCCGGCGCGCTCCCACGTTGATCTGCGCGAAATGATGTGGACCTGGGATCGCGACAGCTGGGTTTGGCATGCCGGTGTGGGCAAAGTGTTCTGGGGTGTGTCTGAAGCCAATCACCTGGTTGATGTCGTGAACCAGACAGACATGGTTGAGGATATCAAAGGCGAAGACAAGCTCGGCCAGCCGATGCTGCGTGCCACTCACCGCGGCAAGTGGGGTACCCTGGATATGTTCGTGATGAGCGGTTTCCGCGAACGCACTCTGCCGAGCAGCTATGGCCGTCCCGGTAGCGGCCTTGCACTGCAGGACTACCGCGTCGATTACCAGTCTCCTGATGGGAATATGCAGCCGGAACTGGCAATGCGCTGGTCCAAGTCCACCGGTGCGCTGGATATTGGTGTGAGCGGCTTTGTGGGCAACAACCGCACTCCGCAGTTGCTGACAACCGGCGGGGTTCCCCTGCTGGGACTGAACGCCTCCTCTGTACCGTTTGCCGTTAATCTGGACGCCATCCTGGCACGCTTTGCTACGTTGACTCCGGCGCAGCAGGCCGCAGTACAGCAGACCCTGCAATCCAACAGCAGTCTGTACTACAGCCGCTTGAGTCAGTTCGGTCTGGATGCCAGCTATCTGGTCGGCGATTGGACCTTCAAGTTTGAAGGTGTCTACCGCGATATCGGCAGCGACAGCTACTCGGCTAGTGTACTGGGATTGGAGCGTACCTACTCGGGTGTCTTCAATAAGCCATGGGATATTACCTACTACGCTGAGTACAACAACGACTCCCGCGGCAACAACGGTCAGGCGGTCTTGCAAAACGACATGTTCCTCGGCGCACGTCTGGCTTTGAACGATGCGGCATCGACGGAAATCAAGCTGGGTGGCTTCTTCGATCTGAACAACTCTGACCGCAGTATTCGTCTGGAAGCCAGCCGCCGAATCGGCGATAAATGGAAAGCCCGCTTCATCGGCCAATCGTTCTATGTCCGCGATACCAATGACGTGCTGTATATGTACCACGACGACAGCTACGCTCAGGTTGATCTGATCCGCTACTTCTAGGAATGAGTATGAAATACAGCAATCTGCTCGTGGTATTGTGCGCCGGTTTTGCCCTGGCGGGATCGGCGGTTGAGGCCGGAGCGGCGCAAAAGGGAGTGACGCATGCCTCTGCCGCCAAAAAGATGACGCAAAAGGTGGTTTTTCAGGTGAGTGATAACGATCCGCGTAAGTGGCAGCTGACACTCAATAACATGAAAAACCTGCATGCCGCCATGCCGGATGCAACTATTGAACTGGTTGCTTACGGTCCTGGCATTGCCATGCTGGATGAGTCGTCGCCCGTAGGTGAGGGGGTAAAGGCTGCCCTGGCGGGCGGCGTGACTGTGGCTGCGTGTGAAAACACCATGAAGGCGCTGAAACTGGAGAAGACCGATTTGCTCGCGGGAGTCAGCTTTGTTCCCGCCGGGGTGGTCGAACTGGTGCAGCGACAGGCCGAAGGCTACGCCTACATCCGTCCCTGAGGCTGGCAGGCGGCCCCCTGCTGCGGGGCCGCCCGTTCTTGCGTTTGTATCAGTAGGTCAAACCAGACATCAGCGTTAACAATCAGATTGTGATGCTGATGTCCTCCACATTTCTGCATTCTGCGGAATCCGCGATTGCTGCATCGGCTCACGCATGCCTGCGGTAAACAAAATAGCTGCGTTCGGGCAGTGCATTTCTCAGGATAGACGTATCAGGCCGCGTAGGACCAGCGGTTTTTCCAGGCACTGACCACCATATTCGGATACTGCGCCTGTCCCAGGCTGCCGTTGTAACGTCCCAGGGCGCGGAACAGGTTGCCGTGCTCGATATTCAGGTAATAGCGCAGAATGGTGCAGCCGTAACGCAGGTTGGTCTGCATGTCGAAGAGATTGTCGCTCGGGGAGCCGATTTTCTTGGTCCAGAATGGCATGACCTGCATATAGCCGCGCGCGCCGACCGAGGAGATGGCGTATTTTTTGAAGCCGCTTTCCACCTGGATCAGGCCGAGGACCAGTTGCGGGTCAAGTCCGGCACGGGTGGCTTCGTAATGCAGCGAT
>JAJZTZ010000001.1 GCA_021847305.1 Pseudomonadota bacterium | reverse complement strand
ACATCAATTGGAGCATTTTCTGCAAGGCCTGACGCGACTCCGACTGAATCAGCAACTGCCAACGATGCCGGTTAGCAACACGCGGCATGAGGCTTTCCACCGGGTCGAACACCAGTACCTCATGCGATATTGGTATCGCCAGTTTAGCGGCCTGTTGCAGGAACTGCTCCAATTGATGTACCTGATGCGCCTCGGCACGCAATACGGCCTGAAATTCGTAGGGCGGGAAACCTGCGCTTTTGCGCTGGGTCAGCAATTCCGCAGCATAACCGTTGTAATCGTGCTGCTGCAGCGCGCGGTACAGCGGATGATCCGGAAACTGCGTCTGAATCCACACTTCGCCCGCCAACTCGGCCCGCCCGGCACGGCCGGCCACCTGCATGAGCAGGGCGAACAACCGCTCGCCGGCGCGAAAATCGGTGCTATACAAGGCGCCATCGGCATTGAGCACCACCACCAGTGACACGCGGGGAAAGTCGTGCCCCTTGGCCAGCATTTGCGTGCCGACCAGAATATCGATCTCCCGCCCGTGTATCTGCTCCAGCATGGCATCGAAGCTGCCCTTGGTGCGAGTGCTGTCGCGATCGACGCGCAGAATGCGCGCCTGCGGCAGCCTGCTTTGCAACACGTCTTCAATACGCTGGGTACCCTCGCCAACGGGACGCAGGTCCATATTGCCGCACTTGGGACAGGCAACGGGCGGGCGCTCTTCATGGCCGCAATGGTGGCAACGCAGGCGCTTGTGGCGGGCATGCCACACCAACGCGGCGGAACAGCGATGGCACTCGGCCTTCCAGCCGCAGCCGCCGCAGTACAGCACCGGAGCGTAGCCGCGCCGATTGAGGAACACCAACGCCTGTTCGCCCCGTGCGACGGCCTTCTTCAGCGCCTCGACAACCGGCTCGGTCAGCCCTTCATTGGCTTCGTTAACACGGGTATCCACCCGTCGGATAGTGGGCAGGGTGGCGCTGTTCACTGCCCGTTCATTCAGTTGCAGCAGACCGTACTTGCCGCTCTGGGCGTTGTACCAGGATTCCAGCGAGGGGGTGGCGGAGCCCAGCAGCAAGGGCACGTTACGCCGCTGTGCGCGTACCGCGGCAATATCACGGGCGGAGTAGCGCAGACCTTCCTGCTGCTTGAAAGAGGCGTCATGTTCCTCGTCGACGATGATGATAGCCAGTCGCGGCAGTGGCGTAAAAATGGACAAGCGCGTGCCCAGTACCACATCGGCCTTGTCGCTGACGGCAGCCTGCCAGTTGCGCAATCGCTCGCCCTCGGCCAGGTTGCTGTGTAGAGTAACCAGCCGATGATTGGGAAAACGGTTGCGGAAACGCCCTTCCAGTTGCGGTGTGAGGTTGATTTCCGGCACCAGCACCAGCGCCTGCCCGCCGCGCTCCAGCACCTCGGCCACAATGTTGAGGTAGACCTCGGTCTTGCCGCTGCCGGTTACGCCATGCAGCAACCAGGGTTTGAATTGCCCCAGGCTGGCCAGAACACTGTGTACGGCGGCAGTTTGCTCGTGGTTCAGCTTGGGAATGGAAGAAGCGGCATAATCGGTCGCAGGCGGCTCTGCCGCAAGCAGCAAGCCATTTTGCAGCCACTCGCGCACCTGTGCCGCCGCGCTGCTGCCCTGCTCGCGCAAAGCATCGTAGGAACAGACAGGTGCATGGCTGAGCATGGCAAACAGCTTCTGCTTAACCACCGCCCGCTTGGGTAAATTGGCCAGCGCCTCGCGTCCTGCATCCGTCAGCGCCAGCCAGCCCAATTTCTGCTCCGGCAAAGACTCAGCATCACGCAGCAAACCTGGCAGCGCCCGCATGACCGTTTCGCCCAGCGGGTAATGATAGTACTGGCTGGCAAACTGCAGCAGCGCCAGCAACTCGTCAGGCAGGGGAGATTCTGCGGAAAATACTTCCTGGATCGGTTTGAGTTTATCTTGCGCGAACGCGCTCTTGTCTGCCAACCCGACAACGATGCCGGCCATGCGCCGACGCCCGAAGGGCACGACCACCCGCTGGCCTAATTGCAGCCCGGCAAAGGCGGGCGGGATGAGGTAGTCGAACGGCCCCGGCAAGGGCACGTCGAGGGCGATATGAGCGATGCGGAGTGAAGTGTGTTCGGTCACGTCAGCGACAAGCAATCGGGTAATGTGGCTATTTTGCCATGGCTTGGCCGGGAACGCCCCCGGCCTACTGAAAGAACAAACCCAATCAGGTGCAATGCCCTACGGTTATTGCACCCTACCCGATCATTTAGCCGTGATTTTCCCGGCTCAATTCATGCACCGCGTCCACCAATGCCGCCACATTCTCCGGCGAGGTGAATTGCGACACGCCGTGCCCCAGGTTGAATACGTGACCGGTGCCCTTGCCGTAGCTTTGCAGCACTTTGGCCGCTTCTGCACGCACGGTTTCCGGGTTGGAGAACAGCACGGCCGGGTCGAGATTGCCCTGCAACGCTACTTTATCGCCTACGCGACGGCGGGCATCGCCGATGTCGACGGTCCAGTCCAGGCCCAGCGCATCGGCGCCGATATCGGCCATGGATTCCAGCCACAGACCGCCGCCCTTGGTGAAGACGATGACCGGAATACGCTGGCCGTCTTTCTCGCGGGTCAGGCCGCTGATGATGCGCTCCAGATACGGCAGGGAGAATTCATGGTAGGCCGCATGCGACAGGGCGCCGCCCCAGGAATCGAAAATCTGCACGGCTTGGGCACCGGCTTCGATCTGGGCATTGAGATAACTGGTCACGGCTTCCGCATTCACTTCCAGAATCCGATGCAACAGGTCCGGGCGGGCGTACATCATGGTCTTGATGTGGCGGAAATCATCGCTGCCGCCGCCTTCGACCATGTAGCAGGCCAGGGTGAACGGGCTGCCGGAGAAACCGATCAGCGGCACGCTGTTATCCAGCGCTTTGCGGATCTGGCTGACGGCATCCAGCACATAACCCAGCTTGTCAGCAGGATCGGGCGCAGCCAGATCGCGGATTTCCCATTCGTCGCGCAGCGGGCGCTCGAACTTGGGACCCTCGCCGGCAGCGAAGTACAGGCCCAGCCCCATGGCATCGGGAATGGTCAGAATATCGGAGAACAGAATCGCCGCATCCAGACCGAAACGGGCCAACGGCTGCAGGGTCACTTCCGTGGCCAGATCCGGACTTTTGCACAGCGACAGAAAATCGCCGGCGCGGGCACGCGTCTGGTTGTATTCCGGCAGGTAACGACCGGCCTGACGCATGATCCAGATGGGAGTGTATTCAGTCGGCTGGCGCAGCAATGCGCGCAAAAAGGTATCGTTCTTCGGTTTCATGGTTGTACCGTGAGAAGGGGAAGAGGGAAGGAAGAAGGGCAAGTCACCTCGCCCCTCGCACCTCACACATTCAGGTATTCGAGAATACCTTCGGCTGCCTGGCGGCCTTCGTACACGGCCGTCACCACCAGGTCTGAGCCGCGCACCATGTCACCGCCGGCAAACACTTTCGGGTTGCTGGTCTGGAAGGCGTGAGTATTGCCCTTGGCGATGACGCGACCGGCCTGGTCCAGGCTGATGCCGTGATCGGCAAACCATGGTTGCGGGCTGGGGCGGAAACCGAAGGCCACGATCACGTGATCGGCCGGCACGATTTCCTCGCTGCCCGGAATCACTTCCGGCGAGCGGCGGCCGCGCGCATCCGGTGCGCCCAGTTGGGTGGTTACCAGTTTCACGCCTTCGACCTTGCCGTTGCCGACGATTTCGACCGGCTGACGGTTCCACAGGAAAGCAACGCCCTCTTCCTTGGCGTTGGACACTTCGCGCTTGGAACCCGGCATGTTTTCTTCGTCACGACGGTAGGCGCAGGTCACCGACGCGGCGCCCTGGCGGATGGACGTGCGGTTGCAGTCCATCGCGGTATCGCCGCCGCCCAGTACCACGACGCGCTTGCCGGCCATATTGAGGAACTCTTCGCCTTCGCCCAGCAGGTCGAGACAGTTCTTCACGTTGGAAATCAGGAACGGCAGCGCTTCCAGCACGCCCGGCAGATCCTCACCGGGGAAACCGCCCTTCATGTAGGTGTAGGTGCCCATGCCGAGGAACACAGCGTCGAATTCGGCCAGCAGGGCGTCGAGCTTCACATCCTTGCCGACTTCGGTATTGAGGCGGAATTCCACTCCCATGCCTTCGAAGATTTCGCGGCGGCGCTGTACGACTGATTTTTCCAGCTTGAATTCGGGAATACCGAAAGTCAGCAGACCGCCGATTTCACTGTGGCGGTCAAATACCACCGGGGTCACGCCGCTGCGCACCAGCACGTCGGCACAGGCGAGACCCGCCGGGCCAGCGCCGATCACGGCGACACGCTTGCCGGTCTTGACCACGGCGCTCATGTCCGGACGCCAGCCCTGCTCGAACGCGGTTTCGGAGATGTAGCGCTCAACCTGGCCAATGGTCACCGCGCCGAAACCGGAGTTCAAGGTACAGGAACCTTCGCACAGACGGTCTTGCGGGCACACACGGCCGCAGATTTCCGGCAGGGAGTTGGTCTTGTGCGACAATTCCGCCGCCTCGATCACGCGCCCTTCGCTGACCAGTTGCAGCCAGTTGGGAATGTAGTTATGTACCGGGCACTTCCACTCGCAATAGGGGTTGCCGCAGGACAAACAGCGACCGGCCTGTTCGGTGGCGTGGTCCTTGTCCATCTGCGCGTAAATTTCGCGGTACTCTTTTTTGCGCACATCCGCCGGCGTTTTTTCGCCGTCACGGCGCTGGATGTTAATAAACTGAAATACGTCAGACATATCGTTCCCCTTAGCCCTGCAGCAGCGTGTCGAGCTTGGCCGCTTTGGGCTTGACCAGCCAGAAGTGGTTAACCGCGTCGCTGAAGTTGTCCAGCAGCCACTGGCCATGTGCGCTGCCGGTGGCGGCGACATGTTGCTGGATTTTCTGCTTCAGGTACTGGCGATACTGCACCATCGGCTCGGTGTTGATGCGGTGGATGTCGATCAGTTCGTTGTTGTAGCGATGCGCGAACTGGTCTTGCACGTCGTAGATGAAGGCGAAGCCGCCCGTCATGCCGGCACCGAAGTTGAGGCCGGTTTCA
Source organism: Pseudomonadota bacterium (assembly GCA_021847305.1). GTDB lineage: Bacteria > Pseudomonadota > Gammaproteobacteria > Burkholderiales > JAJZQI01 > JAJZQI01. The sequence continues at coordinate 53,022 of JAJZTZ010000001.1, read as the reverse complement.
CCCAACACGATCACGGCACCGCCGGTCATGTATTCGCAACCGTGGTCACCCACACCTTCGACAATCGCCAGCGCGCCGGAGTTGCGCACGGCGAAACGCTCGCCCGCCATACCCGCAGCATACAACGCGCCGCCGGTGGCACCGTACAGACAGGTGTTGCCGATGATGATGGACTCGTTGGTCTTGAAGGCGGAGTTCTTCGGCGGATACACCACCACGCTGCCGCCGTTCATGCCCTTGCCGACGTAATCGTTGGCATCGCCTTCCACCACCAGACGCAGGCCCTTGGCGTTCCACACGCCCAGACTCTGGCCAGCGCTGCCGGACATCTTAATAGTCAGGCAGTTGTCCGGCAGGCCGGCGGCGCCGTGTACGCGGGCGATTTCGCCGGACAGACGCGCACCGATGGAGCGGTTGGTGTTGTGTACCGCATAGTTCAGTTCCAGCGGGGTCTTGCTGTCGATGGCGGCCTTGGCGTCTTTCAGCATCTGCTCGGCCAGCTCGCCCTTGTCGAAGGACGGGTTGGACGGTTCGATACAGAAACGCGGTACGCTGTCGGGCACGGTACCCTGGCTCAACAACACGCCCAGTTGCAGCTTCTGCTGCTTGGCGGTGGCGCCCTGGCGCAGCGCCAGCTTGTCCATGCGGCCGATCAGCTCGTCCATGGAACGCACACCGATCTGCGCCATCCATTCGCGGGTTTCCATGGCAACGAACTTGAAGTAGTTCATCACCATTTCCGGCAAACCGATGAAGTGCTGCTTGCGCAGACGGGCATCTTGCGTGGCCACACCGGTGGCACAATTGTTCAGGTGACAAATACGCAGGTATTTACAGCCCAGCGCCACCATCGGACCGGTACCGAAACCGAAGGACTCGGCACCCATGGCCGCGGCTTTCACCACATCCAGACCGGTTTTCAGGCCGCCGTCGGTCTGCACGCGCACGCGGCCGCGCAGGCCGTTGGCGCGCAACACCTGTTGCGCTTCGGTCAGACCCAGCTCCCACGGAGTACCGGCATATTTCACCGAGGTCAGCGGCGATGCGCCGGTACCGCCGTCGTAGCCGGAAATGGTGATCAGGTCGGCGTAAGCCTTGGCCACACCGGCCGCCACGGTACCGACACCGGGTTCGGCCACCAGCTTTACCGACACCAGCGCGCTGGGGTTGACCTGTTTCAGGTCGAAAATCAGCTGCGCCAGATCTTCAATCGAGTAAATGTCGTGGTGCGGCGGCGGGGAAATCAGGCTGATACCCGACTTGGCATGACGCAGCGTGGCGATCATCTCGGACACCTTGTCGCCCGGCAGCTGGCCGCCTTCGCCCGGCTTGGCGCCCTGCGCCACCTTGATCTGCAGCACCTCGGCATTGACCAGGTAATGCGGCGTCACGCCGAAACGGCCGGACGCCACCTGCTTGATCTTGGACATCTTCACGGTGCCGTAACGGTTGGCATCTTCGCCGCCCTCACCGGAGTTGGAGCGACCGCCCAGGCGGTTCATGGCTTCCGCCAGGGCTTCGTGCGCTTCGACGGACAGCGCACCCAGGCTCATACCGGCGGAGTCGAAGCGCTTGAGAATGGCTTCAACCGGTTCAACTTCGTCAACGGCTACCGGCTTGGCGTCGGCAAACTCCATCAGGTCGCGCAGCATGGCCACCGGACGCTCGTTCACCAGCTTGGCGTATTCCTTGTAGGCATCGTAGCTGCCGGTCTGCACGGCTTTTTGCAGCCACTGCACCACATCCGGGTTGTAGGCGTGGTATTCCTCGCCGAACACGAACTTCAGCAGACCGCCCTGGCTGAGTTGCTTGAGCGGGTTGAAGGCGCTACGGGCCAGTTTCTTCTGGTCGGCCTCAAAGTCGTCGAAGCTGGCGCCGGACAGACGGCTCACGGTACCCTTCAGGCACAGGTCGACCACGGTCTCATGGATGCCCACGGCTTCGAACAGCTGGGCACCGCGGTAGCTGGCGATGGTGGAAATACCCATCTTCGACAGCACTTTCAACAGGCCCTTGTTGATCCCCTTGCGGTAGTTGGCCAGCGCCTTTTCCGGGGCGTAAGCCACGTCGCCGCTCTTGATCAGGTCGAGAATGACCTGGTAGGCCAGATAGGGGAACACGGCGGTCGCACCGTAGCCGATCAGACAGGCAAAGTGGTGCGGATCGCGCGCGCTGCCGGTTTCCACCACGATATTGGAATCGCAACGCAGGCCCGCGCCAATCAGCGCATGGTGTACAGCGCCGGTTGCCAGCACGGCCGGGATAGGCAGCGTGGATTTGCTGATGGCGCGGTCGGACAGCAGCAGAATCACCTTGCCGCCCTTGACAGCAGCCACGGCATCGGCCGCCAATTTTTCAACAGCCGCCTTCAGATTGGTCTGGCTCGGGTCGAATTGCAGCGACAGGACAGTAGAACTGTAGCCGGATTGTTTCTCATCCAGCAGCATGGCCATCTTGTCGGCCGACAGCACCGGCGAGCTCACTTCCAGACGGCTGGCGTGGTCGGCGGTTTCCTCAAACAGGTTCTGCTCCGGGCCGAAGCAGGTGTTGAGCGACATCACGATCGCTTCACGGATCGGATCGATCGGCGGGTTGGTCACCTGGGCGAATTGCTGGCGCAGGTAATCGTAAGGCGAACGGGCTTTTTCCGACAGCACGGCCATCGGCGTGTCGTCGCCCATGGAACCCACGGCTTCCTGGCCATCGGCCGCCAGCACGCGGATCACCTGATCGCGCTCTTCAAAGGTCACATTGAACAGCTTCTGATGGGTAGTCAGATCGGCGCTGTTCATGGCCTCGATCTTGGCATCCTCGTCCAGACCCAGTTCGAGATAGCGCGAGTTTTCTTTCAGCCACTGGCGGTACGGATGACGCGCCTTCAGTTCGGCGTTGATGTCGTCCGGCAGCAGCAGGCGCCCCTGTTCCAGGTCCACCGCCACCATTTGACCCGGCTTCACACGGCCTTTTTGCACCACGTCTTCCGGTTTGTAGTTCCATACGCCCACTTCGGAGGCGATGGTGAAGTGACGGTCCTTGGTCACCACGAAACGGGCCGGACGCAGACCGTTACGGTCCAGCAGACACACGCCGTAGCGGCCGTTGGTCAGCACTACGCCGGCCGGGCCGTCCCACGGCTCCATATGCATGGAACTGTATTCGTAGAAGGCGCGCAGGTCCGGGTCCATGCTGTCGACGTTCTGCCAGGCCGGCGGAATCAGCAGGCGCAGGGCGCGGAACAGGTCCACACCGCCCATCAGCAGGCCTTCCAGCATGTTGTCCATGCTGTAGGAGTCGGAGCCGTTGCTGGACACCATCGGACGCACGTCATCCATATTGGGGATGAAGTCGGAGGCGAATTTCTGTTCACGCGCCAGCGCCCAGTTGCGATTGCCCTGCACGGTATTGATTTCGCCGTTGTGCGCCAAGTAGCGGAAGGGCTGCGCCAGGCGCCATTCCGGCCAGGTGTTGGTGGAGAAGCGCTGGTGATACACCGCCAGGCTGGAAGCAAAACGTTCGTCGTGCAGGTCGGGGTAGAACACCGGCAGGTTGTCCGGCGTCACCAGGCCCTTGTAGGACATGACGTGGGCCGACAGGGTCGGCATATAGAAGGTCTTGTCGCTGCCGGACAGGGCTTTTTCCGCCAGACGGCGAGCCGTATAGAGCTTGCGCTCGAACATTGCGGCGCTGACAGCGTCCGGACAATTGACGAACACCTGCTCGAATTGCGGCAGGGTGGCCAGGGCGTACTCCCCACAGGCGTCATTGTTGGTCGGCACCGAGCGGTAACCGGCCACGATCAGACCCTGCTTGGTCAACTCGTCGGTCAGGCGGGCACGGGAAGCGTCGGCAACGGCCTTGTCGCGATTGAGAAACACCAGACCGGCGGCGTAACGTTCATTAAGCTTGAAACCGTTTTCCGCCGCCACGGCGCGCAAGAATGCATCCGGCTTCTTGAACAACAGCCCGCAACCGTCGCCCGATTTGCCGTCTGCCGCCACCGCACCGCGGTGCGTCAGACACGCCAGCGAGCTGATCGCGGTTTGCACCAGCCAATGGCTGGGCTTGTCATCCATATTGGCCATCAGGCCAAAACCACAACTGTCCTGTTCAAAATCAGGACGATACAGCGTGCCGTCCAACCAGCCTTGTCTGTCCATGCCTCTAGACCTAAAAATTCAAGAGAAAAGGCTTGGATTTTAACCGGTTACGGTCATAGATTCAATGCAAGGACATCATTTCATTCTAAAATTGCCATAAATACCCTGCCAGCGACAGCCCCGACGACACCCCGTTACCCGCCCCGCTCAGGCCTCGTCCACCGCAAACAGCCGTTTGTGCTCCGCAATCGCATAGCGATCAGTCATGCCGGCAATATAATCACACACGGCGCGCGCCTTGTCCTCTCTGGCCTTATCCTGATATTGCGGCGGCATCAGGCGCGGCTCGTCCAGAAAAGCGGCAAACAAATCCTCGATGATCCGTTGCGACTTTCTCGTCATGCGCATCACGCGGTAGTGCCGGTACAACGCCTCGCGCAGAAACGACTTCATTTCGTGCTGTTCGGCGGCAACCCCCTCACTGAAACCGATCAGTGCCGGCGCAGAGCGGACTTCATCGACCGAACGGGGGTTGGCCTCGGCGATTCGCCGGCCCGACTCCGTCACCAGATCGGTTACCAGCGTATTGATCATGCGACGGACGGTTTCATAGATCAGCCGGCGCTGCGGCAAGGCGGGATAAAGCGCGGCCACCTCGGCCTCATGCCGTGCATACACCTTGATTTCGCTCAGCTGTTCAAGCGTGATCAAACCGGAGCGCAAGCCGTCATCCACATCGTGGTTGTTGTAGGCGATCTCGTCGGCCAAATTGGCCACCTGGGCCTCCAGGGATGGCCGCTGCTTTTTCAGGAACCGCTCCCCCACCTCGCCCAACTCCCTGGCATTCGCCACGGAACAGTGCTTGAGGATCCCTTCGCGCGTTTCGTAACACAGATTCAAGCCGTCAAACTCGGCGTAGCGCTCTTCCAGCACATCCACCACCCGCAGCGACTGAAGATTATGCTCGAAACCGCCGAAAGGCTTCATGCAGGCGTTAAGCGTATCCTGCCCGGCGTGTCCGAAAGGTGTGTGGCCGAGGTCATGCGCCAGGGCGACCGCCTCCACCAGATCCTGGTTCAACTTCAGGCTGCGGGCAATCGTGCGGCCGATCTGCGCCACTTCCAGGCTATGTGTCAGACGCGTGCGAAACAGATCGCCTTCATGATTGACGAAAACCTGGGTTTTGTATTCGAGACGCCGGAATGCCGACGAATGAATGATCCGGTCCCGGTCACGCTGAAATTCCGTTCGCCCGGTCGGAGCCGCCTCGCCACGGCGCCGTCCCCGCGTTTGGTTAACCGCATAGGGAACGACATGCTCAGTCATCGAGGGCAGCTCGCGCCAAGACCTGTTTCAGCACGTCCGGCGGCACATCCCCGCTGATCACGCCCTTGCCAATGCCCTGCAGCAGAATGAAGCGGATCTTCCCGCCTTCCACTTTCTTGTCCAGCCCCATCATATCCATATAGCTGTCCACTCCCAGATCGGGGGACACGACCGGCAATCCGGCCTGCACAAACAGTGTCCTGATGCGCTGAACATCGGCCGCAGTTAGCCAACCCAAGGCCAGCGATAGCCGGGCAGCCAGCATGGTGCCGGCTGCCACAGCCTCGCCGTGCAGCCAGTTGCCGTAGCCCATCCCCGCTTCGATGGCATGACCGAATGTGTGCCCCAGGTTGAGCAATGCGCGCTGCCCGCTCTCTTTCTCGTCAGCCGCCACAACTTCCGCCTTGTTGCGGCACGACACCGCAATGGCCTCGGCCAGAGCGGCCGGGTCCCGCTCGACCAGGCGCGTCATGTTTTGCTCCAGCCAGGCAAAAAACGCCGCATCGCGGATCAGGCCGTATTTGATGACCTCAGCCAATCCCGCAGACAACTCACGATCCGGTAAAGTATTCAATGTCGCCGTATCCGCCAGCACAACACGCGGCTGATAGAATGCGCCGATCATATTCTTGCCCAGCGGATGGTTGATGCCGGTCTTGCCCCCGACCGATGAATCCACCTGCGCCAGCAAGGTTGTGGGAATCTGGATAAATGGCACTCCCCTGAGGTAGCAGGCGGCGGCAAAACCGGTCAAATCTCCTATCACCCCCCCCCGAGTGCGATCAGGGTCGTTTTCCTTTCGCAGCGGTGTTGCAGCAGGGCATCGAAAATCAGGTTGAGACTTTCCCAGGTCTTATACACCTCACCGTCCGGCAGCACGACAGGTAGCACTTGCACCCCCGCTTGCTCCAATGCTTGCTGGAGCGTGCTCAGGTACAGCGGTGCAACAGTGGTGTTGGTCACGATCGCAACCCTGGGCTGCTGCAGATGCGGGACCAGCAGACCGGCTTGCCGCAACAGATCGGGTCCGATGTGAATCGGGTAGCTGCGATCGCCCAGGTCGACCGTCAAGGTTTGCATCATGCTTTTGCATCCTTCAATTTCGTTACACCGAAGTGCTCCAGCTTTTCCAGCAGTTGCTGCACCAGGTTTTGTACGCTCTGTCTGCTTGTGTCGACCACGATGTCGGCGACTTCGTGGTAAAGCGGGTCGCGCTGGCCATACAAACTGGCAAGCTTGGCTTTGGGGTCTTCGGTTTGCAGGAGTGGTCTGTTGCGGTCGTGACGGGTGCGTTGCCACAGCTCATCGACCGTGGCACGCAAATAAACAACTGTTCCATGCGCCTTAAGCAGCCGGCGATTTTGCGGCCGCAGCACCGCGCCGCCACCGGTTGCAATCACTTGACCCTCTTCCTCGGCAATCTCCTGCAGCACAGTGGATTCCCTGTTGCGGAACCCTTCTTCGCCCTCAATTTCGAAAATTACGGGAATCGTGACTCCGGTGCGCGCCTCTATTTCATGATCCGAGTCAACAAAACGCAGGTTCAGCTGTCGCGCAAGCTGACGCCCGACGGTGGTTTTGCCGGCCCCCATCAAACCCACGAGAACAATATTTTCTTTCATAGATACCATCAAAAAAAATCCGGCAAGGTATTCCTACCTTGCCGGAGTATCTTACACCAAACTGCCTTAGCGAACGTTCAGATCTTCTTTCAGGATCTTCGGCGTCACGAAAATCAGCAGCTCGGTCTTGTTGTTAGTAGAAGCCTTATTGCGGAACAGATTGCCCACCACCGGAATGTCGCCGAACAACGGCACTTTAGTTACCGTAGTACCCTGATCCTGGGTGTAAATACCACCGATTACCACAGTACCGCCGTTTTCCACCAATGCCTGCGTGTTGATCTGCTTGGTATTGATCGGTACTGCGCCAAACAGCACACGACTGTAGTCCGGCGAGTTCTTGGTTACGTTCAGATCCATGATCACGTTGTCATCCGGCGTAATCTGCGGCTTCACCTTCAGGCTCAGCACCGCTTTCTTGAACGCAACCGATGTAGCGCCCGAACTGCTGGCCTGCTGATAGGGAATCTCAGTACCCTGTTCGATTGTGGCTTCAACGTTGTTGGCGGTCACCACGCGTGGGCTGGAAATCACCTTACCATTGCCATCCGCCTCAAGAGCGGAAATCTCCAGGTTCAGGAAACGTCCCGCGCCGGCACGGAACAAGGTCAATGCCAAGGCGCCCGGATTAAAACCACCCAGACCAGCAGCAGGCATGTTCACGTTCATTGCCTGCGTCAGGAAGTCCGGCGTCGTGGAGGACTGGTTGGTATGGTACCCCGTATCCGCCAGGGACCCGCCCAAAACAACACGGTCGTTGCTGTTGCTGGTAAAGGTCTCGCCACTGGCGTTGGGCTGATGAATACCCAAGCGTGCGCCCAGGTTTTTACTGAAGTTATCGTTCGCTTCAACGATACGGGTTTCGATCATCACCTGACGCTGCGGCACGTCGGTCTTCTCGATCAGTTTGCGAATCTCCTCCAGCTTGGTCGGCGTATCGTTGACAAACAGGCTGTTGGTGCGCGTGTCGTACACGGCGCTGCCGCGCTTGGACAGAATCTTGTTTTTGTCATCGCTAAAGATCGACTTGAACGTTTCAACCTGAGCATACTTCAGCTGGAACATTTCGGTCTGCAGCGGCTCCAGTTCGGAAATCTGCTGACGCGCTTCCAGTTCAAGCTTCTCTTTCGTCAGCAATTCGTCGGTCGGCGCCACATACAGCACGTTGCCAGTCTTGCGGGTCGACAAGCCTTTCTTCTGCAGCACGATATCGAGCGCCTGGTCGACCGGAACGTCCTTGATATTCAGCGAAATCGTGCCGGTTACGCTTTCACTCATGAGGATATTGATACCGAATTCCTCGCCGATGAGCTTGAGGAAGTCCTTGATCGGCAGATCAGAGAAACTCCAGGAAATCTTCTCGCCCGAGTATCCCTTCTTGCCCAATTTGCTGCTGTCATCGGCTGCTTGCTTAACTTCCACAACAAACTGCTTATCGATCTGGTAGGCCGAATGCTCCCACTGCCCTTTCGGCTCAATCACCAGACGGGCATTGTTGCCCTGATTCACTGCGTCTACCGCTTGTACCGGTGTGCCGAAATCGATCACATCCAAGCGACGTTCGAGTGCCGAAGGAATCTTTGAATTCTGGAACTCCACCACCAAGGTCTTGCCTTGACGACGAACGTCCACGGCCGTGTTGTTTTGCGTCATATCGACGATAATGCGGCCCTGGCCATCCTTGCCGCGGCGGAAATCCACATTCTGGATTTCATTACGTGTTAGGCCTGGTCGCGCTGCTTCTGCAAAACGCATACCGCTGGTGCTGGTCACATTCGGCACGTCGCTCGCCTTGAGCGAAATCATCAGATTATTGCCATCCAGCTTGGTCTCATAACTGGCGGCCTTGCTCAAATTCAGCACCAGGCGTGTACGGCTGCCTGCCTGGACCACATTAATGCTGCGCAGCGGCCCCTCTTCCACGGCCACATTATTTTTATTCAGGCCATTCATCGTGTTGGCCAAGTCCAGGGCAATACGCGGCGGAACATTGGTTGCAAAACTGGGCGGCAAAACGGTCAGGGGGCTCTTCATGGTAATCTTGACCACCATCTCCCCCCCCGGCATGCTGCTCGACTGGATTTGCTGCACTTCGTTGCCGCTATCCGGCGCAACATCCGCCCGTGCCATAACCGCCATCATCGCCATCAGGCCCAATAGCAGCGTGGCGAGCCACTTGATCCCGCTTTGCACACCCATCACCGCATCCTTTTGCAATTTGATTGTTGTCATGATCTTTCACTCCCTAGCTTTGCGGCATGGACAGCACGGTTTCTTTTTCCACCCAGTCCCCACCATCGGGCACGATCTCTTTCAGCGTCAGGCTCTCGGGAGTGATCTTGGTGATCAGGCCAAAATTCTGCCCCATATAATTCCCCGCCTTCACATAATGCAGCTTGCCATCGGGGTCCAGTATCAGGGCGTAATTCACCCCTTTTCGCTGCATCATACCCATCAGCTTGAGGTTTTCCAGCGGATAGGCCTCCAACGCTTCCTTCACCCGGTTTTCCTGGTCAGGGCGGACGCTGCCGGCCTCCGATTTCAACTTGCGCGGCTTGAACGGATCCGGCAATTCAAATGCGTTGTAGACAAACTGCTCCGGCAGTTTCACATCGGGCAAAGGCTCCACTTTGCCGCGCATGTCCTTGCCGGACTCCTGCACAAACTGTTGCAGATCTTCCAACCCGCTGCCGCCACAACCGGCCAGAGCAATAACGAGTGACAATATAAGCAGGCGTCTCATTTAATTGCCTCCTTTCCTGTCTTTTTCGCTTTTCTTCTGCGAAGCGATCTCGTCTTCGTCCAGATAGCGATAGGTCTTGGCCGTTGCATCCATGGTCAAGTTGCCATCCTTGTTGGGCGTAAGCCTGATATCGTTCAGCGTCACGATACGGGACAATTGCGACACATCGCTGGCAAACGCAGCCAGATCATGGTAAGCGCCGCTGACTTTAATGGAAATCGGCAACTCGGCGTAAAATTCGCTCATATTCTCATGATCAGCCGGCTTGAACAGATCGAACTCCAGTCCACGCCCAAGACCAGCCTGGTTGATATCCGTGATCAGCGCATCCATTTCGGATTTATTGGGCAGCTGCTTCAGCAAGGCGCCGAACGACTGCTCAATTTCCTTGAGCTGCTGCTTGTAGGTATCGAGATTGATGGCCTGCCGCTTTTTATTGAGGAAGGTTTCTTTTTCCTGCGCCTCCTGCTGCCTTGCAGTCTGCAAGGTATCGATCTGATCGCTCCAGTCAAACCAGTACGCGGCCGCCAACACCACCACGAAAACAACGGCAAGCAGAACAGCTCGGGCAATCAGGGGCCAACTACCGATATTTTTAAAATCGAGCTTATTGATATCGTCTAGTGTCATGACTTGGCACCTTTCGACTGTTTGCCGTCATCCTGCGTCAACTGCGGACGCTTCATGTCGACTGTCATTGCAAATTCATTGAGCCGAGTGTTATTCACGTTGGCCGCCTTGATCTCGATCAGGGATGCATTCTCCAGCCAGGGAGACGCATCCAGATTGCGCATCAATGTGGATACGCGCGCACTCGATTGCGCATACCCTTTCAGGGTGATTTTTGCGCCATGCTGCTCAATCCCGCTCAGGTACATGCCATCGGGCAACTGCCGAACCATCTGGTCAAACAGGCGCACCACTTCGGAACGATTGCTTTCAAGCTGTTCCACCACCTGCTTGCGCGCCAGCATGACGGCTTTCTGTTCTTTGAGCTTGTTGATTTCCTGGATCTGCTTATCCAGCTTGGCGATTTCGTCATTCAGGTAATTGTTGCGGTCGTTCTGCAGATCGATTTTGCTCTGAATGAACACATGCACGATCAGCACAATCACCACGGCAGCGGCAAACACGGCGCCCGCCAGAATATTGAACACTCGCTGGCGCGCGGCGCGCTTGAGCTCGCGGTGCGGTAAAAGGTTGATGCGTATCATTCGTCAAACCTCCGCATGGCAAGTCCACAGGCGACCAACAGAGCCGGCGCATCCATCGCCAGTTGACGCGCCTTCACTTTGGACGAAAGCGCCATGCTTACAAACGGATTGGCGATCATGGTACTGACCTGAGTACGGTTGGAGACGGTCTCGTCCAGCCCGGGAATCATGGCACAGCCCCCGGCCAACAGAATATGGTCGACGCGACTGAACTGTGTGGAGGAAAAGAAGAATTGCAAAGCCCGTGAAACTTCCTGGCCCAGCGCATCCATGAACGGTTGCAGCACTTCACTTTCGTAGGCCTCCGGCAACCCGCCGTTACGCTTGCCGGCTTCAGCCTCTTCCGCCGACAGATTGAAGCGGCGCTGGATATCCTGGGTCAGCTGATTGCCGCCGAAATTCTGTTCGCGGAAATAGATCGATTGATTGTTGAGGAACACGTTGATGCGCATGGCATTGGCACCGATGTCGACGATCGCCACAGCCTGGTCGCGGGCATTATTGGGCAGTTGGTGCGCAATGAGTTCAAAGGCCGTCTGGGTGGCGTTCGATTCGACATCCATGACCTGCGGCTTCAAACCTGCCGCCTCGACCACCGCCACGCGCTCTTCGACCTTCTCTTTACGCGATGCCGCCAACAGCACCTCGACGTCTTCCGTCGAATTGGGCGAGGGTCCGAGCACCTGGAAATCCAGATTTACCTCGTCCAGCGAGAAAGGAATGTACTGGTTGGCTTCCGCCTCAACCTGCTGTTCCATGTCCAGCTCGGTCAAGCCGGCAGGCAAAATGATCTTTTTCTGAATCACGGCCGCATGCGGCAAAGCAAGAGCGATCTGCTTGATGCGTGTGCCGAGTTTCTTCCAGCCGGCCTCGACCACCTCGGCCACAGCCTCGACGTTGGTAATGTTTCCATCGGTCACCATGTCCTTGGGAAGCGGCTCAATAACATAACGCTCGACCCTGTACTGGTTCTTACCGGCCTCGCTCAACTCGACCAGTTTTACCGAGGATGCGCTGATATCCACCCCGATCAGGGGCGGCAATTTGGGCGACAAGAAATCGAACTGCAAGGATTGTTCCCCTTCCTTTAGGCCGATGGTGCCAGGCTCATTTAAGTATAATTTACATTAAATGCTAGCAACAAGCATTTAGCAAGTAAAGATTTTTTTGATTTTGCAAGTGTATCTGCATTCTGTTTCGATTCAATTACGCCTATAATGGCCGAAACTTTAGTGTCCAGATACAGATAATTCCATGTTCAAGCGTTGGTGGCATTACCTTCTCGCCGCGGCAATCAGTGCAGCCGGACTTGTTGCCGCCATTGCGGCCCTGACGGCCATCATGATCTACCCGCAACTGCCGTCGCTGGACAGCCTGACGGACTACCGCCCCAAGATTCCCCTGCGGATTTTCACCGCCGACGGCAAGCTGCTTGGCGAATTCGGTGAAGAGCGCCGCGCCCTGACAAAAATCCAGGATGTCCCCGACGTCATGAAGCAAGCCATTCTGGCTGCCGAGGACGAACGCTTCTACCAGCACGGCGGCGTCGACTACATGGGCATTTTGCGCGCGGCACTGGCCAATCTGAGCAGCGGCGGCGCAAAGGAAGGCGCTTCCACCATTACCATGCAGGTCGCGCGCAACTTCTTCCTGTCGCGCGAAAAAACCATGACCCGCAAGGTCTCGGAGATGCTGCTCTCTCTCAAAATAGAAAAGAATCTCACCAAAGACCAGATTCTTGAGCTGTATATCAACCAAATTTATCTCGGCGAACGCGCCTACGGCTTCGCCGCCGCCGCTCAAACCTACTTCGGCAAACCGCTGCAGAACATCAGCGTTGCCGAGGCGGCCATGCTGGCCGGTCTACCCAAAGCGCCATCCCGCTACAATCCGGTCGCCAACCCGAAGCGGGCGCAGTTACGCCAACACTATGTACTGCGCCGCATGCTGGAAGTCCGCGCCATTACGCCCGAGCAGTATCAGGCCGCCTTGCAGGAACCGCTTAAGGTCATGCACAGCGCAACTCATTATGACGTGAACGCCGACTATGTGGCGGAAATGGTACGCCAATATATGTATGACCGTTATCAGGATGCCGCCTATACCAGCGGCTTCCGGGTCTACACCACCTTGCGCAGCAAGGACCAGAATGCCGCTGTCGCAGCGGTTGACAAGGGCATACTGGATTTCGAGCGACGCCATGCTTATCGCGGCCCGGAAGGTTTCCTGCAACTGCCGGACGACGCCGGCCTGGCGCGCGACAAGATGGACGAAGCGCTGGATAACCTGCCGGAGCTGGGGCATCTGCTTCCGGCCGTTGTGACATCCGCCGGCCCCAGGCAGGTCACCGCTTACATCGGACAGGACAAACAGATCAGCCTGCCGGCCGACAGCATCAAATACATTCAGCGCTTCCTCGACAACAAAACGGCCGAAGACCGGCGTATCCGCCGCGGCAGCCTGATCCGGCTGGCCCAAAACAGCAAACATGAATGGCAGGTTCTGCAATTGCCGGAAGTGGAAGCCGCGTTCCTGTCCGTCAATCCGATGAACGGCGCCATCTACTCGCTGGTAGGCGGCTTCGATTTCAACCGCAACAAGTACAATCACGTAACCCAGGCCTGGCGCCAGCCCGGCTCGAGCTTCAAGCCTTTCATCTATTCCGCGGCGCTGGACAAAGGCTTTACCGCCGCCAGCATCATCAACGATGCGCCGCTGGTGATCGACCCGGCGGAAACCGGCAACAAGCAGTGGGAACCGAAAAACTTTGACGGCAAATTCGACGGCCCGATCCGTATGCGCAAGGCGCTGACCAAATCGAAGAACCTGGTTTCCATCCGCATTCTGCAGGCCATTACACCGGCTTACGCCCAGGAATATGCGGCCCGCTTCGGCTTCGATCCGGCCCGTCAGCCGCCCTACCTGACGATGGCGCTGGGCGCAGGCTCCGTTACGCCGTACCAGATGGCGGCGGCCTACTCGACCTTTGCCAATGGCGGCTACCGCGTGTACCCGTTCTTCATTGACCGGATTACCGATGCGCGAGGCCATATCATTGCCGCCGCGAAACCGCAGACGGCGGGCGCCGGAGCGAAACAAATCATCGACCCGCGCAATGCCTACATCATGACCAGCATGATGCAGGACGTGATCCGGCACGGCACAGCCATGAAAGCATTGTCGCTCGGGCGCGACGACATTGCCGGCAAGACCGGTACCACCAACGACCAATTCGACGCCTGGTTCTGCGGCTTCCAGCCGCGCAAAGTAGTGGGTATAGCCTGGATGGGCTATGACCAGCCGCGTTCTCTCGGCGGCAGCGAAACCGGCGGTCATGCCGCCTTGCCGATCTGGATCGACTACATGGACAAGACCATCAAAAATTCGCCGCCAAGCCAATTGCCCCTGCCGGACGGTGTTGTAACGGTCAATATAGACCCGACCACCGGCACACGCAGCAGTGGCGGCGACGCTGTGCCGGAATATTTCTATCAGGAAGCGCAGCCGCCGGAAACCGGGCAGGCCGCCAGCGCTCCGGCGACCGAGGAAACGGTGCAGGACCAGATTTTCTGACCTCACGAAATTCAACATGTCTCGCAATAGCGGCCCACGTCACCAACAGCAAATGCGCGAGTTGATCGCGCAGACTGCGGCGCGCTTCATGGCGGAGGGCGCCAGCGATTTCGCCACGGCCAAGCGCAAGGCGGCACGCCAGTTGGGGGCGACCGACACGCACTGCCTGCCGACCAACGAACAGATCGAAGCGGCTTTGCGCAGCTATCAGCAGCTGTATCTGGGCGAACAGCAACAAGAACATGTCGCCGAGCTGCGCAGAATTGCAGCTGACGCGATGCGCCGGCTGGAGAAGTATTCTCCCCTGTTAACCGGCTCAGTACTGAGCGGAACAGCCGGTCCCTACGCCAACATCAACCTGCATCTTTTTGCCGAAGACAGCAAAGCGGTGGAGCTTGACCTGCTCAACAAGAACATGACTTTTGAGCACGGCGAGAAACGTTTCCGCAGCGGCGAACGCACCTTGACCATTCCCACCCTGACCCTGCAGTGCGAAAACATTCCAGTCGAATGTGCCCTATTCACCCCACAGCAGCAGCGCCTGGCGTTACGCAGCCCGGTCGACGGAGGCATCATGGAACGCGCAACCCTCAGGCAGCTCGAGCTGTTGCTGAACGACTTGGCTTGAGCGGCACTTTGGGCGAGAATGTGCCGACCCAACCCGCACTGATCCCACATGCCAATTGATCACGCAACAGAACACAGAACTGACGCGGTCAACATCGAGGATTACAGCAAGTTTCTGCTGCATTCGCCGACCGAGATCGTCTATCTTCTGCGCAGCCTGATGACCAAGAAGTGCCTGCTGACGGCCCACTTCAATGGCGGGAAGGACATGCTGCTTACGTCCATCATTGGGGTAGACAATGCGGCGGGCGCGGTTTACCTCGACACCAATGCAAACGAAGCGGTCAATCAGGCGATCTGCGCCAGTCATCACATCATTTTTGCCACGCGGCAAGACAGGATACGCATCCAGTTTGCTGCCAACGCCGCGCAAAAGGTTCCGTATCAGCAGGGGCACGCCCTGCGCATCGCCATGCCGCAAACCTTGCTGAAACTGCAACGCAGGGATTATTACCGAGTGGAGACGCCGCGCGGCAAACCCTTGGCCATCACCCTCAACCATCCGCAACTGGGGCATTTGCAAGGTACTTTGCTGGATATCAGCGTGGGCGGGGCAGGGCTGACCAACTTACCGGCGGAAGTGGAGTTCTCCACCGGACTGATCTTTCACAACTGCCGGCTCGTGCTGCCTGAAATCGGCCCCATTATCAGCGACATGGAGCTGCGCAACATGTTTGACCTGGTATTGCGCAATGGCGCACGCACCAAGCGCTACGGCTTCCAGTTCATCGATCTGCCGGCCAACAGCCAGGCCATGATCCAGCGCTACATCAATAAACTGGAGCGGGAAAGGCGGGCTCTGTTGGTAGAGCACGGGCACTGAACAGCATCACTCGGCCAACCAGCGGGCCGCATCCAGAGCGAAATAAGTCAGTATCCCATCTGCGCCGGCGCGCTTGAAGGACAGCAGGGACTCCAGCACCACGGCCCGCTCATTCAGCCAGCCGTTCTGCGCGGCCGCCTTCAACATGGCATATTCCCCGCTGACTTGGTAGGCATAGGTCGGCGCCTGATAAGCGTCCTTGATGCGGCGAACGATATCCAGATAGGGCATGCCCGGCTTGACCATGACCATGTCGGCCCCTTCCTGCAGATCCAGACCGACTTCCCACAGCGCTTCGTTGCCGTTGGCCGGATCCATCTGATAGGTGTATTTATTGCCGCCGGCCAGATTGCCGGCCGAGCCGACCGCGTCGCGGAAAGGACCGTAAAAGCTTGAGGCGTATTTGGCCGCATAGGCGAGTATGCGGGTATGAATACTGCCTGCCGCATCCAGCGCTTGGCGGATTTCGCCGATACGCCCGTCCATCATGTCGGACGGCGCCACTACGTCCGCGCCCGCCTCCGCATGAGTACAGGCCTGGCGCCGCAATACTGCAATGGTTTCGTCGTTCATGACGTAGCCGCTGGCATCGATCAGCCCATCCTGGCCGTGGATCGTATAAGGATCCAGTGCCACGTCGGTGATGATGCCCAGCTCAGGAAAGCGCGCCTTCAGTTCGCGCACCACGCGCGGCACCAGGCCGTCTGGATTGTAGGCTTCCTCTGCCCCCTCGGTTTTGCCCGCCTCAATAACGGGAAACAGCGCCATGGCGGGAATTTCCAGCTGTACGCACTGCGCCGCCACCGGCAACAGCAGATCCAGGCTGCGGCGGATCACGCCCGGCATGGAAGGCACGGCTTCCTCGCGCCCTTTGCCGTCCAGCACAAATACCGGATAAATCAGGTCATGCGCCGTCAGACTGTTTTCACGCATCAGGTTGCGGGAAAACGTGTCCCGGCGCATTCGACGCATACGGCGGGCTGGGAACGATCCGAACGGCAGCATAGTTTTCCTCGCAGAAGAATTGAAACAGGCCAACAATTTTAGCGCGGAAGATATTCCGCTGGAACTTCAAATTTAATTTGCTATCTTAAGAGTAGGTGGTTGCGAGACTGCCTCCCGCTTCTCCTCCCTGAGCGGGCGCCTTAATCCTTATTAGGGCTTTTTTTAACCCCCGGTTTCTCTCCCCTTTGACCGGGGGTTTTTTCTGCCGGTAGTTCAGGCAGATGCGGCTGCGCCAGATAAGCATGCGTCTGCATTTCCGTCAGCCGGCTCAAGATTCGCTCAAATTCACCGTGCAACAGCCCGGCAGGCGCAAGGCTTGCCAAAGGCGCGGCAGCCGTCAGAACCAGCCGTACCCGGTGGTCATACAGCACATCGACAAGCCACAAAAACCGGCGCGCCTCGGTTTCCAGCCCAGCGTCAAATTGCGGAATGCCGGACAACAAAATGGTATGGAAACGTTTGGCCAGCTCAATGTAATCCGCCTGATTACGGGGTCCACCGCACAATTCCTTGAAATTGAACCAGACCAGACCGTCGGCATGGCCTCGCACAGGGATCGGGCGCCCTGCCACAACAAGTGTCCCGCTTTCTTTCACTTCGCCTCTGGCAAGATCATTAAAAAGCTCGGCCAGAACGCCTTCAGATGCTTCATCGACTGGACTGTGGTAAACGCCTGCCCGGGCAATGTTGCGCATTCTGTAGTCCTCATCCCCATCGAAATGGATGATTGCCATATTTTTTTCCAGCAAATCGATGGTCGGCAGAAACTGACTGCGCTGCAAGCCATTGCGATAGAGCGAAGCAGGGTGCGCGTTCGAGGTCACCACAATGGCTACTCCCTCGTCCAGCAGGCCCTGCAGCAACCCTTTCATCAACATGGCATCGGCAATATCGGTAATATGAAATTCGTCCAGACAAAGCAGACGAACGTGGTCGGCGATTTCACGCGCAATGAGTCGCAGGGGGTTGGGTTTTCCCTTCAACCGCTCCAGCCGGCCATGAATTTCCTGCATGAAGCGGTGAAAATGGGCGCGTTTTTTGTGTGGTGATTCGACGCAGGCAAAAAAGCTGTCCATCAGAAAACTTTTGCCACGCCCCACTCCGCCCCACAGGTACACGCCACGGACGGGCTGGGAGCGCCATAGACGGCGCATGAAGCGGAAATGGCTGGTGAAAGTTGGCTGCTGCAACAGCTCCTGCAGCCTGCGCAGCTCGCCTGCCGCAGTCAATTGGGATTCGCTCAGGGTAATGCCACACTTCTTGGCCCTGGCTGCCAGACAGGGTAAGGAAGATTTTACATTGCTTGAGTGCGGCAACCCCGGCATGCCCGTATGTCCTTGTTACCGACTTGCCAGCATCAGCACGGCCAGTACAGACATGCTCTCACCACCCGCGCGGCGCAACTTCTGCCAAAGCTCCTGGTCTTCCAGGTCGAGCAGCTGACTGAATGCGTGCAACTGTCCATCGGTAAGCTGATCAATGCCTGAGTCAAGAAATTGGGCCAACAGCAGATCGAGTTCGAGCATGCCCCGCCTACACTTCCAGCGCAAACGATTCAGATCGGGCTGCGACACGTTCTTTTCCGCTTGCACAGTCAGACGGTCCTTTTAACCAGGATCTCCTTGATCTTGCCGATTGCGCGTGTCGGACTCAGGCCCTTGGGGCAGACCTCGGCGCAGCTCATGATGCTGTGGCAGCGGAACAGCCGGTAGGGATCCTCCAGGTCGTCCAGCCGTTCATTGCTTGCCTGATCGCGACTGTCGGCAATGAAACGGTAGGCCTGCAGCAAACCGGCGGGGCCGACGAATTTGTCCGGATTCCACCAGAACGACGGGCACGAGGTGGAGCAACAGGCGCACAGAATGCATTCGTACAGGCCGTCGAGCTCGGCCCGTTCCTCCGGCGACTGCAGACGCTCGATTTCCGGCTCGGGATCATTGTTGACCACGTAGGGCTTGATAGAGCGATACTGCTTGTAGAACTGAGTCATATCAACCACCAGATCCCGTATTACAGGTAACCCCGGCAAGGGCCTCAATTCGATCGGCTGCTTGAGGTCCTGTAACGGAGTGACGCAGGCCAAGCCATTGCGCCCGTTGATGTTCATCCCGTCGGAACCGCACACCCCTTCGCGGCAGGAACGCCTCACCGTCAGTGTCTCATCCTGCTCCTTGATCAGCAGGATCGCATCCAGCAGCATTTTGCCCTCGGCTTCGAGATCCAGCTCGTAATCCTGCATATACGGTTTGGCGTCGGTTTCGGGATTAAAGCGGTAAATCGAGAAACGCATGGTCAATTCCTAGTAGGTTCTCGCCTTGGGCTGGAATGCCTCGACTGTCAACGGTTTTAGACGGACCGGTTTGTAATCCAGCCGGTGATTTTCGGCAAAATACAGGGTGTGTTTCATCCAGCTCTTGTCGTCCCGCGCGGTAAAATCGTCGCGAGCATGCGCTCCGCGGCTCTCCTGCCTGGCGGCGGCGGAAGTCATGGTGGCCAACGCCACGCCCATCAGGTTTTCCAGCTCGAGGGCTTCGATCCGACCGGTATTGTAGACCTTGCTGTGATCGCGCAGCACCACATCGGGCAACTTGGCGGCGATTTGCTGCATCTTTTTCACGCCTTCCTGCAACATCTCTTCCTGGCGGAACACGCCGCAATGCAACTGCATGGTTTTGCTCATTTCTTCACGCAGCTCGGGAACGGTAATGCCGTCGCCGGCCCTGTCCCAGCGTGCCAGGCGTGCCGCGATTTTGTCCAGCGAGGGCTCTTGCACCGGGCGCGGAAACGGGTTTTCACGGCAATATTCGATCACATCGTTGCCCGCCGCACGGCCGAACACAATCAGGTCGAGCAGGGAATTGCTGCCCAGCCGGTTGGCCCCGTGCACCGACACGCAGGCGCACTCGCCGATCGCATAAAGACCGGGCACGGCTTCCTCCGGCCCCGTGGCCGTCGGGGTGACGACCTGGCCGCGCAAATTGGTCGGGATGCCACCCATCATGTAATGCACGGTCGGAACAACAGGGATGGGTGCCGTGGACGGGTCGACATGGGCGAATTTGAGGGACAATTCACGTATGCCCGGCAGGCGTTGCTGAATTACATCCGCGCCCAGATGATCAAGTTTTAGCAGGACATGATCGCCATCCTTGCCGCAGCCACGCCCTTCGTAAATCTCGACCGCCATCGCGCGGGCCACCACGTCGCGGCTGGCCAAATCCTTGGCATTGGGCGCGTAACGCTCCATGAAACGCTCGCCGTTCTTGTTGACCAGATAACCGCCCTCGCCGCGCACCCCTTCCGTCACCAGCACGCCGGCGCCGTGAATGCCGGTTGGATGAAACTGCCAGAATTCCATGTCTTCCAGCGGCAAACCGGCTCTGAGCGCCATGCCCAGGCCATCGCCGGTATTGATCAGGGCGTTTGTCGTGACCGAGAAAATCCTCCCGGCGCCACCGGTTGCCAGGATGGTCGCGCGCGCCTCGATGAACAGTGTCTCGCCGGTTTCAATGCTGAGGGCGACCACGCCCTGGGCATAACCCTGATCGTCCATGACCAGATCAACCGCAAAATATTCCTCGAAGAACTGCGTGCGCGCGGCGATGTTGCGCTGATACAGGGTATGCAGCATCGCATGGCCGGTGCGGTCTGCGGCAGCACAGGTACGCACGGCGGGCGCACCGCCGTAGTTCTGCGTCATGCCGCCGAACGGCCGCTGGTAAATTTTGCCGTTTTCCAGCCGGTCGAACGGCATGCCGTAATGCTCCAGCTCAATGACCGCTTCATTCGCGTTGCGGCACATGAACTCGATGGCGTCCTGATCACCCAGATAATCCGAACCCTTGACCGTGTCGTACATATGCCAGTGCCAGTTGTCCTCGCTCACATTGCCCAGACTGGCCGCTATGCCCCCCTGGGCGGAAACGGTGTGGGAGCGGGTCGGAAAAACCTTCGACACCACGGCCACTTTCAGATTCGCTTCCGCCAGTTGCAGGGCGGCCCGCAACCCTGCGCCGCCGCCGCCGATGATGACGGCGTCGAATGTTCGCTTGGGGAAGCTCATCGAATGCTCCATAAAATTTGCGCGGACCAGATCGCGTACATGACCAGCGCCAGGATCACAGCGACATGCAATGCAAGCCGGACCAGGGTGGAATGCACGTAGTCCATGAAAATGTCGCGCATCCCCACCCAGGCATGCAGAAACAGACTCAAGAGGAAAAGCAGGGTGGCCAACCGGACAAACTCGTGACCGAAGATGGCCTTCCAGCCCGCATAATCCGCAACTGGATGAAACAAAATGTAGACGGCCAGCAGCAGGGTGTAAACCACCATCACTGCGGCGGTGATGCGCTGCATGAGCCAATCGCGCAGCCCGTAATGGGCTCCCGTCACAATACGCTTTACCATAAGCGGATACCTATCAGAAACGTGGCAGTCAGGCTTACAGCCAGCACCAGTTTTGCACTAAACCGAGCCTGCGGCAGCGCCACGCCAATATCCATATCCAGCGCCAGATAACGCAGCCCCATGCAAAAGTGATGCAGGTAACCCCATAAGACAGCCAGCAGGCCCAGCTTGACCAGAGGTTGAGCAAACCAGCTCATCAGTTGCTCAAATCCCTGTTCGGACGCTAGCGACTGCTGCAGGGCGTAAATCAGCCAGGGCAAAACCAGAAACAAGGCAAAGCCGCTGACCCGGTGCATGATGGAAACCAGCCCCGGCAACGGCAGCTTGATTTTGAACAGATTGAGATAAACCGGGCGACGGGGCGGCATGACGGTTAATCCGCCTCTTTCTCAACTGCCGCGGCAATAGCAGGCGGAATGCGATCGATCAGTCGCGGATCAAACGGCTTGGGCAGGATATAGTCTTTGCCAAAGGTCATTTCCGTCGCGCCGTAGGCCTTCAACACCTCTTCCGGCACCGGCTCTTTGGCCATTTCCGCCAGCGCCTTTACCGCCGCGATCATCATTTTCCGGGTGATTTTCCTGGCTCTGGCATCCAGCGCGCCGCGGAAGATATAGGGGAATCCCAGCACATTGTTCACCTGATTGGGAAAATCGGAGCGGCCGGTCGCCATGATCAGGTCATCCCGGGCGGCATGCGCATCCTTGGGCAGGATTTCCGGATCGGGATTGGCCATGGCAAACACCACCGGCTTGGGCGCCATCAGCTTGAGCATGTCGCCGGTCACCAGATTCGGGCCGGAAACGCCGATGAACACGTCCGCCCCCGTCATGGCGTCTGCCAGCGTGCGCATGCTGGTTTCCTTGGCGAATTCCTGCTTGTAAACGTTCAGGTCGGTGCGGCCGGCATGAATCACGCCTTTTGAGTCCACCAGGGTCATGTTCTCTTTTTTGGCGCCCATCGCGATCAACAAGCGCATACCGGCCAGACCGGCCGCACCGGCACCCAGACAGACCATCTTTGCATCCGCCAGCGATTTACCCTGCAGTTCCAGCGCATTGATCAACCCGGCGCAAATAATGATGGCGGTGCCGTGCTGATCGTCGTGAAATACCGGAATATCCAGCCGCTCCTTGAGAATGCGCTCGATCTCGAAGCAATGCGGTGCGGCGATATCTTCCAGGTTGATCCCGCCGAAGGTGGGCGAGATGTTGACGACCGTTTCAATGAACGCCTCGACACTGGGCGCGTTTACCTCAATGTCGAACACATCGACATTGGCAAAACGCTTGAACAGCACCGCCTTGCCCTCCATCACCGGCTTCGATGCCAGCGGACCCAGATTGCCCAGCCCCAGAATGGCCGTGCCGTCGGAGATCACCGCCACGAGATTGCCTTTATTCGTGTAACGGTAGGCATTTTCCGGATTGGCGCCGATTTCCCTGACGGGTTCCGCCACGCCCGGGGTATAGGCAAGCGACAATTCGGCGGCAGTGGCACAGGGCTTGGAGGAATCGACCGACAGCTTTCCCGCTTTGGGAAATTCATGATAATCAAGTGCCCGCTGCTTCAAATTGTCCATGTCAGTTCCTAATTCAGTTCATCAAAATAGTAATGGTGCTCGGTACTGACGTAACTCATACGCCATTCAACCGGCTTGTTCTTGTATGTAAACGCCACCCGCTCGATAACCAACAATGGCGTGCCGACCGCCACGTTCAGATAGCCCGCCAACTGCTCATCCGCCAACGCCGCGCGGATACGCTCATGCGCCGAAATGATCCGTATCTGATAATGACTTTCGTACAGGGAGTAAAGCGTACCCTTGAAGGCATTCACGTGCTCCTCCACCAGCGCACTGGAAATTCCCTTCAGTAGCGCCGCCGGCAGCCGGATATCGTCGTACACGACCGGCCGGCCCGACAGCTCCAGCACCCGCTGCATGCAAACCAAGGCGCTGCCGCCGCGAATTTCCAGCCGCCTGGCCACCTGGGCATCCGCCTTGTCACGACGGAAGCCTACAAATGTACTGTGCGGATACTCGTGTTTGTCCTGCAGGTTTTTCAGTCGCAGGAAACGATAGGTCGTGCCGGCATCGGAATGGGTCGCAACGAACGTCCCCTTACCCTGACGGCGAACCAGCATGTTTTCCTTCACCAGCTCATCAATGGCCTTGCGCACCGTCCCCTGACTCACACCGTAGCGGCGCGCCAGCTCCATTTCGCTGGGGATGGCCGCACCCGGCTGCCATTCGCCTTGCGCCAGACTGCGTGTTATCAATTGCTTGATTTGTTCGTACAGCGGCAGGAAATTCGGTTTTGTATTGTCGGCTATCATTGTTTAAGCAGTATATACAATGAACAAATACTCGTCCATGATGTCTTATATAAGACATAAGAATCAAAAAGACGGCGGGCTGCACGAACTCACCAGGGTACAAGGCTCCGAGCCAACGGTACGGAAGCGGTGCGGCTGCCGACTGTTGAAATAATAGGCGTCGCCCGGTCCCAGCACCCGACTGGATTCTCCCACCGTCACCTCCAGTTGCCCCGACAACACCACCCCGCCTTCCTCGCCCTCGTGACGCAGCATGATCATGCCGGTATCCGCCCCGGCGGCATAACGCTCGACCAGTATCTGCAACACATGCCCGGCTCGGGCCGAACCGATTTGTCGATACGAGATGCCGTTGCCGCCGCTGATTTCGGTCAATTCATCGGCCCGGAAGAAAACCCCGCTCTCGGCCGGCGGCAGCTCATCCGAGAAAAATTCCGACAGCGTCATCGGAATGGCCGCCAGAATGCGTTTGAGCGCACTGACGGATGGACTGCTTCTGCCCGACTCGATCAATGAAATCGTGGCATGCGCGACACCCGCCCGCTTTGCCAATGCACGCTGCGAAAGACGGTAACGCAGCCTTACCAACCGCAACCGGAAACCGACCTCTTGATCCATTTACTTACCCCAACTGTTTATAGTGTTAATTATTCAATAACATCACATTAGCACACCCCAATATAATCAGTCACTTAAAATGTACCAGATACAGTCTTGACAGCCCGCCCCGACCACCTCGAAACTCGCCACATTTAAACCTCCTGGAGTCTCACGTGGCCACTCTGCCAAACCTGCAGCATTACTGGCTTCCTTTCACGGCCAACCGGCAGTTCAAGAGCATGCCGCGCCTGTTCAAGGCCGCCAAGGGCAATTACTACACCACCATCGACGACCGGACACTGCTCGACGCGACGGCCGGCCTCTGGTGTGTCGCTGCCGGCCACGGACGGGAAGAGATTGCCAGCGCCGCTGCACACCAACTGCGTACGCTCGACTATGCGCCGGCTTTTCAGTGCAGCCATCCACTGGCCTTTGAAGCCGCAGAAAAACTGGCCGACTACATGCCCAAGGGACTGGACAGAATTTTTTTCACCGGCTCAGGCTCCGAATCCGTCGACACCGCGCTCAAGATTGCCCTGGCTTACCACCGCATCACCGGCAACCCCATGCGCAATAAACTGATTGGCCGCGAACGCGGTTACCATGGGGTGAACTTTGGCGGTGTCTCGGTAGGCGGCATTGCCGGCAACCGTAAAGCCTTCGGTAATGGACTGGCCGGCGTTGACCACCTCCGTCACACGCTTGATATCAGCCGCAACGCCTTTACCCGCGGTGTGCCGCAGGATGGCGGCATCGCCCTGGCGAATGAATTTGAACAACGCATCACGACGCTGCATGACCCGTCCACCATCGCCGCCCTGATTGTTGAGCCGATGCAGGGCTCTGCCGGCGTGGTGCTGCCGCCTGCCGGATACCTGCAACGACTGCGGGAGATTTGCGACAAATACGGCATTCTGCTCATATTCGATGAAGTGATCACCGGTTTCGGCCGCCTGGGTACCAAGTTCGGTGTGGACTACTTCGGCGTCATGCCTGACATCCTCACCTGCGCCAAAGGGCTGACCAACGGGGCGATTCCGATGGGTGCCGTAGCCGTGAAAACGGAAATCCACGACGCGTTCATGGCCAACAGCGCGCCGAACGCGATCGAGTTGCCTCATGGCTACACCTACACGGCGCATCCGGTCGCCTGTGCAGCGGCCGTCGCCATGCTCGATATTTTTAACAGCGAAAAACTGGAAGAGCGTGCAGGTTCGCTCAGTTCGCATTTCGAACAGGCCGCCCATTCCTTAAAGGGCCTGCCGTTCGTTAAGGACATCCGCAATATCGGTCTGGTAGCCGGCATTGAGCTTGAGCCGACACCGGAAAAACCGGGTGCCCGCGCTTTCGCCACCTACCTCAAGTGTTACGAAATGGGTGTGCATGTGCGCTTTACCGGCGACGTCATCGCCATCTCCCCACCGCTCACCATCGAGAAAAATGAAATCGACCGGATTTTCAGCACCATTGCCGAAGCGCTCACCTCGCTTGCCAAGGAAGGTGATGCCGGTCTCGATATCAGCCAATACCTCAAGAATGAACAGCAATGGGCCGCCCATCAACTGGAAATTCAACAACAGGCCAATCTGGAGTAAAAAGCATGACCACCCCGCAACAAGAGCACCGCATCATGTTCAAGTTCAAGGAATTGCTCGAGCGGCACATGGACGACCTGGCCAGAGCCATCACACTGGAACACGGCAAAACCATCAACGATGCTCGCGGCGAAATCATTCGCGGGATCGAGGTCGGCGAGTTTTCCTGCGGCGTGGCCGCCAGACGGCGTTCATGCTAAAGATGCATTGCTCAAATTTGTACTCATGATGTTTTCCTCTCCCGCCCCATTCAGGCGAGACGAATCCAGGTGGTTTTCAGTTCCGTGTATTTTTCCAGTGCGTGCAGTGACTTGTCGCGGCCATTGCCGGATTGCTTGAAACCGCCGAAGGGCACGGTGATATCGTCTTCGTCGTAACTGTTCACATGCACCGTGCCTGCTCGCAGGGCCCGCGCCACCCGATGCGCGCGCGAAATATCGCGTGTCCACACGGCGGCCGCCAAACCGTAATTGGTTGCATTGGCGATGCGGATGGCTTCTTCCTGGGTATCGAAGGTAATGATCGACAGGACCGGACCAAAAATTTCTTCGCTGGCGATGGTCATGTCATTGGTAACCTGATCGAAAATGGTCGGAGACACGTAGTAACCGCCCGTTTCCGTGCGCACCTGCTGCCCGCCGCAGCACAGACGCGCACCTTCTTTCTTGCCGCTTTCGATATAGCCGAGCACGGTCTGCATTTGGGTGGCATCCACCAGCGCGCCCATTTTGGTGTTCGGGTCCAGCGGGTCGCCCGGCATGTATTGCGGCGAGTATTTTTTCAGCTTTTCCACAAACTCGTCGCGGATGGAACGTTCCACCAGCAGGCGTGACGGCGCATTGCAGCTCTCGCCCTGGTTGTAGAAAATCGAGCCGGCGGCCGCCTCGATGGCGCGGTCCAGATCGTGACAATCAGCAAACACGATGTTGGGTGATTTGCCGCCCAGTTCGCACCAGGCCCGCTTGAGATTACTCTGGCCCGCCATGACCCGGATTTTCTTGCCCACACCGGTCGAACCGGTAAAGGCGATGCAATCGACGTCCATATGCAAGGCCAACGGCGAACCGGCTTCCGGCCCGAACCCAGGCACCACATTCAGCACGCCGGGGGGAATACCGGCAGCAAGCGCCAACTCACCCAGGCGCAGGGCAGTCAGCGGCGACTTTTCCGACGGTTTCAAAATCACACTATTACCAGCCGCCAGAGCCGGGGCGATTTTCCAGGAAGCCATCAGCAAGGGATAATTCCACGGCACCACGGCCGCCACCACACCGATGGGTTCGCGCGTGATCAGAGCCAGCGTGTCATCGGCAGTCGGCGCGATTTCGTCGTACACCTTGTCGATCGCTTCGCCGTACCAGCGCAGGGTATTGGCCGTTGCCGGCGCATCGGTGCTCATGCTGGCGCTGATCGGCTTGCCCATGTCGAGGGTTTCCAGCAAGGCCAGTTCTTCGCGGTTTTCCATCACCAGATCGGCAAAGCGGATCAGGATGCGTTTGCGCTCGCGCGGCGCCATGCCGGCCCAGCGACGATCTTCAAAAGCAGCCCGGGCGGATAGTACAGCCCGATCGACATCGGCCGCCTGACAACGCGCCACATCCGCCAGTTTGCGCCCGTCAACCGGCGACACGCTTTCAAACGTCGCTTCGTCCAGAGCCCATACGCGCTGCCCGTCGATCAAGGCGCGCCCGTCGATTTTCAATGCCGCCGCTTTGGCATGCCAGTCAATAGTAGTCATAACCTGTCCTTACAGCTTGTTTGCGCCCGGGCTTACAGACCCGCCATGGCGACATATTTGATTTCCAGATATTCGTCGATGCCGTAATGCGACCCTTCGCGCCCCAGGCCCGACTGTTTCACGCCGCCGAACGGCGCCACCTCGCTGGAAATGATGCCGGTATTCACCCCCACCATGCCGTATTCCAGCGCTTCGGCAACACGCCAGATGCGGCCGACATCCCGACTGAAGAAATAGGAGGCCAGACCGAACTCCGTGCGGTTGGCCAGCTCGATCACCTCATCGTCCGTTTTGAAACGGAACAGCGGCGCCACCGGACCGAACGTTTCCTCGCGGAAGACCATGGAGTCCGGGCTCACGTCAGCCAGCACCGTGGGCTGGTAGAATGTGCCGCCCAGTGCGTGCCGCTGGCCGCCCACCACCAGCTTGGCGCCTTTGGCCACCGCGTCGGCCACATGGCTTTCCACTTTCTGCAGCGCAGCATCGTCGATCAGCGGCCCCTGAGTCACGCCTTCAGAAAATCCGTCACCCACTTGCAATTGCGCCACGCGGTCGGCCAGTTTCTGCGCGAAGGCGTCGAAAATGCCGTCCTGTACGAACAATCTATTAGCGCAGACGCAGGTCTGGCCGGCATTGCGGTATTTACTGGCAATTGCGCCTTCGACGGCGGCATCGAGATCGGCATCGTCGAACACGATGAAAGGCGCGTTGCCACCCAATTCCAGCGACAGTTTCTTGATTGTGTCGGCGCTTTGCCGCATGAGAATGCGGCCGACTTCGGTCGAACCGGTAAACGACAGCTTGGTCACGATCGGGCTGGCGCAAATGGCTGCGCCGATTTCCTTTGCATCGCCGGTAATCACCTGGAACACACCGCCGGGAATGCCCGCCTCTTCCGCCAGCACGGCCAGGGCCAGCGCCGACAACGGCGTCTGTTCCGCCGGCTTGACAATCATCGAGCAACCCGCAGCCAGCGCAGGGGCGGCTTTACGGGTAATCATCGCAGCGGGGAAATTCCACGGTGTAATGGCTGCCGTCACTCCGATGGGTTGTTTCAATACCAGCAGCCGCCGGCCCGTCTGCGATGCCGGAATCACCTCGCCGTAGACGCGCTTTGCCTCCTCGGCGAACCATTCGATAAAACTCGCCCCATAGGCAATTTCGCCACGCGCTTCCGCCAGCGGTTTACCCTGCTCGGCGGTGAGAATGTGCGCCAGATCCTCCTGATGTTCCAGCATCAGGCTGAACCATTTTTTCAATCGGGCCGAACGCTCTTTTGCTGCCAGCGCCCGCCATTGTTTTTGTGCCAGAGCCGCCTCGACAATGGCCCGCTCCGTTTCAACCCGCCCCATGAGCGGCACCTCCGCCAGGATTTCACCTGTCGCAGGGTTACGAACTTTGATGCTTGCGCCCGAATCGGCGCCCACCCATTGTCCGCCCAGCCAGGCCGACGATTTTTTCAACAATGATGGATGGTTCAACTGAATAGACATGAAAACTCCAGGGCAAAACGTATTTGCAAGCGGGCCGAACGGCCCGCTTGTACTGCTGGCGATACTTTTAGAAGCTCAGGACGGTAGAAACACCGAACACCTGATTGTCTTTCTTGTAAGTACCGTCCTTCACGTAGTAGAACATGTCGCGATCGGTATGATCGAAACGATATTCCGCTTTCAACATCAAGTTGGCTGTCAGGGCGTAGTTCAGACCCAGAGCCAACGCACTGCGATTGGCACCGCTGATGGAGTCGATCGCACCGTTGGCGTAGTCGGTTGCATCCCGGGCAGTCGGACCGAAGCCGTTGCGATAATCGCCGGCCGCAATTTGTGCCATCACACGTAACCGGCGCCGATCTGGCCGTTCCAGTTCCAGTCACCACGGGTATGGAAACCGTCCACTTCAAACATGTTCAACTGGTTGTGATCCAGCTGACCGGTTTGACCGGCAAAACCGAAACCGGCAAATTCATTGATGGAGTAATCAGCGCGCACGGTCACGATCGGATTCTTTTCGCCGCTCGGGTGGCTTACCTTGTTCAGGTTGGCCACCAATGCCTTGATTCCCAATCACCGCGTTTGAGCTCGGCGCCGGCACCGGTGTAGAACGACGGCAGGGTGAAGTCGAACAGCAGGTTGTAGCCGGAAGCCGTGCTCTTGTGCGGCGCCAGAATCAATTTCAGCAGGGTGCCGTTCTCGAAGGTCTTGTCAAGTTCCACCATGGCCTGGCCGAAGAAGGAATTATCGTAGGCATAAATTTCATTGCCATCACGCCCGTCGAAATTGCTCAGGAAGTTGAAGCCGGAGCTGTCCTGCGCCTTGTTGTAGATATAGGTCGGGTCGATCATGCCGGTGATCTTGAGATCCTTGAACCCGCTCGCCTCGGCAGCGTCGTCCATGGCGTCGACCTTGACGCTGAGACGGTTGACCTCGGCGGTCTGATCGGCCGTAGCGGCCGTGGCATTCGCCGCTTGATCGGCTTTTGCCATGGCCTTTTCCACCAGTTCCTGCAGCTTCTGCACCTGACTTTCCAGTTGCTCGATGCGCTGCTTCATTTGGTCAGGCGTCTGACCGGCGGCATAAGCCGGAACAGAGGTGCCCAATGCCAGTGCGACTGCCAAAACACCGAGTTTTGGCAAGGTTAACAACTTTCTTTCCCTCGCTTCATGTTTCTCTCCCTTTAAGTTACATCAAACGAAATCAAATCAAGTTGCAGCTTCAGTCGACTAATTGGCCTGCGCGTATGCTTCAGCCATTTCACGCTGGCGTCGTCGTTCCGCCCGCGCTTGGTAAATACTCGATGCGATGACGGCTATGCTGACCACGGTGATAATCGCCGTCGCAATCGCGTTAATGGACGGATTCAGGCCCAAGCGAGCACGCGAGAAAATCACCAGCGGCAGGGTGGTCGATCCGGGTCCCGAAAGGAACGCCGCCAACACCACGTCGTCGAAGGACAGCGTGAACGTCAGCAGGAAGGCTGAAATCAGCGCCGGCGCAATCAACGGCAAGGTCACCAGAGTGAACACCTGCCAGGGTTTGCAGCCCAGATCCATGGCCGCCTCTTCCATCCGGGTGTCGAATTCACGCAGGCGCGACATCACGACCACCGCCGCATACGCCGTACCGGTGAGCGCATGGCCCAGCAGAATCGTGAATATGCCCCGCTCCGGAAAGCCGAACCAGCGCTGAACCGTGACCAGCATGAGCAGCAGCGACAAACCGACAATGACGTCAGGCATCACCAGCGGCGCATTCGCCATCGAAGCCAGGAAGGTGCGGCCGCGGAATTTCCGGTAGCGCACCAGGGCAAAGGCGGTGAATGTGCCGAAAAATACCGACATGAGGCCGCTCATGAGCGCCACTTTCAGCGACAGCACCAGACCGCCGGTCAATTCCGTGTCGTGCGCCAGCGCGGCATACCATTTGAAGGTGAATTCCGACCACACGGTCACCAATGGAGACGCATTGAAGGAATACACCACCAGCGTCACGATGGGGATGTACAGGAAGGTATAAACGGCAATCAGCCAGCTTCTGCCGAAGAGGTTTTTCATGTCTTCTCCCCTTCCTGACCGCCATCGCTGTATTTGTTGAAGATGGCCATCGGCACCAGAATCAGCAGAATCATCACGATCGTCACGGCAGATGCCATCGGCCAATCGTTGTTGCTGAAGAACTCGTCCCACAGCACGCGACCGATCATGATGGTTTCCGGACCGCCCAGCAGTTCGGGTATGACGTATTCGCCTACCGCCGGAATGAATACCAGCAGGGAACCGGCGATGATGCCGCGCTTGGACAACGGCACGGTGATCAGCCAGAATGTTTTCCACGGACTGGCTCCCAGGTCCGCTGCCGCCTCGATCAAACGGGTGTCCATTTTGACCAGGTTGGCATACAGGGGCAGGATCATGAACGGCAGGTAGGCGTACACCATGCCGATGGTCAGCGAGAACGGTGTGTTCAGCATCTGCAAGGGGGCGTCGATAATACCGAGCGCCATCAACGCGTTGTTCACCAGACCATTGCTGATCAGCAGGGTTTTCCAGGCATAAATCCGCAGCAGGAAAGATGTCCAGAAAGGCAGCATGACCAACATCAGCAGCATGGGCCGCAGATGCGCCCGGGCACGCGCCATGAAGTAGGCGAAGGGATAACCGAGCACGAGGCACCAGAGCGTGGTTGTGCCGGCGAACTTCAACGACGACAGATACGTCTTGAAATACAGCGGGTCGTCGCCGAGGAACAGGTAGTTGCCCAAATTCAGCTTGATCGTCAGGGTATTGTCGGCCCACTGCGTCAGGCTGGCGACCGAAGCAATATCCATCTGCGAGAAGCTGAAATCGAGCGCGATCAGCAACGGCGCGGCGGCGAGAGTGAACAGCCAGATCATCGGGATGGAGATGACCAGTCGTTTGCCGCTGATCAGGCCGCGCATGCGCTGGAAGAGGTTTGCAAGCATCTACCGGCTCCGTTAATGCGTCAGCACGACCATGGAGTCTGCACTCCACTCGGCATAGACCTTGTCGCCCCAGGTCGGGTCCTGGACATTGTGGCGCGACAGATTGGCCTGCTGCACCTTGAGGACCATGCCCGTTTTCAGCTTGAGGTGATAAGTGGTATATGCGCCAAAATAGGCGATGTCCTCGATCGTCCCTTCACACCAGTTATGCGGACCTTGCGGCTGCTCGCGCAACAGCTGGATTTTTTCCGGGCGGAGCGCCACTCCGACAGCCATGCCTTGTGTGCCGGTAATGCCGTGACCCACGTAATGCATGCATTCCGGGCAGCTCACCGTCACGTGATCGGCCTCATCTTCCACCACTTGACCATCAAAAATGTTCACATTGCCCACGAAGTCCGCCACCAGACGGCTGTTGGGGGTTTCGTAAATTTCACTCGGCGAGCCTACCTGCTTGAAGCTGCCCTCGCTCATCACGGCGATGCGCGAAGCCATCGTCATGGCCTCTTCCTGGTCATGCGTCACCAGCACGCACGTTACGCCCACTTCTTCGATAATGTTGACCAATTCAAGCTGGGTCGACTCCCGCAGCTTTTTGTCCAATGCCCCCAGCGGTTCGTCCAGCAGCAGCAGTTGCGGGCGCTTGGCCAGACTGCGGGCCAAAGCCACGCGTTGCTGTTGCCCGCCGGACAACTGGTGCGGTTTACGTTTGGCGAACTTGGTGAGTTGCACCAGCTTGAGCATCGATTCAACGCGCTCGGCAACGTCCCCCTTGGGCATGCCGTCGCGCCGCAAGCCGAACGCCACGTTGTCCCACACATTCAGGTGCGGAAACAGGGCATACGACTGAAACATCATATTGATCGGCCGCTGATAAGGCGGCAGATTGGTTATATCCTTACCGGCCAAATAGATCTTTCCGGCGGTGGGCGCTTCAAATCCGGCCAGCATCCGCAACAGGGTGGATTTGCCGCAACCCGAGCTTCCCAGCAAGGCGAAAATTTCGCCTTTTGCCACGCGCAGGGAAACGTCATCAACAGCGCGCACACTCTCATCGAAGACCTTGCTCAGCCCTTCGATACGCAATAAGTCTTCCCGGACTGGAGTGTCCTTGGTTACTGCCATGCAAAATTCTCCTAGTGAAACTTGGCTCCCTGCAGCTGCAGGGAGGAGCCCGCCTTTTACGCGGGCTCCCAACCGTCAGGTATTACAGACCGGTCTTGAAGCGGGTGTATACGCGAGTAGCCAGACGGCGAACATCGTTCGTCTGTACGGCCGGCATCACCAGTTTCTTTTTGTCTTCGTCAGACAGGAACACTGTCTTGTTGTTGGCCACAACCGGGGTCACATACGGCAGGGATGCCTTGTTCGGGTTGGCGTAGAACACGGTATTGGTCAGCGAAGCGTCGACTTTCGGAGTCAGAATGTAGTTGATGAACTTGTGCGCATTTTCCGGGTGTGGCGCGTCCGCCGGAATGGCCATGGTATCGAAGAAAGCCAGGCCGCCGTTTTTCGGGATCAATGCTTCGATGTTCTGACCGGACTTGTTCGCAATTGCACGCTGACGGGCGATGTTGATGTCGCCGGACCAGCCCAGGGCCACACAGATGGAACCATTGGCCATGTCGTTGATGTAGCCGGAAGAGGAGAACAGCGTCACGTACGGACGAATCTTGGCCAGCATGGTGCCAGCTTCATTGTAGTCAGCCTGGTTCTTGCTGTCGATCGGCTTGTTCAGATAGTGCAGGGCGGCCGGTACCACTTCGGAAGGCGCGTCAAGGAAGGAAACGCCGCAGGACTTCACCTTTTTCATGTATTGCGGGTTGAACACCAGCTCCCACACGTTGTCCGGCATCGGCATGCCGCCCAGGGCTTTCTTCACCTTGTCAACGTTGATGCCCACGGTGGTGTAGCCCCACAGCCAGTCAACCAGGTATTGATTGCCCGGGTCCAGGGTGCCCAGTTGGCTCAGGATGGTCGGATCGATGTTTTTCCAGTTGGGCAGCTTGCTCTTGTCGAGTTTCTGCAGCAGTCCGCCACGCAGCTGGATGGTCGCCCAGTTGGACGAGGGGACCACGATGTCATAGCCGGTCTTGCCTGCCACCAGCTTGGCGTGCAGCGTTTCATTACTGTCGAAATTGTCATAGCGCACCTTGATGCCCGTTTCTTTCTCGAAATTGGCAATCGTGTCCGGCGCGATGTAGTCGGACCAATTATAGATATTGAGGACTTTTTCCTCATCTGCCGATGCGACGGCCGATACACCCAGCGTAACCATGACTGCAGCCAGCACACCTGCCAGGCGCTTCTTGAACGGCGATTTCATGCGAAGTTCTCCTTCCAGTTAAGTGACTAAGTGACAAATTTCAAAACCGTGCGCGCTTTGGCCGTCCAACTGCCCGTCCGCTACTCGCAAGTGAGCAATCCTATCATGCCTAGGCCATGCCGGCGGAGGCTTGTACGCTCTCTTCCGCCCCCATCCAGCCGCGCGTTCTAACATCCGCCAAAGTCGCATCCAGACAAATACGAACCCGCTTCATCATTTCATCGATATCGGCTTTGGTGCAGGACAGCGGCGGAGCAATAATCATGCGATCGCCCACCGCCCGCATCACCAGTCCATTGGCGAAACAATGCTCGCGGCAGATCATGCCCACTTCCAAAGCCTCATCAAATGACAAATGCCTGTTTTTATCCTGCATCAGGACCAAACCGCCCACCATGCCGCACGTTTCAGCGCCAGCCACCAGCGGATGATCGGAAAGTGCCGCAAAATGCGCAGCAAGATGCGGGCCAGTTTCTTCCTTCACCCGCTGTACCAACCCTTCTTTTTCAATGATGTCGATGTTGGCCAGGGCAACAGCGCAAGCTACCGGATGACCGGAATAAGTGTAGCCGTGATTGAACTCGCCGCCCTTGTTGATCAGGACGTCGGCCACCCGCTTGCTCACCACCACCCCGCCCAGCGGGATGTAGCCGGAGGTCACCCCCTTGGCGAAGGTCATCAGGTCGGGCTTTGCTCCCATTAATTCAGAACCGAACCAGGTACCGAGACGGCCGAAACCGCAAATCACCTCGTCGCTGATCAGCAAAATCCCGTATTTATCGCAAATACGCTGGATTTCCGGCCAGTAGGTTTTGGGCGGGATAATCACGCCACCCGCGCCCTGCACGGGTTCGCCGATAAAGGCCGCCACTTTTTCCGGCCCGACTGCGAGAATTTTCTCTTCCAGCCAGGAAGCCGCTTCCAGACCGAATGCGTCGCGATCCTTTGCCGGTGCGAGCGCGAAGTGATAGGGCTGTTCGATATGGACGATATCGGGAATCGGCAAGCCGCCCTGCGCGTGCATGCCCGACATGCCGCCCAGCGACGCACCGCACATGGTGGAACCGTGATAGGCATTTTTGCGGCTGATGATCACTTTTCGCTCAGGTTGACCCAAACTTGCCCAATAATGGCGCACCATACGCACATTAGTATCATTTGATTCGGAACCGGATGAGCTGTAAAAGACGTGCGAGAAATTGTCTCCCGCCAGACCGACGATACGGTCAGCCAGCTCCGCGGCTGGCACATTGGTCGTTTTGAAGAAGCTGTTGTAGTACGGCAGCGTCGACATTTGCCGGCTGGCCGCATCCACCAGCTCCTGCCGTCCATAACCGACATTGACGCACCACAGACCGGACATGCCGTCGAAAATCTGCTTGCCTTCGGAATCCCACACATACACGCCGTCCGCCTTGGCAATGACGCGCGCACCCTGCGCTGCAAGGGCTTTATGGTCGGTAAAGGGATGAATGTAGTGCGCCGAATCCAGCGTCTGAATTTCGCGGGTTGTATGCGGCATAATGCTCTCCTGACTGTTTCCTTGATTTGTCGCCCGCTCACACGTGCATCAGCAGATGCTCGCGCTCCCATGGGCTGATGACCCGCATAAATTCGTCATGCTCGGTTTCTTTCACCGCCACATAGACATCGATGAAGTTTTTACCCAACACCTCATGCAGCGGCTTGGCCCCTTCCAGCATCCGCAGCGCCTCGGACAAACCGCGCGGCAGCTGATAGTTGGCATCGTAGGCGCTGCCGGTGGTCGGCTCGCTAGGCTTGAGTTTTTCCACAATGCCCAGGTAACCGCAGGCCAGCGTCACGGCCATGGCCAGATACGGATTCGCATCCGCGCCCACGACACGGTTCTCGACTCGCCGCGCTTCCGGACCGGAAATGGGTACCCGGATCCCCACGGTACGGTTGTCATAGCCCCATTCGATGTTGATCGGCGCAGCGCCGTGGCGCACGATACGGCGATACGAATTCACGTACGGCGCCAGCAAGGCCATCGCCGCAGGCAAATATTTTTGCAGGCCGGCGATATAGTTCAGGAAGAGCGGGGACTCGTTGCCGTCTTCATTGCTGAAAATATTCTGGCCGGTCTTCATATCAACCAGGCTCTGGTGAATATGCATGGCAGAGCCCGGCTCGTTGGTCATCGGCTTGGCCATGAAAGTGGCGTACATGTTGTGACGCAAGGCCGCTTCCCTGAGCGTGCGCTTGAAGAAGAACACCTTGTCGGCCAGGATCATCGGGTCGTCATGCAGGAAATTGATTTCCATCTGCCCGGCACCGAACTCGTGAATCAGCGTGTCCAGCTCGAGTCCCATCAAGTCGCAATAATCGTAAATTTCCTCGAACAGCGGATCGAATTCATTCACGGCATCAATGCTGTACAGCTGGCGGCTGGTCTCCGACCGGCCGCTGCGGCCCACCGGCGGCACCAGCGGCTGGTTCGGGTCCACGTTGCGCGCCAGCAGATAGAATTCCAGCTCCGGCGCGACGATAGGCGCCAAGCCCATTTCCTTGTACAGCCCGGTCACCCGCCGCAACACATTGCGCGGCGCAAAATCCACCGCCGTGCCGTCATGGAAGAAGCAATCCATGATCACCTGCGCCGTCGGATCAACCGCCCAGGGCACCAGCCGCACAGTCGTCGGATCCGGAATCAGCACCATATCCCGGTCGGTAAAACCGAATACATTGTCGTAGCCGGCATGCCCCTCCGGCGACTCGCCGGTCACGGTCACGCCGAGCACCGCCTCCGGCAGGCGCATGGCCCGTTCGGCAGAAAATTTCTCGCGCGGCAGAATCTTGCCGCGCGCAACGCCCGTCAAGTCGGGCACCAGGCATTCGATTTCAGTTACGTGGTTTTCTGTCAACCACCGTTCCATATCCGTATGCGTGTATGCATTACGTTCTGACATTGCGGTTCTCCAAAACCTCTTTGTTATTGTCTTGTCGCTACGCTTAACCAGGCAAGCGTTCGCCTGCATGCGCCCTGCATGCTTCTGCAAAAGCGCGGAATATAGCCAGGTATGCCGGCGTTTCAAGTACTTTCCATTCGGGGTGCCATTGCACAGCCAAAGCGAAATTTTTTGCCTGCTCAACGCTGATGGCTTCAACCAGACCATCGGGCGCGTAGGCCTCCGCCACCAAGCCGGCGCCCAAACGATCAATACCCTGCCCATGCAAGGAATTCACCCTGAACGTAGCGCAGCCGGTGATCCTGGCCAGCAGTCCGCCAGCGACCACATTGACCGGATGGATCTGGCCGTACTGGACATCCAGCGGTTGATCTGCCGGTTCGCGATGATCGGCCATGCCCGCCGTTTCATGCACCGCCTGGTACAGACTGCCGCCGTACGCCACATTGATTTCCTGAAAGCCGCGGCAAATCCCCAGTAGCGGAATGCCGGCCTCCACGGCCGCACGGATCAAGCGCAAAGTCAGGCCGTCTCGCCCAGGATCCAATGGCAGGGCCGGGTTGTGGACCGCTTGATCGAAGTGCGCAGGGTGCACATTGGAAACCGCGCCGGGCAAAAGAATGCCGTCGGCCACCTCCAGCAGGGCGGCAATGTCGCTCTCATCCCCCAAAGACGGGATCAGCAAGGGCAACGCATCCATTGCCGCGACCACCGCATTGACATACTTATGGCCCACCGCATGGAAACGGTGATCCCCGATCATCTTGTTATCCGCCGGAAGCAGTACAACCGGCTTGGCATTACGACTTTGCACTTTCACACCATGCTGGCGACAGAAATTCATCGCATTAAATTTATGACTTTATTTGTGAATTGGCCCCGATACTTCGGCCATCTCCTGACATCAAGCAAATTGGAATTGCCGCCCCGCAAACCGAAACAAAAACTCAATATATTGTTTTATATGAATATATTATTGCGATTCGACTTGCTTTAGGAGTATTCTTCCCTCAAATTGGTATGCATACAAGAGCCATTTAAGTAAATATACTGGTACCACTTTATTTTGGAACGAATTTGGAATCACTGACCATATCCGAGTGGCTGTTAACCGAACTGAAACAGCACCGCTTTCCTGCCGGCATGCCCGCGCATCGCCGCGTGTATGAATTGATCCGTCGCGCCATCGCCAGCCAGCACCTGACCGCGGGAACACGGCTGCCTTCCACCCGCAGTCTGTCCGAAGCGCTCAGCTTGTCCCGCAACACCATCCTCGCCGCCTTTGAGCAGCTGCACGACGAGGGCTATATTGTTTCCCGCACCGGCAGCGGCACCTGTGTCGCGACCACCCCGCCTGAAGGATTTATAGAACTCGACGATGCACAAAGCAATGCCGGCATGGATGCGCTTCACCGTTCACTGGGTCTGTCAAAGAGGGGCATGCTGGCCGCCGGTCTGGCCGACCATCCGAGCCATGAGGTGCAACCCTTCGCACCGGGAGAAGACGATTTCTCCACTTTTCCCACCCAATTATGGCGTCGTCTGTTAAACAAGCAGTGGCGCGCGCCCCAGCCCGCCCATCTGGACTATGGCCACGCCGGCGGACACCTGCCCCTGCGCCGCGCCATTGCCAATTACCTGCGCATGTCACGGGCCGTCAATCTGACCGTTGAGCAAGTCTTGATCACCGCCGGCACGCAGCAGTCCATCGACCTGTGCGCGCGCATGCTGACTGATCACGGCGACCGGGTCTGGGTGGAAAATCCCTGCTATTGGGGCGCCCGCCGCCTTCTGGAGGTCAACGGACTGCAGCTGCATCCCGTGACGGTGGACGATGAAGGAATGGCGCCCAATAACGCCGACTTTCGCCGGCCGCCTCGGCTTATCTACACGACACCCTCGCATCAATACCCCAAAGGCGTCGTGATGAGTTATGGTCGGCGCCGCTTGCTGCTCGATTATGCTGCCAGCCAGGACTCCTGGATTCTGGAAGACGATTACGACAGCGAATTCCGCTTCGAGGGGCGGCCGCTGTCCTCCCTGCAGGGGATGGATCAGAATGGACGGGTGCTCTATCTGGGGACCTTTTCCAAGGTCATGTACCCCGGTATCAAACTCGGTTATCTGGTGGTCCCGCCGGATCTGGCGGAAA
Source organism: Pseudomonadota bacterium (assembly GCA_021847305.1). GTDB lineage: Bacteria > Pseudomonadota > Gammaproteobacteria > Burkholderiales > JAJZQI01 > JAJZQI01. Next base: position 13,443 of record JAJZTZ010000001.1, on the reverse strand, counting down.
GTTTCAAGCGCGGCTTGTATGAGTTGCAACGCCCGGGTCAAGTCGTAATTCAGGCCGCTCTGGCCGAATTTATTGAAGAAGGCCACTTTGCCAGCCATATCCGGCGGCTGCGACAGATTTATGCCGAGCGCCGCCGCCTGCTGCAAAAGGCCCTCGCCCCGGTAACCCGGGTGGGTGCGCGATTGCCGCCGGCTGGCTCAGGGTTGCACCTGGTGGTAGAGCTCCCCCCCCACGCCGACGATGTGCGCGTGGCCGATTTGGCGGCGGAACAGGGATTACGGGTTTATCCGCTATCCAGCTATGGTGTCGGCGACAAAGTCGAAAAGGGCCTGATTGTCGGTTACGCCTACGCCGCCACGGAACGCATCGCGCCTTACGGCCGCATTCTGGCGGACGTTATCCAGGCGGCGCTCAGCTACTAAACCCGTTCAGCCCCAGGCATCGCGCAAGCGGTACCATGCCATGCCCAGAACGAGTGCCGGGGTACGCAACCACTTGCCGCCGGGGAAATTATGGTGGGAAATTTTCGCCAGCAAATCGAAACGGCCCGCCTGTCCGGCAATTGCTTCGGCCGCCAGCCTGCCGGCCATTCCGGTCAAGGCCACGCCATGCCCGGAAAAACCCTGCAGATAGTAGATATTGGGGCTCACACAGCCGAAGTCCGGCGCCCGATTCATGGTGATATCGACGAAGCCGCCCCAGGAGTCAGGAAACCATCGGTAAGATCACACCGGATATCGAATCGTTTGACCCGCTCGCGCACCAGATCCAGCGCTTCAAGCGTGATATCCCAGGCCTGCCGTGCCGCATCCATGCCCAGGGATTTCTCGATCACGGCTTGATCGCAAGCAAGCCCCGCGATAATCTGCCCGCCGTTGCGGCCGCTCGCCCCCCAGCCCACCGTTTCCGCTTCCAGCACAACCACCGCGAAACCCCGTTCGGCCAGCTCAATCGCGGACGACAACCCGGCCAAGCCCGCCCCGACGACACAAACATCGGCGCTGACATCCCCCCAGCGATGAAGCGGGTGCACGCGAATGAGCGCTGGCCGTGTAGTAGGAGTTCTGGCGCAGCTTTTGTTCACAGGCAAGCAAGGGCTCTTTCTTATTTAATGCCGGCGGCCATGCGTCCGCACATCCACGTCCACACCAGAGTTGCCGCCGCGTTGCTGGTCAGTTCGGAGTAATCGAACGGCGGAGCAACCTCGGTGCAATCCATTCCCACCCAGTTCAGATCATGCCAACCCTCCAGCAAGGTCATCGCCTGTGCCGTGGTCAGGCCGCCGGGTTCGGGCGTGCCAGTTCCCGGAGCGTAGGCCGGGTCCAGCGCATCGATATCGAAGGTGAGGTAAACGGGAGGATTGCCGGCCTTGGCCAGGCGCTCTTTCACCTCGCTGATCACGCTCTGCAAGGCGTCGCCGTCACGGCCGCGCAATTCGCGGGCGGTGAAAATGCGCCCGCCCCTGTCATTGACGAACTCGCGCGCCTCACGCACGCCGGATGAGCGGATGCCAACCTGAATAAAGGCTTCCGGCATCACCAGTCCTTCGGTAATCGCTTCATACACCCAGGTGCCATGACCCGATGGCTCGCCAAAATGGTCGGTCCAGGTATCGCAATGTGCGTCGAAGTGAATACAGGCCAGCGGTTTTCCATAATGCGCATGATAGGCACGCAGCAATGGCAGGGTGATGGAATGATCGCCGCCCAGCCACGCCATTTCGTGCTTGCCGAGCAGCGCCTGGGCCTGCGGCATCAATGCGGCGCGCATGGATTCAAGTCCGGTATTGGGCAGCAGCAAGTCGCCCAGATCGACCAACTGATCGAAGGGCGACACGTCGAACAGCGGATGCGTGGCATCGCACAACATCCGGCTGGACTGTCTGATGGCATTGGGTCCGAGGCGCGCCCCCGGCCGGTTCGTTACGCTGCCGTCCCAGTTGATGCCGGCAATGGCGAACGTCTTGGATGAGTCGGACGCCGCTGCGCCGTGGGTGATGGGCAGGCCGAGGAAGCCGCCGGAAGACAGATAAGCAAATGCATGATTCATGAGAGTACCACTCCGTTCAGTTCAGTTGATCCACTATAGGTGATTGCAATTCCAGCCAGACGATCATCGTCGTCGTTCAGGCAAAAGGAAAAACGTTGCGCACGCCGTGGAACAAATCAAATTTGGAGCAGACTGCAAAATCACTTCAGGAAAACTTGCCATTTCAGATATCTCTTCGCTCGGATAACCCAACAAATGACCCACAGAGCCACTTTGAATATTATCTGATGGCGCCATTTTGGCCACAGCCCAGACACGCCATTCCGACGCGCTTACACCCGAAATGGGCGCGCCGTCATCAAAACTGCTGGTGTTCGACAGTTGCTACCACGGCACGATTGATGACGCCCTAGTTGACCTCGAACGTGGCTACACTCTCCGCCGAACCATTTTGCTCGACCAGATGTTCGCCCTGAGACTTTAATACCGTTGCCGTCGATTTCACCGATGTCGCAACAATGGAACACGCACTAGCAACCGAAGTCGCCTACGCATTGCTTGAACTGGCCCTGGCAAATTGCGATATGGATCGTCTCCACCTAACTTTATCGAAAAGCTGCGGCAATTGACGACTAAGTACGGCAGCCTGCTGATTCTTGACGAATACCACACATTGTCCACTGGACATGGCCGCATGTATTTTGAATCTGTTTCATCGGAATTTCCTTCAATTATCGGAATAATGGAAACGGGCACGCTTCACATTGCATAAAATTTCATAGGCGATCGTGCCGGCCAGGCCGGCCACCCGGCTGACAGGCACGGTGTCACCCCACAATTCGACACGGCTGCCCAGCCCGGCTGCGGGCAAATCGGTCAAATCGACGGTCAGCATGTCCATCGACACCCGGCCGATCAAACGCGTCAATTGTCCATCCACTGCAACCGGTGTCCCGGTTGGCGCAATGCGTGGATAACCATCGGCATAACCGCACGCCACCACGCCCACTCGTGTCGGCCGGTCGGCGACGAAAGCTCCGCCGTAGCCGACGGGCTCTCCAGGCGCAATCGAGCGCACGGCAATAACAGCCGACTCGAGCTGCATCACCGGGCGCAAGTCGCCGGTCACCTCTTGACTGGCTTCCAGGCCATCGAAAGGATTCACGCCATAGAGCATGATCCCCGGTCGGCCCCAGTTCACATGCGTCGACGGCCAACCGAGAATGCCCGCCGAATTGGACAGACTGACCGGAGCCTCGATACCCTCGGTCGTTGCACGGAAAATTTCCATTTGCTGCTTGGGGTGCGCCGCATTCGGTTCATCGGCCCGGGCAAAGTGGCTCATCAGGACAATTTGACGCACATTGGGGCTGGCGCTGAGTTGCTCATAAGCCTGTCGAAACATGGCCGGATCAAAGCCGACCCGGTGCATGCCGCTGTCCATCTTGAGCCATACGGTAATGGGCTTATCAAGCTTGCTGGCAAGCAAAGCCTCAAGCTGCCAGGGATGATGCACGACCGTCCACAAATCCTGATCAACAATCTCCGCCAACTCACTCGCTTCAAAAAAACCTTCCAGCAGCAAAATCGGTCCGTTGATGCCGGCAGTTCTGAGGGCCAGCGCCTCTTCGATTGCGGCAACGGCAAAACCATCCGCGACGGTTTCCAGGGCTTTGGCACACTGCACCGCTCCATGACCGTAGGCGTTTGCCTTGACCACGGCCAGCGCCCGTTCGCCATGCAACGCTTTTGCCTGAAGATAATTATGGCGCAGCGCATCCAGGCGGACGCGCGCGGTTGTAGGTCGACTCATACTGCATATGCCTTCTATTCTTAATTATTTTGTCGCGCCAGACATCGCCATCGACGCGGCCGGATTGCAATCGGGCACGCCGGGCTCATAACGACAGGGCCCCAGGTCCCGGGCTTCAATCGCCGGGCGGCGGCGGGCAACGAGATCCGCCAACACGCGAGCGGAACCGCACGACATGGTCCACCCCAGGGTGCCGTGGCCGGTATTCAGCCACAGGTTTTCGTAAGGGGTGCCGCCGATGATCGGCGTGCCATCCGGCGTCATCGGCCGCAGACCGGTCCAGAAGGTGGCCGACGGAATATCCCCGCCCTGCGGGAACAGGTCGCCGGCCACCATTTCCAGCGTTTCCCGCCGTTTCGGATTCAGCTGCAAATCAAAGCCCGCCAGTTCGGCCATGCCGCCCAAACGGATACGGTCGTCAAAACGCGTGATGGCGATCTTGTACGTTTCGTCCATGATGGTCGAAACCGGTGCCGCAGCCGGATTGGTGATCGGAACGGTGAGGGAATAACCTTTGACCGGATAGACTGGGATCTTCATGCCGAGCGATTGCAGCAAATCGCGCGAATAGCTGCCCAGAGACACCACAAACTGATCGGCCTCGATCCGTTCCCCGCCGCCTTCAACGCCCGTCACCTTGCCGTTGGCAGTCAGCAGGCGCTCGATCGGAAAGTTGTAGCGAAATTCGACACCCAGCTTACGCGCCTCTTCTACCAAACGCGTGGTAAAGAGCTGGCAGTCGCCCGTCTCGTCGCCCGGCAGGCGCAAGCCGCCGACCAGTTTTTCTTTTACCAGGCCCAACGCCGGTTCCGCGCTCGCGCAGCCATCGCGGTCCAGCACCTCATAAGGCACTCCGCACTCGGCCAGCACGGCAATGTCTTTTCCAGCCGCATCCAGCTGCTGTTGCGTACGAAAGACCTGCAGCGTTCCCTGCGTACGCTGCTCATATTGAATACCGGTCTCCGCCCGCAGCTCGCGCAAACAGTCGCGGCTGTATTCCGCCAGCCGCACCATGCGCGATTTGTTAACGGCATAGCGGTCCTCCGTGCAGTTGCGCAACATCATTCCCAGCCACTGCCACTGCCACAAGGAGCCGTCCGGTCGGATCGACAGCGGGGCATGGCGCTGGAACAGCCACTTGACCGCCTTCAAGGGAATACCCGGAGCGGCCCAGGGCGCCGAATAGCCGGGCGATACCTGCCCCGCATTGGCAAAACTCGTTTCCATACCCGGCCCGCTTTGGCGATCCAGCACCGTCACGGAAAATCCCGCCTTCGCCAGGTAATACGCACTGGTCACCCCCACCACCCCGCTACCCAGAACAACAACTCGCATCCCACACCCCCAGAAGAAGCCCATCTCGATAAATGGCCTTTTACAGCCCTATTACGGCCAGAGTGTACGCCTCACCCGCCAGGTGAATTTTCTATATTTCCAGATTATCCAGTAAAAAATTGCATATTTTTTGACTGACAATATATATTCATTATGTAATCATAAAAATTCCAGCAATTTTAACTACACAGTAAAATCCTATGAGAATCCGCACCCATGCCGTCCGCGAACTGGACAATATCGACCGTAAAATTCTTTCCATCCTGCAAACAGACGCCCGTATTTCCATCACCGATCTGGCCGAAAAAGTGGGTCTGTCAGTCACGCCCTGCGGGGAGCGGATAAAGCGCCTGGAAAAAGAGGGCGTCATTCTGGGCTACTACGCCCGTATCGACCCCAATGCGCTGGACCTCAACCTGCTGGTGTTTGTCGAGATCAAGCTGTCCGCCAAGTCAGGGACCATTTTCGAGAAGTTCAAACGGGCAATCATCAAACTGCCCAGCGTGCTGGAATGTCATCTGGTTTCGGGTGACTTTGATTACCTGGTCAAGGCGCGCATTCCGCAAATGTCGGATTACCGGACTTTGCTGGGCGACATTCTGCTCACGCTGCCCGGCGCGCAGGAATCAAGAAGCTATATCGTGATGGAAGAAGTGAAGGAAACGCTGACCTTGCCATTGGCAGAACAGAAACGTCATGGTCCGCCGGAGGCGAGATAATCGGGCAGATCAGCTGATCGGCCGAACATCGCTGCGGCTGCTCAGACTGACCGCAACCACACCGACCAATACAAGAAGCGACCCGCCGATTTGCAAGGCAGAAACATGCTCATCAAGGAACACATGCGCCAGGTAAATGGTAAACACCGGGCCGATCGAGCCGATCAGAGAAGCCTCGCCGGAACCGATCCGGCGGATACCGGCCGTTAACAGGAATACCGGCAAAACGGTGGAAAAGATCGCCATCATAAAGGCCAGCTGATACACCGGCGCGGGTTGCACCAGCGCTGTCAGCGGGTGTGTCAGGGCAAACTGACTCACGCTGATGGTGCTGGCGATCAGCATCGCATAAGCCGTGAATCTCACCGTTCCCATGCGTGCAATCGAGTGCCCCGCCCCCACCAGATAGATCGCGTAGAACAGCGTACTGGCAAAAACCAGCGACGCGCCCAGCACAATTCCACTCTCGCTGACCCGCACATCATGCATGAACACCATGGCGATACCGGCGTAACTGAGCAGCATGGCGGCAATCACCTTGGAGGAGATAGCCCGACGATAAAGCAAGGCCGCCAGCACCACCGTCAAAGTCGGGTAGAGAAACTGGATCAGCCGCTCAAGCCCGGCGGAAACATACTGCAGGCCGAGAAAATCCAGATAATTGAACAGGTAATAGCCCAAGCCGAGCGCACCGATCACCAGCCACTTCCGTTTTTGCAACGGCTCCTGCTGGCGGGCCCCAGCCCAGAAGGCGATCATCAGAAAAAACGGCACGGAGAAGACCATCCGCAGGGTCAGCAAGGTGACTGCATCCACCACGTATACATAGGCCAGCTTGACCAGAATGGACTTGATGGAAAAACCAATAGCGGCCAACAGGGAAAAGAGAATTCCCCAGAATGCATCCTGCCGGTGTGTGGCGGTATTAACCAGTGTTGTCATAAACAATATAGCGCTCTAGCTGGCGCATGGTAGCAGATCGCTCCCAGCCCACCTAGAACCACTTCTGCCAGCACTGGCCCCCTCTTTACCTCGGCTGCAACATGGCGGCATTGCCAGTTATTGCGTAAAATAGCGGCTTTGATTCACTCAGCTCACTGCCATGGTCCGCACCCGTTTCGCTCCCAGCCCCACCGGTTATCTGCACTTGGGCGGCGCCCGTACTGCCCTGTTCTCCTGGGCATTCGCTCGCCGGCACAAGGGTACCTTTGTTCTGCGTATTGAAGACACCGATCTGGAACGCTCCACCCCGGAAAACACCCAGGTCATTCTCGATGCCATGAAGTGGCTTGGGCTCGACTACGACGAAGGTCCTTTCTATCAGACCAAGCGCATGGATCGCTACAAGGAAGTGATCGACCAATTGCTGGCCGAAGGCAAAGCCTATTACTGCTACGCCAGCAAGGAAGAGCTCGATGCCATGCGCGAAGAGCAGATGGCCAAAGGCGAGAAACCCCGCTACGACCGTCGTTGGCGCGACTCAACCGCCACGCCCCCGACCGGCGTGTCACCGGTTGTCCGCTTCAAGAACCCGCTCGACGGCGCCGTTGTCATCGACGACCTGGTGAAAGGGCAGATCATTGTGCAGAACAGCGAGCTGGACGACCTGATCATTGCCCGCTCGGACGGTTCACCTACCTACAACTTCTGCGTGGTGGTGGACGACTGGGACATGCAAATCACCCACGTGATTCGCGGCGACGACCACGTCAACAACACACCGCGCCAGATCAACATCCTCAAGGCGCTCGGCGCCCCCTTGCCCAAGTACGGACACGTACCGATGATTCTGGGACACGACGGGGAAAAGCTGTCAAAGCGCCACGGCGCGGTCAGCGTGATGCAGTATGAAGAAGACGGCTACCTGCCCGAGGCACTGCTCAACTACCTGGCACGCCTGGGCTGGGCCAAAGGCGACGAAGAAGTGTTTACCATGGACCAGTTTACCGAATGGTTCAATCTGGAAGGCATCTCCCGCTCTCCGTCCCGCTTCAACCCGGAAAAGCTCAACTGGATCAACCAGCAATACCTGAAGCAGGCCGACAGCAACCGTTTGTCGGAACTGGTCCGCCCCTTTCTGCTGCGCGACGAATGCGACCCGAGCCATGGCCCGGCCCTGCCGCTGGTCATCGACCTGCTGAAAGAACGCGTCAACACCATTGAAGAACTGGCCGATGCGGCCGTGTATTTCTATCGACCGCTGGATGCCGAACCCGCCGTCATCGAACAGCACGTCGGTGCAGACATTCTGCCGGTGATGCAACAAGTGGCCGACCGCTTTGAAGCCATCGACTGGACCCGCGAAGCCATTCACGACGTGATGAAAGCCATCGTCGCGGAACACGGCCTGAAACTGCCCAAGGTGGCCATGCCCCTGCGCGTGCTGGTCACCGGCGAACCGCAAACCCCCTCCATCGATGCCGTTCTGGCACTCATCGGCAAAGATGAAGTGCTGACCCGCCTGCGCCGCCAGCTCAACGCCCTGTCCGCTTCCTAACCTTCGGTTAGGGCACAAAGCAAGCCATCAAGATACCGTTTAATGCGGTATCTCGGCTTTGCGCCATTCCTGTTAGTCCGTTTTATCCCTTCGCGACCAGAACCCTAAGGCCACGGGCTCTGTTTTGTCTTTTGGCACGCTCTTGTTGAAGTGAAAATAAGTGATAAATCCAATCATTTGTCATAATCCAAATGTCCGCATATCATGGCAGGAAGGGCAAGGATGTTTATGTAGAACATGAACTTTCATCCGCATTTTTTTAGGTTGGGTTAAAAGCAAATGCGATTATTAAGTTATTGTTATTTAATGGATATAAATTTAATAAATAGATTTAGGCGGCGTGACACCACTTTTCCAACGCCGCCTAATTTACGTTAGGCGTCCGCATAGTTGGTTTCAATTTCTTCCACCATCGCCTCGAAGTGGCGCACGATCTCGGCAAATTCCTTGATGCCGTCCGCAGCCTTTACCTTCGTTTCTCCGAAATGGAGGAATACACCCTTGTCGGTGCAATCACCATCGCGGTCGTATTCGTTCACGGAAAACATAATGTCTTTCGGTTTCATCTTTCCTCCAATAGCGCCTAACAGGCGCTTCAAGCGGGACGCGCGAAAAGCCGCGCGCCCCTTAAGCTAAACGTTAGATGCCTTCGCCCATCGAGCCTTTTGTCCTGCACTCCGATTCGCAAACTCTCGTGCCTTCTTCGCCGCAATCACTTGCGGGTCTTTGCAGCCCTTTTCAGGTGCGCACCAGATGCTCTGGCCATCGTAGTAGCACTGCACAACACAGTCTTTTGCTGGCCGTTGTTTCCCGCAGCAGTCGGCGTAAATCAGCTTCTCCGGCTCAAACCCGCCACGGAATTCAACCTCACCGCACTGGTCAAGGTAATCCGTTGCCGATTGAAACTTCGCTGTGTAAATGTGCAGCATCTAACCCTCCGTTCGAGCGGACTCCGCGCCTGCGGCGCTCCGCTCGCTCAACTCCACGTTGGGCATTTCTATGACTATGAAAACGCTCCTGAGTGATGACCTGTGGGCTGAGTTGTCTCAGCAATCGGCAAACCACAAACGCATACGCGCCGCCATTTCTTATGTGACAGCGCGACACCTTGATTTCCGCCAAGGCGATTTACTTATCTGTGACGCATCCGATGATGCAATCAAAGGCGGCTTAACATCGGCCTCAGTTCTGCGAGCATTCTTCGATCAAGGAGCCGAACTCTATTCCTTCGATGGATTGCACTCTAAAGTGGCCGTCATCGACAACCACTCGTTAATTGGATCTGCGAATCTTTCAGAAAATGCAGGTGTCGGCACCTGCGAAGCTTCATTATTCACAGACGACTCTCAAATTGCGGGCTTGGTTCAAGGATTCATCGAGAACGTCAAGAGCGAGTCCATCCAAGTTACTGAGGAGTTTCTTCAGCGAATAGAAGCACTGCCAGTTGTCCGCGCCTCCGGCTTTAGCCGCCAAAGCAAGAAGAAAATAACTGTTGGTGAATCGCGCGTGTGGTTTATTTCAACGCGCCAGCTTAGCGAACGAATCACCAGTGCCGAGGAGTCATTCGAGCTACAAGGGCTTGAGGAAGCAGAAAAGCACGTCGAAAAAGATGGCTATGAGGTACGTTCAATTCGTTGGTCTGGCAAGTCCCGCTTCCGATCAGAAGCAAAACCGGGTGACTTGGTTGTCGAGGCATATACTGAGAAACGCGGTACCAGAAAATACGTTCATGTATATCAAGCTGCTCCCATCCTCCACCGCCAAGACCAAGACAAATGGACACGGTTTTACCTTGAAGTCTCTTCTGACGATACCTACTACCTCTGGAAAGATGTGAAGGCTGACCTTGCAAGCCTTGGGGTTTCCAACATCACGCCAAACTCAACAAGGGAGTTAACAGGAAAGGCTCTCGGCATTTTGCAGCTTATGGAGTAGTCGGCTATGCCCAACCCATCATTCAACCCGGACTGGCGCAAAAGCGCGCCAGCCGGTTAATTCAAACGTTGGGCGACAAGAGAGGCGTTCTATGCAAGCAATATTTGAGGGCAGGACACGTAAGGAAAGGTGGTTCGACATGCGGCTATTTTCTGTTGTTCTGGTCGTCGCGCTCACAGGATGCGCCTCAATCGATAAAGGCATGATGGCAGTCAGTGATGGCGTCTCGTCGCGTGACCCTGTAACCGGCCAGCGTCAGATTAATCTCGTCTCTGAGGAGCAAGAAATCCGCCAAGCGGAAGAAGCGCAGCGACAGATATTGTCCCAAGCAAAGCAAAAAGGGATAAAAATTGACGGAGAAACGCCTTACTACGAGAGGGTCAATCGTGTATTCAATCGCCTGAAAACAGTGACGCATAGAAAGCAACTACCCTGGGAAGTCCACGTTTTGGATTCTCCAGAATGGAACGCTTTCACAATTGGGGGAGGAAAAATGTTTGTTTTCTCCGGAATTTTTCAGGGCGAAGTTGGCCTCAGAGATGACAGCGAACTGGCTGCTGTTCTCGCTCATGAAATGGCCCATGTGTCCGCTCGCCACGCTAGCGAGAAGGGAGGCAAGTTGGCGATTGCCAAGCTCGCCGACAAAGGGCTGAGAAAGGAAAAAGGCTTTGACGCCAGCTTTACCACGAACCAAGAAGCCGAAGCGGACAAGTACTCCACCCTTTATTTGGCTTTAGCGGGTTACGACCCCTCAGTGGGTGTCCGGGTATGGAACCGCATGCACCAAGCGATGGGGAGCTATACAGGCGACATGATGTTCGATCACCCGCTCAACGATGATCGCGCCAAGAACATGGTGAAATACGCTTCTGCGGTACAGCAATATCTTGTTCCCGGCGAAATCAACCCGGAGCACGAAAAGCTTCTGACGAACAATGCCCTTTATTCGTACAGCAAACCTTCAACGGCCAAGGCTGGCGAAGGAGGCGGATTTGCGGCCCTGCTCGAAACAGTTGCAAATTCCTATGTAGAGGCAACGGAAGCCAAGACGGAACAGCTTAAGCGCCAAACGAAACAACTGGAACAGCAACGCCTTGCTGCGCAAAGACTCCAATTTTTAAGGTTGCAGGTTGCAAACGCAAGCGGTGGGGGGCGGGGTTTATTCGGTGTTGCGGTCAACACCTCCGGGAAGCAAATCTCGCATGCTATTGTCGCCCTGGAATATCTGAATGGTCAGATGGTCCTGATGAGAGATGAAATTCCATGGTCTCCCATGCAGCCCTACGAACAGAAGGAATTCGGCATTCCGTTGAAGCAAATTCGGTACAGCTCAGTTTCCATTCGCCCGGTCTATGTTCAATTGATTGGTGAATAGAGATGAAAAAACTTCTCGTCGGCGATGCGCTACGAAAAAGAGCTGAGCAATTGGGTGTCATCATGGAAACAGACCAGTCGGTAGTCGTTCCAGGCCGTGGGAACGTGCCGATAATTGCTGATGACTATGAATTACAACGCCGGGTACTGGAAGCTGAACGGCACCTGCGTGAGCACCGTCTTTGGCTGGTGGCCGTATTTTCTGCTGTTGCCTCACTTGTAAGTGCAGTTGCGGCTTGGTTAGCTGTAATCAAATAAGCTGCGTACATGGTGAGTCAATGTCGCCCAACACGGCGCTCCAGAGGGACAGGCCAAAAGCTGCGCTTTTGTCCTGCCCCTGAGCTTTGACGTTGGGCATCTCATTTCTCCAAGGAGGCATTGCAGTGAGCAACAGTTCAAATGATGAAAACGCTTTTGTCGTAATCGCAGTAGTTGTCGTCGGCCTGCTGGCTCTCGGAGTCTGGAAGTTTTCCGGCGCAATCAACGTCAATTTTGAAACCAGCCTCTCTGTTCTCCTTCGAGTTGGAGGAGTACTTGCCGTCTGTATCGCGCTGCTGAAATTTGACGTGTTGTCCCTTGGTCAAGTAATTCCAGCTCTGATAGGTGGTCTAGTCTGGGCTTTCTTCCCTGCACTCGATTACTGGTCCGCTCAAGCAACCGGTGAAATCCAATTCGGGTTTTCGCTTGGCGACGAGCCCATGTGGTATGCGCGTTGGTACTCAAAAGCGGCCTTCGTGTTCGTACCCACTCTTGGTGGCTATGGCCTACGGTATGCCCTCTCTCGGTAGCGCGACGCCCAACCCTGCGGTCAACCCGGACCTGCCGCAAAAAGCGCGGCAGGCCGGTTACCTTGAACGTTGGGCGTCAAAAATTCGCGCAGTTGATCCGCTGAAATTTCCACATCAAGCACAGTGTCTGCCAGTTCTTTTGCCGTCGGCTCCATCCCATTGTGCTTCAGCAGTGTCCATGCAGTTTTTAATTCAGCGCCTGCTCGCCGTAGCGCTTCTTCTGCCAGCTTCAGTTGTTCTTTATTTACCTCAACTTGTTCAAGTTTCATGCTCTCTCTCCGATTGTCTTCACGCCCAACCCTGCGCTCCAGCGCGACGGCGCAAAAGCGCGCCGCGCCTGAGCTTAAACGTTAGCTTTCACATGGCGCGCACTCGCATATTCCAATTACTCGTTTTGGCCTCGCTGGTTTCCTACCTGCTTTGGTTCTTTTTGCCCTATTCGCCACGAGCATTCCCCAAGGAAGTGTCCAACCTCCTGGCGTGGGGCGGGTATGGCTCCCATTCATGGACACAACACCCCTTCTTTTACCTATCCATTGGGCTTGGGAAAGTTGTCTCTTCTATTGGCCTTTTATTGTTCTTGTCTTGGGGGCGTTGGCTGCTACTCGCCATTGTTGTAGTAAGCGTTGCCTCTGTTCCCTTTAGCGGTATGGCCATCACTGTCCCATTAGACAACCTAGTGGGTTCTCTCACAGGTTTAACTGACGGTGCCATTCTTGCACTTGCATTTTTCTCACCAATTTCCGAGGCCATGCGCAAGGATGAGTAAGCTAACAAATCATTCCAGCGGACCGTCAAAAGCTGCGCTTTTGCCGTCCGCTGAATTCAAACGTTCAAGCTGTATAAAAACCCCTTTTTAGATTTTTCGCAGGCCACGTTTTTCCCACTGCGGCGATTCCGCTTCACTCCCAAGATGGTTTTGTGATTCTCACTTCAGGAAATACAGTCGACTGACTGGGTCCGTAGACCGCATCACGGGCGTGATGCCCCTTA
>JAJZTZ010000061.1 GCA_021847305.1 Pseudomonadota bacterium | reverse complement strand
ATCTTCTTCGTTGTGCGCCACCCCGTCGTGCAGCACGAAGCTGGCGGTCAGCTCGGAAAAGTCGGTTTTCTCCGTCGCGCTGGCTGCCTGGGTCTGCTGCCCCCCACCGCCCAACTGCGTCTTGGCCTTGCGCAACATGGCGGCAATATTGACCCCCTTGATTGCACCATCCTTCAGCTGCAGCGCCGCATTGCCAGCGAGGGAGTGTTTCAGCGCGGTCACGGTATTGCCATGCGCCTGTACATCCAGCGCCACATTCCCGCGGCCTTCGAGCATGTCCTTGTTGATGGCGTCCTTGAGCAGGGGATTGATATTGATGCCGCGCAGGTTTTCTTTTACGCTGAACTGCGGCGTGGCGCTGGCGTTGATGGTGACGCTGCCGTCCATCGCCCCGTCATACAGACTGGCGGCCAGCGGGCTGATTGCCAACCGCCCCGCAGAGGCCTGCAGACCGACACGCACATTGCCGGCGCGGATATTGGCAAGCTTGAGTGTCCCCACCCTGAGATTGCCTGCGGCATTGAGGGTTTTCAGCGCCGTCAGGTCGAACGGTTTTTCCGGTCCGGCCGGGGCCGCCGGCTGCCCGGCTGGAGCAGGCTTGCTCTTCAGGTAACGGTCCGCATCCAGCTGGTCGACCGCCACATCGAAACGGTACTGCGGCGCGGCAAAGTGATTCATGCCCAGATTGGCCTTGATATGGCTGGCATCAAGCTGGGTCGCCAGATTGGCGGATACGTTCTCTTTCAGCAGATCGGCATGGGCGTCGCCAGTAAGCGACAGTGCCATTTTGCCCTGCGGCAGCTGCGGATTGCTGACATTGAGACTGGCTTGCAGACGGGCCAGATCGAAGCGCTGGGTTTTCAGATTGCCGGCAAACGGGCTGCTCAGGCTGCCCTTGATGGCGTTGTCGCCCTGCTGGCCGTCGACATCGAGTGTCAATTTGTCGGTTTTGAATGATTCGCCCGTACCTTCAAGCTGCGGCAGGGTCAGCACCGCCTTGAGCGTTCCTTTGGCCTGCTGCAGCTGCGCCTCCAGCGTCAGCTTGTCGCTGCTGACCTTGTCCTGGGTAAGCTGCAGGCTGGGAGCGTCCAGTTTGACATTGACGGCATTGCCATTCTGCTTCCCCGCCAGTGTCAAAGCCAGCCCCTTGGCCAGAAACTCGGTGGTGGCAAGGCGGGCATCGACATCGCCCTTGAGCGACAGATCCAGATCGGTAAGCCCGGCTGCCGCGCCCTTGACGCCGAGATCCAGCCCGGTCAGGGCATAATGCTTTTGCTGCAACTCGAACAGCACACCGCTTTTCAGACGCACATCCGCATTGACCAGCGGCTTGTCCAGCTGAGCGTTAAAGTCCAGCGCCAGATCGGTCGGCACACCGTCTTTCAGGCGACCGCTGTGCATATTAAGGCGGCTGATGACGGTTTTGCGGCCCGCCAGGCGGTCGTCAAAGCTGACTGCACTGTTGCTCAGATTAATGCCCTGCACATCAAACTGCAGCTGCTGCGTTTCGCCAGCCGGTTTTTCCTGTTTCTGCAGCAGATCATCGTAGTTGGTACTGCCGTCGGCATAGCGCACCAGATTGGCCCGCGCACCATCGACGCTCACCTCGTCCACCACCAGCGATTTGTGCAGCAGGGGCAGCCAGGCGACATACAATTTGACCCCGTTGACCGCGGCAAACTCGCCCTGGCCGCCATGCTCCGACAGCGTGGCTTTGCCCAGACTCAACCCCAGTTTGGGAAACAGGGCCAGCCCGATGTCGCCGTCCAGTGTCAGGGTACGCTGGGTTTTCTCGGCCACGGCCTTGATCAACAGTGGCTTGTAGTCATTGGGTTTGACCAGCACCGCCACGGCAGCCAGGGCGGCGGCAAACAGAATAAGCAGTGCAGCAACGGCGATGAGGGCGTATTTGAGGTATTTGTTCACGGCAGATCCGGCACAGTTTTGACTTGTATCTTTTGCATAATAGCAAAAGTGTATGACAAATCAGGCGGCCTGAGCGCAGGTTACCAGACGATTTTTACCGGATTGTTTGGCCGCGTACATCCGCTGGTCAGCGGCGGCGATCAGTTCACGCCAGTCCTTGCTGTCGTCACGGGTACGCTCTGCCAGGCCCATACTTGCGGTAATCGGTCCGCCATCGGGGCGCACGCCCATGCCCCGGGCGCGCAGGCGCTCAAGCACCAGTGCCGCTTCATTGCAGTAGGCGCCCGGCAGAATCACCACAAACTCCTCCCCGCCCCAGCGCACCAGCATGTCGCCGGTACGCAACGATGCGCCGATCTGGCGGGTTGCTTCCAGCAGCACCTGATCGCCGGCATCGTGGCCGTAGTTGTCGTTGATGGTCTTGAAGTTATCCAGATCAATAAAGGCCAGCGTCAGCGGACTGTTGCTGCGGCTGGCGATAATGAACTGCATCTCCAGCAGCTCCTCGCCGCTGGAACGGGTAAAGCATTGCGTCAGCGGATCACGGATGGCCTGCCGCACCAGCGCAATCATGAAACCGAGCTGACTCATGCCGGACAGCGCGGCAACAATAGCCATCATGCCGGCCAGCCAGACGGAACCGATCAGCTCGCTGAGATTGAGCACATCAATGCCGATCATGCCCGATACCAGTTCGAGCAGGATCACCGGCATGGCGTAAATCAGGCTCTCACCGGCAGTCAGGGGAAACATGCCCAATCCGGCAATCATGATGAACGGCAAAAAGGCATAAATACCGGATATGCTCGAAGCCATACCGGACAATTCAACGCCGTTGAGAATCCAGTAGGAATACAAATAAAACAAAGTGGGAATGGCGTACAAACAACCAAGCGACAGATACATGTCGCGCTTGCGGTTAGCTCGCCCGCAAATCAGTGCAACAAAGGCAAACGCCAGACTCGCGGTCACCCGGCCCAGAGCCAGCTGCCCCCAGGCAGGCCAGGGCAAGGCAAAGAAATCGACAGCAATCCAGCCGGCGGTCAGAAACGCAAACAGCAGGGCGACCAGACGCACGCGAAACAGAATCGTCTCAACCCGCCGCAAAGTCAGCAAGGGCATGTGGCGCGCCGGCCACAAAAGAGAGCGGAAGGTTTCGTCGTTCAGATACTGCGTGATCTTCATTGTGCCTGCTAGCCAGTCAACGCCTGTGAAACAGTGTTAACTTTACCACTTCAACAACAAGGTCATCCACCTTGGTAATGGGAAAAGTTTCCTGTTTCAGCAGCTTAACCACAGGACCAAATAAAAATACCTTTCATTTTCAATGAATTAATGCAAACAACGAAAATGAAAATAATTTTACGATCACACAAGTTATGACAAGAGATTCAGGTGAGCAGACGCTTGCGTGTCAGTTGCAGCGCCACGACGAAACCCACCAGCCCATAGGCCAGCAAAGCCAGCACATGCAGGAGAATATCCTGCGGCACACGGCCCAGCAGCAAGGGGCGGGCAAGATCAATGGCATGAGTCAGCGGCAGCCACCCTGATACCACCTGCAACCAGTGCGGCAACTCGCTGGTGGGATAGAACACGCCGCACAGCAGCACCATCGGTGTGATCACCAGCGTGAAGTAGTACATGAAAAAATCGTAATTGGGCGATACCGCGTTCATTACCAGGCCCATACCGGCAAAACAGATGCCGATGAGCACCACGACCGGAATCACCCACAACGACAACAGCCAGGACGATTGCAGGCCGAGCACCCAGATGACCGTAAGAATGGCCAGCCCTGACAGCAGGCTCTTCGAAGCTGCCCAGGCCAGCTCCCCCAGCACCACGTCGTCCAGTGTCATGGGCGCATTGAGAATGGCCTCCCAGCTTTTCTGCACATGCATACGCGAAAAGGCCGAATACAACACTTCAAAGGTGGCACTGTTCATGGTGCTGTAGCACACCGTACCGGCAGCGAGAAAAGACAGGTAGGGCACGCCGTTGACGTCCGGCAGCAGACGCCCCAGACCGTATCCCAAACCAAGCATGTACATCATCGGGTCGGCCAGGTTGCCCAGCACCGACGGCAGGGCCAGCTTCTTCCACACCTGGAAGTTGCGCCGCCAGACGGCCAGGAAGCGCCAGCTGAAAACAGGCAGAAAAGACATCATCAATCCCTCAGATCCCGACCGGTCAGTTTCAGGAATACATCTTCCAGATTGGCCGGGCGATGGGTAATACGCAGACCGGAGAGCGGCTTGAGAACGCGCAACACCGGTTCCGCCTGGTTGCAATAGCCGAACAGCGTCTCGCCGACCCGCTCCAGCCTTTGGCAGTGCGGCTGCATGAGCGCTTGCGCATCATGCAGCACATCGCCATACACCTCCACCACACTCGGCTCGATGTAATTGGCGATCATCTCGCGCGGCGGGCCGAAAGCGATCAGCTTACCCGTATCCATGATGCCCAGCACATCGCACAACCGCTCCGCCTCATCCATGTAATGGGTGGTCAGCAGGATGGTCTTGCCTTCGTTCATCAGCAAACGCAGGCTGTGCCAGAGCAGATGGCGCGCTTGGGGATCGAGGCCGGTGGTAGGCTCATCGAGAAAAATCAGATCCGGATCATTGACCAGTGCGCGCGCCAGCGTCAGACGCCGTTTCATGCCGCCGGACAGGCTGTTGATAGGCGAGTCGGCCCGCGCCTGCAGGCCCGCCAGCTCAAGCAGACGCGGGATGCGTGCTTCAACGGCGGCGTGCGACAACCCGAAATAACGGCCATACACCAGCAGGTTCTCGCGCACGGTAAAATCGGGGTCGAGGTTATCCATCTGCGGCACTACTCCGACGCGCATACGCGCTTCGCGCGCCGCCTGCGGGATGGGATGACCGAGCAGGTCAATCTGTCCGGCATCGGGGCTCACCAGCCCCAGCAGCAACCGCAGCGTGGTCGTTTTACCCGCGCCATTGGGTCCGAGCAAACCGAAGCACTGCCCCTTTTCGATGGTCAGACTGACACCGTCAACCACGCGCCGGTCGCCGTAATTTTTTACCAGATTGTCGACCGTCAGCACCCGCACGATTGCACCAATGCCTCTTTCAGTTCATTCAGCTTGCGATTGAAAAAATGATCCGCACCGGGCACCACCTGCAATGACAGCCCCTGTTGTGCGGCCCACTGCTGCACCCGCTGCAGCGGAATCAATTCATCGTTCTCGCCATGAATCACCACCGTATCGACCGGCAGCGGCGGAAACTCATACATCCCCACGGCCGGCGCGACCAGTACCAGTTTATCCGCCCCCAGCTGGCTCGCCACCCGGCTCTGCACATAGGCGCCGAACGAAAAGCCCAGCAGGATCAGCGGCAGATCGGGATAACGCTCATGCACAAAGCGGATCACCGCCAGCAGATCTTCCGTCTCGCCCTCGCCGGCATCGTACACCCCTTCGCTTTGTCCCACGCCGCGAAAGTTGGAGCGCACGGAAACAAAGCCGTGCTCGCAGAGGGTCTGCGACAGCATGTGCACTACCTTGTTGTCCATGCTGCCGCCGTGCAGGGGATGCGGATGCGCCACCACCGCGAGTCCGCGCCGTTCACCGCCGGGATCGTTGACCACCGTCTCGATCTTGCCGGCCGGCGCATCGATGCGCAGTTTGAAACGCTGAGCTGCCGTAGCGAGGCTCAACCGGGCACCTTCAGACGCTCGACTACCCGGCCGTTCTGCAAATGTTCACTGATGATTTCGTCGATGTCTTCCTGGTCCACGTAGGTGTACCACACGGCCTCAGGATAGACCACCAGCACCGGCCCCTCGGCACAGCGGTCCATACAGCCGGCCGAATTGATGCGGATCTTGCCCTTGCCATTAAGGTCGAGCGCCTTGATCTTTTTCTTGGCGTAGTCGCGCATGGCCTGCGCATCAAAATCCATGCAGCACTTGGCGCCATCTTCGCGCTGATTGGTGCAGAAAAATACGTGGTGTTTGAAATAACTCTCGTCGCTCATCGATCCATCCGCCTGCTTGAAATATTTTTTTGGCCTGTAATTATACTACCCCGACCTTCAGGCCCAGTCTCGCCAGGCCCAGTCTCGCCAAAACTTCACCCATACCAAGACCAGGCAAGCCCGGCCCTCATCCATGTCTGTGCATCCGGGCCTGAATTTTATGTCCCCGACCTTCAGGCCCAGTCTCGCCAAAACTTCACCTATACCAAGGCCGGGCAAGCCCGGCCCTCATCCATGTCTGTGCATCCGGGCCTGAATTTTATGTCCCCACCCCTTCCGTCCCCGCCCCAAGGGCGGGGAAACCCCGGCCTCGTTGGGCCGGGCAGGTGACTTCGGCCGGATTTCCTACTCCCTACTCCCTACTCCCTACTCCACGCCTCACGCAATATTATACCGGTGGAAAGCGTGTTTCATTCCGTTCCATTTTGGCAAAGGCGGCCTGCAGGACGTCCACTTCCAGCGCATCGGCCAGTTGCAGCAGATACAGCAGCACATCGGCCATTTCGTCGGCCAGGTGGGCACGGGTAGTTTCATCCGGATTGCGGCTCTGCTCTTCGGTCAGCCACTGCATCGGCTCCATCAATTCAGCCGCTTCCACTGCCAGTGCCATGGCAATATTCTTGGGTGAGTGGAATTTGCCCCAGTCTCGCCGGCGGGCAAAATCGCGCAATTGTTCAGTCAGTGTTTGCAAGTCCATTGCTTTACCCTATGCTTTGCCCATGAAAGCAGTCATTCTCTTAAGCGGCGGGGTGGAAAGCACCACGCTGCTGCACATGCTGGCGGCCGACCTCGATCTGGCACCGCTGTTCATTGATTACGGCCAGCGCAACGCCCGCCAGGAAAAGCGCGCCGCACAGTGGCAGTGCGACCGGCTCGGCCTGCCGCTGGACATCATGCCGGCCGCCCGCATCGGCGCTTTCTTTCGCGGCGACGCCAGTCTCAGCCGGCATGTTCCCATTCCTCACCGCAACCTGGTTGCCGCCGCGCTGGCCGCTGCCTGGGCCGCGCAAAATCAGGCCACGGCGGTGTATCTCGGCATCAACCGTGACGACGCGGCCGCCGACGCCGCCTCCACCCCGGAGTTTATCAGCCTGCTGCAACAGAGTCTGCAAACCCTGCACGTGCACTTGCACACCCCGCTGGCCGAGCTGGACAAAAGCGCCATTGTCCGTCTAGGACTCGAGCGCCAGGTCGATTACCGCCACACCTGGAGCTGTCTGCTGGGCCACACACGTCCGTGCGGACAGTGCCCCCAATGCCAGAAACGCCAGGCTGCGTTTAACGCGGCCGGGAGCGTGGCTTAAGAAAGCGCTGATTTATTCCATTTGGGAATAAATCAGCAAGGCGGCTGCGCGGCACATGTCCGCACAGCCTCACGCTTTCAATGACTGGCGTCATTGAGCGGCCGGGCGAAAAATCTGCCCGGCACGGAAACGCGATTAAATCAGCGTTTCCTTAACGCTTCGTCCCCTGGCGCCCAGACGGCAGCAACCAGCGCCAGACAATCAGGTAAAGCGCCGCCGCAAACGGCCAGATGTCCGCCAGCCAGTAAGCGAATCCGGTCATATTGACCCAGCGGATATGGTTGTCCTGCCAAGCAAACAATGGACCGCCGACATTGCCTTCGCTGTTGAGCAGGTAAAACAGCTTGGCCGAAACCAGCGCGGCGAGCAGCATCAGCACCAGCTCGGCACTGCCGCAACGCTCGCGATACAGCAGTATGCCGAGCAACAGCAGGCCGGCCAGGGTGCCGCCGACCACATCCAGTGACAACAGCCGCGGCAAGACACTGCCCCGCACCAGCACGGCGGCGGCAGAAAACTTGACCAGCAGCAACAGGGCAAAAATCAGCAACGCCGCAGAAGGACGCCGCGCCGGCTGGCGAACCAGTTGCAGAACGAAAAATGTCACGCTGACAAGCTCCAGCGCATACACCATCATGGCGAGCGGCGACGCCTGCATGATCGCCTGTTCCCAGTTCCAGAACGGCACCCAGACCTCGTGCCAATTACCCGCCACCAGCGACGGCAAGCGCAAGCTCAGCTGCGCCAGCCCCCACAGCGCGAGCAGGGCCAGACCGGCATCGGCATCCCAGCCGGGACGAAACAGGCCGGCACGCCAGCGACGCAGACCCCGGCCAGCCGGGGTCTGTTCGTGAAGCGCCACAAATGCCAGGGCGCCCAATGCACTGCCGCAGGTATTCATCAGCACGTCGAGATTGGAGGCATTGCGCCAGGGAAGAAAATTCTGGCCAAACTCCATGCACAGGCTCAGGCCGGCGCCGAAAACCGTCGCCCGCAACCAGGTCAGCGGCAGGCTGTTGGAGCGGCGTAGCGCCAGTGCCGCCAGCAACCCGACCGGAAAATAAACCAGCAGATTGGTGGTCACGTCGGTGCGGGTAATGTAATGGGGCAACGCGGCCCAAAGAAAATCTATCAGGCTGTCTGCCGGCCACTGCCAGCCGGACCAGGGAAACAGACTGCCATAGACGACCAGCAGGACATAAGCCAGCAACGGCAGCCACACGAGTCGGCTGTAGAGAATTTTGGATTGCGCGCGGGATGGCATGATCAGGTATCCGCCTCAGGGGCCCTCGGTTGTTTGCGCTATTGTTCCGCCTGGGCAGAAACACTACACTGGCGGGGTTTCCCGGCAATTATAAACGCTTCCATGACGCACTACGATGTCTTCAATGGCGACGCCGACGGTTTGTGCGCGCTGCAGCAGTACCGTCTGGCTCACCCCGGCCACACAGAACTGGTGACCGGCGTCAAACGCGACATCGCCTTGCTGACACGCACGCCGGCTCAGGCGGGCGACCGCATTCTGGCACTCGACATCAGTGTCGCGCCCAACCGCGCGGCACTCGACGGCTTGCTGGAGCGCGGCGTAAAAGTGGAGTGGTTTGATCACCACCTGCCCGGCCCACTGCCGCAGCACCCTTATTTCACCGCACACATCGACACCGCTGCAAATGTCTGCACCAGCCTGCTGATGAATCGTCACCTGCACGGCGCCCATGCCGAGTGGGCCGTGGTTGCCGCCTTTGGCGACAACCTCACGGCCAGCGCACGCCAGCTGGCAGAGCAACTGGAATTACCGGCAGACCGGCTGGCTGCCCTGCAAGCCCTGGGCGAATGCCTGAATTACAATGCCTATGGCGAAACCGTTGCCGACCTGTGGTTTCACCCGGCGGACCTGTTCAATCGCCTGCATCCCTACAGCCGGCCGCTGGATTTCATCTATACAGACAACGCCTTCACCACACTGCAGGAAGGGTTTGAAAACGATCTTGCCAAGGCTAAAGCGCTGCCGCCGCTGGAAGAAAATCCACATGCGGCAGTCTGGTTGCTGCCGGATAGCGCCTGGAGCCGCCGGGTATCCGGCGTATTTGGCAATGAACTGGCAAACCGCTTTCCCAACCGGGCGCATGCCGTTCTCACACCCAACCCCAGAGGCAGCCTGACGGTCAGCGTACGGGCGCCGCTTAACAAGCCAACCGGCGCCGGCCAGCTCTGCGCACAATTCGCCGGCGGCGGCCGCGAAGGAGCTGCCGGCATCAACAACCTGCCGATTAGCGACACAGAACTGTTCATTCGCAGCTTTACTGCTGCCTGGTGAAATGAGCGCCATGAACGCATCACAATCCGCTGCGCTTCCCAACGCGCTTTTAGCATTTAAATGAATCACCGACTGCAAATGTGATCGGCCCACTCCCCCATGAACGCTAACGTTTTCATTCTGGCTTTTTGTCAGGCCATGCTATTCACTGGCATCGGTCTGGTCGTTTCGTCCTCCGCTCTGATCGGCAAACAACTGGCTCCCAGTGTCTCGTGGGCTACGCTTCCCCTGGCCATTCAGTATCTCACTACCCTGCTGACCATTTTTTACGTGTCGCGCCTGATGGCACGCAAAGGCCGGCGGTTCGTCTTCGTGCGGGGCGCCCTGCTCGGCTCGAGCGGCGCACTGATTGCCTCGCTGGCAATCTGGCTGGGCAACTTTTATCTCTTTGCTTTTGCCAGCGTATTCATAGGCATGCATACCACAGTGGCGCAGTTCTATCGCTTTGCCGCCGCCGAAGCGGTGACCACAAACCTCAGGGCCAAAGCCATTTCGCTAACGCTGGCAGGCGGCGTGTTCGCCGCTTTCATTGGCCCCAACCTGGCTCGTCTCAGTCGCAATCTGCTGGAGCAGGACTTCCTCGCCAGCTTTCTAGCATTGGCCCTGGTCACAGCCTTCTCGGCGCTGATGGCAACCCGTTTGGACCTGCCTGCCCCGGATCGCCACAACGAAACGGCGGCAGCCCGACCGCTGTTCCTGATCGTACGGCAGAGCAATTACCTTGTGGCCCTGCTGGCTGCCATGATCGGTTACGGCGTGATGAATTTCCTGATGACCGCCACCCCCATTGCGATGGATTTCTGCGGCTACCCCTTCTCCAGCACCACTCTGGTCATTCAGTGGCACCTCGTGGCGATGTTTGCGCCCTCGTTCTTTACCGGGGATCTGATACGTAAAATCGGGGTACTGAAAGTGATGCTGGGCGGCAGTCTGCTACTGATTGCGAGCGCACTGACCAACCTGTCGGGCAGCACATTTGAACATTTTGAATTCGCCCTGGTACTGCTGGGCATAGGCTGGAACTTCCTGTATGTCGGCGGCACCACCCTGCTGACGGAAACCTATAGCCAGAGCGAAAAAACCAAAGCCCAGGCCTTTAACGATGCCCTTATCTTCACCACGCTGACTGTTTCCTCGCTGAGTTCCGGCGCCATGGTCAGCCACTTCGGCTGGGAGCGCATCAACCAGTATTCGCTCCCCATCTCACTGGCCGCGTTTGCAGCCATCTTGTGGCTGGCCACGCGCAAACCCGGCCGGGTGGCTACTGCAAGCTAACAGCGCCCTAAACTTGGCCTGGCGCCCGTTAAGCCAGTCTCATGCCCCTCGCCCACACATCCGGCCGAGACTTTCCTGGTCACCTGAGACTTCATCAACCCGTCCATCATCACAGCAGTTTTTCTCGCGCAGCAGCAAGGCATACAGCTCAGCCAGAATGTGCAGCAAAGCCGGATCGGGCAGGCAATAATAGATAAAGGAGCCACGTCGTTCCGCCCTCACCAGACCGGCTTCACGCAAAGCCCGCAGATGAAAGGACACATTGGTTTGAGACAATCCGGTAGCAACGACAATATCGCTTACCGGCCGGCATTCAAGTCCCAACTTGCACAGGATATGCAAGCGACTCGGCTCAGCCAATAATTTCAGCACCTGGGCCAGACGATTGACGCCGCTTTCGTTATATGTGTTAATACTCATATGTGCTTTTATTTATATGCGTAGTGATTAACAGACATGCTCCGGCAATCGAAACAGACTGTCAAGCAAAGCCCCGAGGCAACCGATGATTGAAGAAAAGCGTTTTCCCGCCACCGGCATGCCTGATCAGGACTGGTGGCAAGCCTTGTGGCCCGCCCCGGCAGCCACCCTCAGGGCAGTGGGCATTGCCACCCACGATAGTGTAGTCGACCTGTGCTGTGGCGACGGCTATTTCACCTCCGCGCTATCGCAGTTGGTGGAGCCAGGGCATGTATTCGGGGTGGACCTGGACCCGGCCATGCTGCAGCAGGCCAAAGCTGTATGCCATCAGGTCGGTAACTGCACGTTTCTGGAAGGTGACGCCCGCGAATTGCAGGACCGTATCTCGGCGCCGATAGATGTGGTACTGATCGCCAACACGTTTCACGGCGTGCCGGACAAGACCGGCCTGGCGCAAACCATTCATAGCGTGCTTAAGCCTGGCGGGCGTTTTATCGTCATCAACTGGCATGCCCGCGCCCGTGAAGAAACCACTGTACTGGGCCAGCCACGCGGTCCAGCGACGCCCATGCGCATGAGTCCGGAAGCCCTGGCTGCCGTTGTCACCCCGGCCGGCTTCGAACTGACAGAAGTCGTTGAATTGCCACCCTACCACTACGGAGCCATTTTCCGTCGCACTAGCGCGTAGCCGGGCAAACCACACCTGGCCAAGGAATACCCCCATGACCGACAACACCACATGCAGCAGTGCAGATAGTCCTCTGGAACAGGTACGCCAGCTCTATACCAGACTGGCACTGCAGCCGGACGATGACTTCGGCTGGGACAAGGGGAAGGAAAACGCCCGCCGCCTCGGCTACTCGCCAGACTGGCTGGCTCGTCTACCAGATGCGGTGTGGGCTGCGTCGGCAGCAGTGGGCAACCCGTTCAGCCTGGGGCCAATTACCGCAGGCCAGACCGTGCTGGACCTGGGTTGTGGCGCTGGTGCCGACCTGTGCATAGCCGCCCTGCTGACCGGACCACATGGCCGGGCCATCGGCTTTGACGACACCCCGGCCATGGTCCGCAAAAGCCGGGAAAATGCCGCCAGTATGGGTTTAACCCAGGCCGAAGCGCATGAAGCCGACATGAGCCACATCCCACTTCCCGACAACTCGGTCGATGTAGTGATTGCCAACGGCTCCATCAATCTGTCAACCAACAAGGTCCAGGTATTTCGGGAAATTGCGCGGGTATTGCGGCCGGGTGGCCGCCTGCAGTTTGCCGACATGGTGCGCGACGACAGCACAGGTAACGGCAGCACCAGTAGCAGCGGTGCCTGTTGCGGCGACTCCTGGGCCGACTGCGTGTCCGGCACGCTGGCACCGGAAGTGCTGCTGCAATTGCTTGCAGAAAGCGGCCTTGCCCATGCACAACTGGCCGGCTTCACCGCTTACCGCACTGCAGCCACCACTATCGGGGCGCTGATCCGAGCGGAAAAGCCACGCTAACGATTCACCGCCATGCCGGGCAGGCAAATGACTTAATTTATGGCCTGGTGTGCCATATAACTCAATACGTTAATCCACTAATGTGCCGTTGCCAGTGTCGCCACCACCCCATCGCGCGGGCTGGCGCCGCAGGCGTCTTCCACCCGCTTGATGTAATACATGATATCGAGCGGCACGGTAACGCCGTCGAGCAACTGCAGCGGAAACAGATCGCAGGCAAGCAGGATATCGGCTGCGCTCAGCTGACCGCCGTAATAGAATTTTTCCTTGCCCAGATGCCGCCCCAGATCTTTTAACCGGCTCATGGCGGACAGCTGGTTGAAGCCGTCGTAACGGTCATTGGTCAGTTCTTCCAGGCTCATGCCGTATTTGTGCTCGATTTCCGCCTTGCACGCCGCATGCGCCGCCTCACTCTCCTCAATATCGAGAAAACCCGGCAGCACCGCCGCATACAACCGCCCCAGCACATGTTCTACGCTGTTGCGCCAATTCAGCAGGGCATTCCAGGCCTCTGGCGGCAAAACACCCTGCAGAATCGGCCGGCCGCCCAGCCACTCGTCCAGCGATTCGAGCGTACGCAGAGGATCCGTAGCCACCTCGCCGTTATCTCGCAGCAACAAACAGTCGGCATGGGCCACGCCATGATCGAAAAACACCGCATCGTCGTCGTGCGACAAAGCAATAGCCTCATGCGGCACCTGTTTGTAGGCCAGGGCCAGACGCACACGCTGAGCCGGCATGCTGGACCAGAAATGATAAAAACGGGTCATAAACGATCCTTGATAAATTGCCATTCGAATGGCGTAACCGGCGTAATC
>JAJZTZ010000060.1 GCA_021847305.1 Pseudomonadota bacterium | reverse complement strand
GGGCGCGATGATGGATGCCCAGTCGCATCTGCGTGATTTGTATGCTGCACCGCAGCAGGACGGCAAGGCGATTGACGAGGCCTATCAGAGTATCGGCAAGCTGCAGCAGCAGATGTACCAGAATGGCGTGGCGGCCCAGCATAAGATGGACGGCGTGCTGACCAAGGAACAGCAGGAGCGCCTGCAGGGATACTGGCGTCGTGGCCCGGCGCCTGCCCCAGCCAAATGAAAGGCCGCGGCAGCGGCAGTAATCCGCACAACCGTTTTGCCGCCTTGCTCAAAGAGCATATCGATGATGGCTGGGGTGAAAACGACCCCGGCCAGGTCGAACAGCCGCAAACCGTAGCACTGGTCAACACGGTTCGTTCGATTATCAGTTACAACCAGTCTCCGGATATTCCCTTCGATCGCTCCATCAATCCCTATCAGGGCTGCGAGCATGGCTGCATTTACTGCTATGCGCGGCCGTCACACGCCTATCTGGACATGTCTGCCGGGCTGGACTTCGAAACACGTATTGTCGTTAAGGCGAACGCCGCCACGCTGCTAAAAAAGGAGCTGTCGGCCAAATCTTACCGCTGCGCTCCGCTGGCCCTTGGCGCGAATACCGATGCCTATCAGCCGCTGGAGCGTAGTCATGGCATCACTCGGCAGGTGCTGGAAGTGTTACAGACATTTCGCCATCCGCTGGCGATTGTTACCAAATCTGCGCTGATCGAGCGCGATATCGATATTTTGCAGCAGATGGCACAAGACAATCTGGCAGAAGTGTTTATCACGGTCGATACCCTTGATCACGCTCTGGCGCGCCGCCTCGATCCACGCGCCGCGGCACCGAAACGCCGCCTGCAGGCTATCGAGACCTTGGTGCAGGCGGGGATTCCCACCGGCGTACTGGTGGCCCCGGTCATTCCCGCCTTGACCGATAACGACATGGAAGCGATTCTGCAGGCAGCAGCAGGAGCGGGCGCGAGCATGGCCGGTTATGTGCTGTTGCGCTTGCCGCGCGAAGTAGAAGGTCTGTTCGAGGCGTGGTTGCAACAGCATTATCCCCTCAAGGCAGCGCACGTTCTCAGCCTCATCGAGCAATCGCGCGGCGGTGCGCGCTATGACAGCACGTTCGGAGCGCGCATGCGTGGCAGCGGGATCTTTGCCCAGATGCTGCGGCAGCGTTTTGATCTTGCCACCCGCAAACTGGGCCTTAATCAGCGGGACAACCTCAGCCGGTTGCGCTCCGATCTGTTCCGGGTGCCGCAAGAGATAGCGGAAAAATCTCAGACTCAGCTGTCGCTATTCTAGAGCGTGTTACCTCGCTCCAGGGGCCGACGCGCTATTTCCACTGCCACTGATCTTCTGTTTGCATCACCGAGCGCGGTGCATTGCTTTGCAACCATGCCTTGGCGGCGGGATCGTTTTTCAGGTAGGCATCCCAGAATGCAGTGCTCAGCGCGAGAATCACGCGGTGGTGGTTCGGGTTGCGCTGGCCTTTTTCGCCCATCAGCTCCCGGTCGGTAAAGGCGGAATGCTCTGCTTTGTATAGCACCAGCTGGTATTTATCACCGGGCGGCAGAGCCGGGTAGACAGCAAGACGCGATGCTACGGTGGTGCCGACCAGACGCGAATTATCCTCTGTGCCCGTCATCAGCATCCAGGGAAGCTGAACCGAGGAAAATGCCTGTTCCGCACTCTGCTGTTTTGGGGTGCTTGGGCTGAATGCCAGGGCGGCCTTGATGCGCGGGTCGGTGTAATGCAGGCTGGCAGGAAAAGACTGTCCGCTCACGGCTTCAGTTGTCACCGCGCCGAAGGAGTGACCGGACATACCGATGTGCTGCAGATCAAACCGGTGATACAGCGGGCTACTGCTTGTGGCATTGAGCTGGGTCAGCTGGTCGATCACGTCATGTACATCGCCGATGCGGGCAACCAGATTGCTGGCGCTGGCTGCCTGTTTCATGCTGGCGATGATCTGACGTGCTGGTTTGCCTTTCCAGATGGCCTCATCACTGCCCGCATGCTGCATGGCAACGACAGCATATCCCCGCTGGGACCAGTAGGTGCCGGTGTAGGCATTGCCTTCACGCGATCCGCCGAGACCATGGCTGAAGAGGATAAGCGGGGCGGGTGCCGAACTGGCGGGCAGATAAACCCGCAGTGGAATGTCACGGTTGCGCTGACTGTCATGCAGGGTGAGGTCCTCGACCTGAGTTTTGCCCGGCAGAGGGACCAGCGGGTCATAACCGGCAGCAGGGGCAGGGGCGTTAAACAGCAAGAGTGCCAGAGCGCTGAGAAGCTGTCGCATTGCGCGTAAGTTGTACATACATGTCTCCAGGGCAATTTTTATAGGGTAAACGCGCCACATGACCTGCTGTTGACAGGCAGTGTCAGAGGAAAAACTGACCGGCAATGATCCGGGCAGCAGAAAAATAAATATTTTCCTTCACGACGCAAACTTAATGAGTCCTTAATAGAACTGACCAGATAATCCGAGCCGCATTAATGGCGAGGATAGTATGAAACAATTACCCCCCCTGCGTATCGGGTTGTTCGGTCTGGTCTGCCTGGGGCTTTTGCCGGCAGCTCCGGCCTGCGCGCTCACACTTGAGCAGGCAAAGGCTATGGCGCTTACAGCCAACCCGGATGTGGTGCAGGCACAGCGCAATGTCGATCGTGCCCAGGCGGACGTGGCTCTGTCTCAGGCGCGGCCGAACCCCAACCTGACTGTCGGTGTGTCGGATTATCCGCCGGGCCAGCACATGATTACCCAGGGGCAGGATCAGAATACCTCAACTTCTGTCGAACTGGATCAGGTGATCGAGCGCGGTGACAAACGCCAGTACCGCATGGAGGCAGCTGACAATGCATTCCGCGCCAGCCAGGCGGATCTGGCAGATACTCGGCGGGTACAGCAACTGGCAATCGCCCGGGCATACTGGGACCTTAAATATGCGCAGGAAAAGCTGCGTATCGGTGAGGACACCCTGTCGTTGTTTCGTGAAAGCCAGCGGGCCGTGGATTTACGTCAGAAATACGGTGATATTGCCAGTGCCGATGCTACCCGGCTCAGGCTGGACGTGGTGCGTGCCGCAGCCGATCTGCAGCAGGCCAAGTCGGATCTGGTGCACGCTCGCTGGCAGCTGGCCATGCTGGCCGGAAAAAATGCCAATCAGGGCGACTGGGAGGCGAGTGACCCATGGCCCAATCTGGATAGCCCAGCCAGCAAACTCAATGTTGATGATCTGGTCGCGCAGCGAGCTGATGTGCGCGCTGCGGAAGACCGTGTGGCGGCTGCTGATGCAGCGCGCAAGTTGGCGCGCAGCCTGAAAACGCATGATCTGACGGTGGGTGTCGGTTACAGCCATAACGTTACAAACCCAGTGCCTAACGGACGCTGGTCGGTGTCGGTGAGTACGCCGCTGTTTGTCGGTTATGCCTATGAAGGTGAAATCCGCCGTGCCGAGGCTGACTACAGCGCCGCCGAGGATGCCGAGGCGCAGGTCAAACGCCGGGCGATGGCAGAAATTATCCAGGCGGAAAGCGACCTGAACCAGTCCCAGGAACGCCTGCGCCACTACCGCGAAGATCTCATGCCCATGGCGCAAAGCACCCTTGCCGCCAGTGAATATGCCTTCAAACGCGGGGCCGCATCGGTGCTTGATCTGCTTGATGCGCGCCGGGTCTATCGCTCCACGCAACTGGAAGCTGCTGCGGCAGAAGACGACTACGCCAAAAATCTGGCGGCATTCCAGTCCAGTATTCAATCCGGAAACAAGCCATGAAAAAAACCGCATTGGTCATCGTGACCGTCACATTGCTGGCCGGCTGCGGCAAGCATGCGCAAGAGAATGTACCCCAGCAACCGAAGATTACCGGCAGCCGCATCGTCTTTCCGCTTAAAAGCCCACAGATAGCCGAGCTGCGCTTGGCTCTGGCCAAGCCGGCCGAGTCCGATGAGCGCAGCGTACCGGGTCGCCTGGAATGGAATGAAGACAGGACTGTGCGGATTTTTGCCCCCATGGCTGGGCGGGTCAGCCAGATCAGTGTGCAGTTGGGGGATCAGGTGAGCGCCGGGCAGGGCCTGGCAACCGTGCTGTCGCCGGATATGGGCGCGGCCCAGGCGGATGCGCGCAAGGCACAGGCGGCGTATGAGCAGGTCAAAGCCCAGTACGACCGCACCCGAGATCTGGCAGAGCATGGTGTGGCAGCGGTGAAGGATCTGGAACAGGCTAAGGCTGACTTGGCTACAGCAGAAGCTGAACGAGACCGGACCACACGCCAGCTGGGGATTCTGGGTGGCACGGCCAAGGTAATTGATGAGGGCTACCAGTTGCGTTCGCCGATCGCCGGGACGGTGGTGGATCGTCACATCAATCCGGGGCAGCAGGTCAAGCCGGATGCCGAGCAGCCTGAATTTGTGGTGACCGATCCAGACCATCTCTGGCTTGATCTGGATGTGCCGGAAGTGGACCTGCGCCACTTCAAGGTAGGGGAGCCGGTTCAATTTACCGTTTCGGCCTGGCCGGATGAAATGTTCAGCGCCAGCGTCAAATCCGTCTCCGCCATGGTTGACCCGCAAAAGCGTACCGTCACCGTACGCGCCGACGTGAACAATACATCGCATCGACTCAAGGGCGAGATGTTTGCCGAAGCCCGCGTAACCGAGGCGGCACCGAAGGGCATTGATGTTCCGGATACGGCGGTGTTCCTGCTCGGACAAAAGCAGTACGTGTTTGTGTTCCGGCCGCCAAATGCATTTGAACGCCGTGAAGTGAAGGCGGAAATCCGTCCAGGTGGTCACAGCATCATTACCGACGGGATTGCGGTGGGCGACAAGGTAGTCTCCGCCGGCGCTCTGCTGTTGCAGCAGATGCTGGAGGCCAAATGATCCGCAAACTTGTTTCCACGGCGCTGAACCAGCCGATGTTTGTCGTGCTGGCGCTGCTGCTGTTTATCGGCGGCGGCATCATCGCGTTCAAGAATTTGCCGGTTGAAGCCTTTCCGGACGTCTCTGATACCCAGGTGACCGTGATTACCCTGTATCCGGGACGGGCCGCGGAAGAAGTGGAAAAACAGGTGACTATTCCGGTTGAGGTGGCGTTGAGCGGTCTGCCGCACTCCGTACGCATGTTTTCCCATACCCAGTTCGGTCTGTCTTTCGTGCTGGTTACTTTTGATGACGGTGTCGATCCCTATTTTGCCCGCCAGCAGGTCAACGAGCGTTTGCGTGACGCTGAATTGCCCGATGGTGTGACGCCAGGGCTGGCGCCGCTGACTACCCCGATCGGCGAGATTTATCGCTACCAGCTGCGTGCCGATGGCATGAATCCGCGCGACATCCGCACCCTGCAGGATTGGGTAGTGGCCCGCCAGCTCAAGCAGGTGCCAGGTGTGGCTGACGTGGTCAGCATGGGCGGCGGGATCAAGACCTATGAGGTCAGCCCCGATCCGGCGCGTTTACAGGATTACAGCGTCAGTCTGCAGGATATCGTCACGGCTTTGCAACGCGGCAACGCCAATGCCGGCGGCGGCTATGTGGCGCAAGGCTCGCAACAATATCTGATTCGCGGCATAGGTTTGCTCAAGGACGCACGCGATATTGAGAATGTTGTTGTGACCGAGCGTAACGGTAGCCCTGTGCTGATCCGCGATCTGGCCAAGGTGACCATTGGCGAGGAACCGCGGCAGGGGATCAACGGCCGCGACGATAATGATGACGTGGTGACCGGTATTATCGACATGCGTTCCGGTGAAAACCCCTCTGATGTGCTCAAGGCCATCAAGGACAAAGTCGATCAGATCAATCGTGACATGTTGCCTCCGGGCGTCAAGATCGTGCCGTTCTACGATCGTACCTGGCTGATCGACAAGACCCTGCACACGGTGTTCCACAATCTGACCGAAGGTGCCATGCTGGTATCGCTGGTGCTGTTCCTGTTTCTGGGCAACCTGCGTGCCGCTTTGATTGTGGCACTGGTGATTCCCTTGTCACTGCTCGGCACGTTCCTGGGGCTGACATTCAAGGGGATTCCGGCCAACCTGCTGTCTCTCGGCGCAATGGACTTCGGTATTATTGTCGACGGTGCCGTGATCGTGATGGAGAATATTTTTCATCGCCTGTCCCAGGCCGACGAGCACCCGGGCAAATCGCGTATCCGGCTACTGCAGGAAGCGGCGGTGGAGGTCGGTCGACCGACGTTCTTTTCCATGCTTATCATTATTGCCGCGCATTTGCCGATTTTCGCCCTGCAGCGTCAGGAGGGGCGTATTTTTGCGCCCATGGCTTATTCGGTGGTGTTTGCGTTGATTGCCGCGCTGATTCTGTCGCTGACACTGGTGCCGCTGTTGTCGCGCTATTTCCTGCCGAAACACTTGCCGCACGAGCATAACCGCCTGGTTGACTGGTTTGCCCGGCGATACCGGCCCATACTCGAATGGGCGCTGCGTTCGCGCAAAAAAGTCCTGCTGATCGCTGTGTCGGCGTTAATGTTCAGCATGGCACTGATGCCCTATCTGGGTACCGAATTCTTACCGGAACTGGATGAGGGCACCATTTGGGCGAATGTGACCATGCCCAACAGCATCTCGTTACCCGAAGCCGTGGTGATGATGCACCGGGTGAGGGATGCGCTACGCAGCGTGCCGGAAGTCAAGTCGGTTATTTCCAAAGCCGGTCGGCCGGATGATGGCACTGATCCGAAAGCCATTAACTCCGCCGAAATCCTGGTCGATTTACGCGATGAATCGCACTGGCGTCCGGGTATGACTAAGGACAAACTGCTTGATCAGATGACGGCCGCCGTGAAAAGGATTCCGGGTCTGGATGTGGGATTCTCCCAGCCGATTCGCGACAACGTGCTGGAAAGTATCTCGCAGATCAAGGGGCAGGTGGTTATCAAGGTATTTGGCGATGACACCGCGGTGCTGGGCGCCAAAGCGGAGCAGATTCTGGCGCTGGTGCAGAAAGTGCAGGGCGTCAGCGATGCCTTTGTTGACCGGGCCGGCAATTTGCCGCAATGGCGGATTGAGGTTAACCGTGACAAGGCAGCGCGCTACGGTCTGCAGGTGGCCGACATTCAGGATATGATCGAAACGGCGCTGGGCGGCAAGGACGCGACGCAAATCTGGGAAGGCGAGAAGAGTTTCGCGGTGACCGTGCGGCTGGATGAAAAGGACCGCGGGCTTGATCGCATGCGTGGCCTGCTCATTGCAACGCCCAGCGGAGCGTATGTGCCGCTTGCCGAAGTGGCGACGTTCAAGGCCGCCAGCGGGGCAATGAATATTTCCCGTGAAAACGGCGGGCGGGTGAAGGCAATCGGCATCTTTATTCGCGGGCGCGATATGGGCAGCGTGGTAGCCGATATGCAGAAACTGGTGCAAGCGCACGTCAGCCTGCCCGATGGTTACCATATCAGCTGGTCGGGTGAGTTCGAGAACCAGCAGCGCGCCATGAAACGTCTGGCCATGGTGGTGCCGATCAGCGTGCTGCTGATTTTCGTGCTGCTGTTCAATGCGTTCCAGTCGTTCAAGAACGCCATGTTGATTCTGCTCAATATCCCGTTTGCCATGATCGGCGGCATTCTGGCCCTGTTTGTCACCGGCATTCCGCTTTCGGTATCCGCTGCCATCGGCTTCATTGCCTTGTTCGGCCAGGCGGTGCTGAATGGTGTGGTGATGATTACGACCTTTAATCAGCTCAGAGCCGAAGGCAAGAGCTGGACCGAGGCGGTGACCGAGGGCGCCATGCAACGCATGCGTACTGTGTTGATGACCGGCATGCTGGCAATGCTCGGGCTGCTGCCGATGGCCCTGTCCCATGCCATCGGCTCGGAAACACAGCGTCCACTGGCTGTAGTGGTTATCGGCGGGCTGGTCACAGCGACGTTGCTGACATTGGTCGTGTTGCCCACTCTGTATGCCATGGCACATGAGTGGCGCAGCAGTCACCCGCATAAGCGCGAAGAATGACAAGCGGACGGCCTCGGCTCCACTCTCCCTGATTTTCCCCCATCTATGCCGGGGGCTGGCATAAAACGTGCTGTCTGTTGTGCAGATGAACTACAGACAGCCGTGCCATGCTCAATACCGATATTGTCCATTTGCTCAAGCAATCGCGCGAGTGTGAAATCCAGTCGTTGCGCCATCTGTTGGCAACCAGCCGCATGATCGGTTTGCTGCGCGGGATTATTCACGCGCTGCAGCGCGAACGCGGGGCCACCAGTTTCTTTCTGGTGACGGACGGCGCCATGTACGTCAACCGCCTGCAACGTTATCGTCAGGAAGTCGAGCAAGCAGCTCTGCCTTTTCGAGAGCGACTCACCCAATCAGCATCAGCAGTGGAGTGCCATCCGTCTAGCAGTCAGCTGTATGCCTTGCTGGCGCTTGCTGTGCACGGACTGAGCCATTTGCCTGAGCTGCGCAGCCAGGTAGATGAGCAGCAACTGGATGCGCCACAGGCCATGGCGAGTTTTAATGAATTGATCCGGCATATGCTGGCGGCCGCATTCGAGGCGGCAGCTCCGGTAGCAAAGCCGGGTATAACCGGCGCGCTGGTTGCCTTGCTCAACTTCATGCAGGGCAAAGAGTTGGCCGGGCAGGAGCGTGCCATTGGCGTGATCGGATTCAGTCGGGGCTGGGCGGGCAGCGAATTGCGCACCGCACTGGTAAACCGCATCGATGCCCAGGAGCGCTGTTTTCAGTTATTCACTGAGTTTGCCGATGGCGACAGTCTGGCGGCCTGGCAGGCATTGATCTCCTCCGGGGTGACTGCTGAACTGGAGCGTTCGCGGCGTATGGCGCTGACCATGCATAGCGAGCCCGGCGCCGGCACGGAAATGGCACAGCTCTGGTTTGATCAGGCCACGCAGCGTATCGATGCCTTGAAAGCCCTTGAAGACCGGCTGGAGCAGCAACTGCTTGATGTGTGTGACCAGCAGGTTCAAATAGCCGAAAGCGAGTGGGTGGATGACGAGGCTCGCATAGCCGAACTTGCCGGGAGCTGTCCAGTAGCAGTTCCGCAGGGTGTGCTGCTTGGCCGTCCGGTTGATGCGTCAGCGCCTGATGTTTTGCTGGAGCTTGCCCAGGAGCAGGTGGAGGGGCGGTCCGTCTATCTTGGGCGCGCCTTGCTGGACCTGCTGCAAACGCAGTCACGCCGGCTGCACAATATTGAGGATGAGCTGCGCTCGGCCCGTGAAGCGCTGGAAGAACGCAAGCTGGTGGAAAAGGCCAAGGCCGTGCTGATCAAGCATCGCGCCATGAGCGAGGAGGAGGCTTATCGGGCGCTGCGCAAAATGGCCATGAATCAGGGCAAGCGACTGGTGGAGGTGGCCAGCGCCACGGTTGCCATGGCTGACATCCTCGGAGCGCAATTCTAGGGAAACACTGAATTATTCGCGTTCCCTGCGGGTGGATTTTTCCCCGGCCGCTCAATGACGCGAGACATTGAAGGCGTGAGGCTGTGCGGACATGCACTGCGCAGCCGACTTACTGATTTATGCCTAAATGGAATAAATCAGCGATTCTCTCGGTGGCGGTCTGCTTTGCTGCTTTTGGGTGCATGGTTATGGACTATTCTGGTGCATCTTGCGCGGTTTTATTGCTTGTTACCCCTTTCAATAGCCATTTTTAGGTTGGCACAGTAGTTGCTGATGTTCTGTTAACGGCCAACGTCGGTCGCAAAAAGTGATGTTTCGAGCAAAGGCGCTCATAGCGTGGTGTAACTCGCCACGGTGTGAGCGCCTTTTTGTTTTTCCGTTAAGGGAGATCTACAAATGAGCAAGTCTGCATTGAGTCGCCGCACTTTTTTGAAACGCGCTGTCTTGGCTATCGCGGTTTCAGCTCTGTATGGAAGCGGGGTGGCTCTGGCCGCCACGGGGAAACCGGAAAAGGAAGATCTTAAGTTCGGCTTCATCAAGCTGACGGATATGGCTCCCTTGGCCATTGCCTATGAAAAAGGTTACTTCGAAGACGAGGGCTTGTATGTGCAGCTCGAGGCACAGGCCAACTGGAAGGTATTGCTCGACCGCGTGATTACCGGGGAGCTCGATGGTGCACAGATGCTGGCCGGTCAGCCCCTGGCTGCGACCATCGGCTACGGCACCAAGGCCGATGTGATTACTCCGTTTTCCATGGACCTCAATGGTAACGGCATCACTGTCTCAAATGCCGTGTGGCAGGAGATGAAAAAATATGTTCCGCTCGGCGCAGACGGCAAACCGGTGCACCCGATCAAGGCCGATGTCCTGAAGAAGGTCGTTGAAGCGTACAAGAAACAGGGCAAGGCATTCAAAATGGGCATGGTCTTCCCCGTCTCCACGCACAATTACGAGTTGCGTTACTGGCTTGCCTCAGGTGGTATCAATCCCGGCTATTACGCGCCCGAGAAAGGCGATACCAGTGGCACCATCAACGCCGACGTTTTGTTGTCGGTGACACCGCCGCCGCAGATGCCCGCGACGCTGGAGGCCGGTACGATCAATGGCTACTGTGTTGGTGAGCCGTGGAATCAGCAGGCGGTATTCAAAGGTATTGGCGTGCCCGTCATCACCGACAATGAGATCTGGAAAAATAACCCGGAAAAGGTCTTCGGCATTACCAAACAGTTTGCCGATAAGTACCCCAATACCACTGTACGCATTACCAAGGCCCTGATTCGTGCAGCCTACTGGCTTGATCAGAACAATAATGCCAACCGTCAGGAAGCGGTAAAAATTCTCTCCAGGCCCAATTACGTCGGGGCGGATGCCAATGTTATCGCCAATTCCATGACCGGTACGTTCGAGTATGAAAAGGGGGATAAACGCGCAGTACCGGATTTCAACGTGTTCTTCCGCTACAACGCAACCTATCCGTATTACTCCGATGCTGTCTGGTACCTCACCCAGATGCGTCGCTGGGGCCAGATTGCCGAGTACAAGCCGGATAGCTGGTATATGGATATGGCCAAGAAGGTTTATCGTCCGGACATCTATGCCGTGGCAGCCAGGGAGCTGATTGCGGAAGGCAAAATGAAGGCGAGCGACTTCCCCAATTTTGCCAAGGAAAGCGGATACAAACCGCCCACCAACAAATTCATCGACGGTGTCACCTACGACGGCACCAAACCGAATGCCTATCTGGAGAAGCTCAAGATCGGTCTGAAAGGCGCCGAGAAGATCTGAGTTTTACCCTGAGTTGAATGGAGCCCGCCCGGTGCGGGTTCCTCTGTGGAGTTTTTATCATGAGCATACCCCTCAAGCTGCCGGCCTTTCTGATCCCCCTGGTCAAGCTGGCCCTTTGGCAAGAACCCAGGGCGCAGTTCGAAACGATTTTCAAGTCTATTGTCTTGCCGCTGCTCGGTTTGGTCATTTTTCTGGTTGTCTGGCAAGGCGTGGCGGGCACCATTCATACCTCGCTGGGTACCTTTCCTGGACCGGAGCAGACCTATGCGCAGGCAAAGGGCCTGTATCAGGAATATCTCGCTGAGCGTCAGGAAGAAGCCGAGTTTTATGCCCGCCAGGAACAACGTAATGCCGAACGGCTGGCGCGTGATCCAGGGTATAAGGCCAAAATCCGGCCGTATACCGGCGATCCGACCTTTGTCGATCAGGTGGGTACCAGCCTGATCACTGTGCTGACCGGATTTACTCTCGCCAGCCTGATTGCCATCCCCGTTGGCATCATGATCGGTCTGTCCGGGGCGTTGTACTCCGCTTTCAACCCGTTGATCCAGATTTTCCGGCCGGTATCGCCGCTGGCGTGGCTACCTCTGGTCACCATGGTAGTCAGCGCCGTGTACGTGACGGACAACCCCATGGTGGAGAAATCCTTTCTCAATTCCATGATTACCGTGCTGCTGTGCTGCCTGTGGCCGACGATGATCAATACAGCGGTCGGGGTCACCTCCATCAGCCGCGATTTGCTCAATGTCAGCAAGGTGCTGCGTCTTAATCCCGTGACGCACATCAGGAAAATCGTGCTGCCGTCGGCGATTCCCATGATGTTCACCGGTCTGCGACTGTCGCTGGGCATAGCCTGGATGGTTCTGATTGCCGCGGAAATGCTGGCGCAGAACCCCGGTCTGGGGAAATTCGTCTGGGATGAGTTCCAGAACGGCTCTTCCAATTCCCTCGGACGGATCATGGTCGCCGTGCTGACCATCGGTGCCATCGGTTTCCTGCTAGACCGCAGCATGCTGGCGCTGCAACGCCTGGTGTCCTGGGATAAGAGTGCAACCCTGCGCTGATTGATGACGGAGATAACTACAGTGACTACTTCACATCTTGAACTCACGAAGGTCTCGATCGAGTTCCCGACGCCCCAGGGTGCATTCAAAGCGCTCGACAACGTCAACCTGGACATCGCCAAAGGCGAATTCGTTACCCTGATCGGCCATTCCGGCTGCGGCAAGTCCACCGTACTCAACATTGTGGCCGGGCTGTATCGCGCCACGCAGGGCGGGGTGCTGCTGGAAGGCAGCGAGGTCAACGAGCCGGGGCCAGAACGGGCGGTGGTGTTCCAGAATCACTCATTGCTGCCCTGGTTGACGGCCTATGAAAACGTCGAGCTGGCGGTACAGCAGGTTTTCAAGGGCAGGAAAAACCGCGCCGAGATGAGGGACTGGATCGAACATAACCTCAAACTGGTGCACATGGGCCATGCCATGCACAAGCGCCCGGATGAGATTTCCGGGGGCATGAAGCAGCGGGTCGGCATTGCCCGCGCTCTGGCGATGGAGCCGAGTGTACTGCTCATGGACGAACCGTTCGGCGCCCTCGATGCGCTGACGCGTGCCCACCTGCAGGATTCGCTGATGGAAATCCAGAGCGAGCTGGGCAATACGGTCATCATGATTACCCATGACGTCGACGAGGCCGTGCTGCTCTCCGACCGTATCGTCATGATGACCAATGGCCCGGCTGCGACGATCGGCGATATTCTCAAGATTAATCTGCCGCGCCCGCGCAATCGTCTGGCACTGGCCGATGATGCGACCTACAACCACTATCGCCATGAAGTGCTGAAGTTCCTCTACGAGAAACAACGCAAGGTTGAGGTGTAAGCAATGAGAGAGCGGCTGGTAGTGGTGGGTAACGGGATGGCCGGCATGCGCGTTGTGGAAACGCTCATCCGCCTCGCGCCGCAGCGCTATGCCATTACGGTGTTTGGCAGCGAACCACGCGTCAATTACAACCGTATCCTGCTCTCGCCGGTGCTGGCGGGGGAGAAAACGTTTGCCGATACCATTTTGCATGATGCAGCCTGGTATGCCGATAACGGCATCACCCTGCACACAGGCGCTACGGTTACCGGGATTGATCGCGTGGCGCGTAACGTCCAGACCGACAGCACTCTGACGGCGTCCTACGACAAGCTGATACTGGCGACCGGTTCCGAACCCTTCATTCCGCCGCTGTCGGGCGCCGAACTGCCTGGCGTAGTCGGTTTCCGCGATTTAGACGACGTGACCGCCATGCTCGCGGCGGCGCGCATGTACCGCCATGCGGTGGTGATCGGCGGCGGCATTCTCGGACTTGAGGCGGCCGATGCGTTAACCCGCCAGGGAATGCACGTGACAGTGGTACACCGTAATGGCCGGCTGATGGACCGTCAGCTCGACGAAATGGCAGCAGCCCTGCTGCAAACCGAGCTGGAATCCCGCGGCATCCGCTTTCTCCTCAACGGACGCACCGCTGCAATAGAAGGACGGACACGGGCAGAGGCCGTGCGTCTGGAGTCCGGCGAGTCCATCCCTGCTGATCTGGTTGTGGTGACCGCAGGTGTGCGCCCGCGTCTGGATCTGGCCAGGCGGGCCGGTCTGGCGTGCCGTCAGGGCATCATCGTTGATGATGCCCTGACGACGGATGATCCGCTGATT
>JAJZTZ010000184.1 GCA_021847305.1 Pseudomonadota bacterium | reverse complement strand
GCAGCGCTCGGCGCAGAAAAGACCGCTGGCGGGCCGCTCGCGGGTCAGCACTTCCGTCAGGCGAGCCGACAACAGTTCCTCCGGGACCGGCGTGCCGCCGAAGCCGGTCAGCAGCTGCTGATCGGCATCGTAGAGGCGCAAGCTTTCAAATCCCTGATTGACGCTGAGTTGCTCCCAGTAAGGCTGCAAGGCGAAACCGGATTTCAGGTCGGGTGGGCCACTGTGGTTGGCGGCTACCAGAAAGTCAGCCAGCGCCGCCCCGGCATCGACCAGTTGACGTTCGTTCTGCTCGATCAGGAAGCGCAGCAGTGCCTCGTTGCGTGCCGCGCTGTCGAGCCGTGTTTGCTGCACCTCGCGGCGCAAATTGGTGTCGTTGATCCAGGTGAGCGCCACCGTGCCGGTCGCCATGGCCAGGGTGAGCGGAAGCAACAGCTTCCATTTGAGACTGAGAAAAGCGGATGGGCGTATTGCGCTAGAACCGGTACGCGGCTTGCAGGAGCCACATGTTCCAGCGTTGTTCGCGGCTGAAGAAATCGGGGTTGTCCGGCCCCGGCAGCCAGGCGGTCCCGTCGACATGGTGAAACTCCGCACGCAACATCAGATTGGGCGTGGTGTCCCAGCGCAGGCCCAGTGCCAGATCCCGGGCGAACATGGTATGGGCGGGAAGGCCGGTGGTGGCCTGGAACTGCGTGCCGTTCTTGTCGTTCTTGTCGCGATAGAAAAGCTCGTGGCGCAGCATCAGCTCCCATGCGGGTCGGAGTCGCCACTCCCCCTGCAAATAAAATGCCTGCGCGGTTCTGGCGTTGTCTGGCAGTGCTGCACCGAAGCCGGTCGGGTTGCCACGGGGTTCGCCGTATTCGGCAGTCAGCGTCAGGGTGTCGAGCCGTTGCTGAACGGTGGCCAGCACGTTGCGGAAACTCACTTTCCCCGCTGCCAGGCTGTCCGCGCTAGCAGGGGTGTATTCGGCCTTGGCGTCGGCGTAGGTCAGCATGAGCGTGGTCTCGGTCGGAAGATCCCAGCGCAGGCGCGCGCCGACGGCCCCTATGCCTTCCAGCTTGCCGGGGCGGGCCCTGCCCAGGAAGACGTATTCCACCGACTCGCTATTGAAATTGGGGCGCACCCAGCCCAGCATGAAATCGACCGCGCCGTACTGCTGCACGCTGGCACCATGCAGGAAGACGCCGGGCGCTGCGAGCAGCAAATCGCGACTGTTGTCGACGTAGACCGACTGCGGCAGCAGGATGCCCGGGCGGGTGAAAGGCTCGTCGCGCGTTTCGTTGTAGAGGCCGTAGGGGAGCTTGACCTTGCCGAACTTGAGCCCGAGCTGGCTGACTTCGGTTTGATAGAACTGCCAGTCGGCCTGGGCATAATCCAGGCGCAGGCCTTCCCGGTCGCTTTCGCCGGCATGGCGGTACAACACCTGGCCTGACAGCCGCACCGCATCGAGGGCTTGCCAGGTTCCGTGAAGGCCGGCTTCGGTGAATGCGGTGCTGACCCCGTCCCGGCTGTCGCCGAAGAAGCGATTGTTGGTGGTGCTGATCAGGCCTTGCGCCGCAAATCCCTGAACATGGTAGCGGGGACCCGCCAATTCATCCGCCCAGACAGGCGACGCCGCCAGCAGGCCGCTCAGCAGCAGGCTATTCCAGACTGAGAGTCTTGATGCCGTCATAGACAGTGTCCTTGCTTGTGTAGCCGATTGCACCTGGCGTGGCACGCACGCGTTCCCGCATTTCGTTCTCGTCCTTCACCTGTATCGGCGCACTGGCCATGCCGCTGAAACTCATCCGGTCCCACGTCTGCCGCAGGCGGTAGGGATAGAGGCCTAGTTTTTCCTTGGCGAAAGCAACGTGCGCCGGATTGTCGTCCGGCAGGACAAAAATCACGACGGGCTGGCGGTTCGGCCACAGCGTCTGGCGCAGGGT
The DNA here is from genome assembly GCA_021847305.1 of Pseudomonadota bacterium. Taxonomy (GTDB): domain Bacteria; phylum Pseudomonadota; class Gammaproteobacteria; order Burkholderiales; family JAJZQI01; genus JAJZQI01. Next base: position 609 of record JAJZTZ010000184.1, on the reverse strand, counting down.
GTAAATGTTGCGCAGGGTGGCGACGCTGATGCTGTGGCCTGGGACGTCGGCGTTGACGATGATTCCGGCCGATGCGGCAAGCGGGCCGAGCAGAAGGGTCAGAAACAACAGCCGCCGGAAGAGAAAATGCGCATGCGTCACTGGGCGACGAGAGTTTGTTTTGTTGGGCTGCGGCTTTATAGCATGGCCAACGCCACCTGTGCAGCAGGCGGACGGTTCATTGGCGCGCAATTTGTCTTACCAGCGTGCGTACGGGGGCGGGCAGCGCCGCCTCGAGCGCATCGGCCAGCGGCAGCCAGATCTGGCCGGGCGGCGTGCCGTGGCGCGGCACGAGCTGGAGTTGCACCGGATGAATATGCAGCTTGAAGTGGGTGAAGCTGTGCGCGAACCGCGGCAGCGCCTGGTGGGCCAGCGTGATGAACCCGAAGCGCTCGCGGCAGTGGCCGGCGGCATCGGCGCCTGGAGCGAGTTCGGGCAGGCTCCACAAGCCCCCCCATATACCCTGTGACGGGCGTTTTTCCAGCATCAGTTCGCCGCGGTCGAGCAGCAGCAGCATCTGCACATGCTTCTCGGGCAGTGCCTTTCTGGGACGCGGCGCCGGCAGTTCAC